>JAWCNN010000003.1:0-138280 GCA_038848525.1 Bathyarchaeia archaeon | reverse complement strand
TTAGCGGTTTGGCTACTTCCACCATAGGGGCTGCATGGCAAGTGCGGGTGGTCTTGGTGGGGCCAACGCATCCAATACTGCGTAGAGTAAGTGTACCAGTCGCCTTCGCAATAATACGGCGGATTATACAAGTAAGTATGTAAGAATGGGTAATTAATTAAGAAGTCGAGGTATGTTGTATCGTCCATGCATGGCGTGTCGAATGCGACACCATACCAATCGAAGATTCTTCCATTAGTTAAATCTTTTAATGCCATTTCAAGGGATTGATAGCTTATATATAAAATGAAGTTTGGCGCTGGCATTCTCTTAAAGATTATTTCGCCCCACCATAATGGGTTCTTCTTCATTAACGTGTATCCTGGAATTTGCTCGTAGTATGGGGGTTCTGCTCTTTGGTGCTCAATTGGCAAGCACATGCCTGATGCTATTAGCCAGTTTGGGCGGGCGGTTCTAAATGTCGAATCTGTCCAGTCGTTTATGAATTCCGCAAGGTTGGGATGGTAAGTTGCGTTTATTTGTTGCCATACATCCGCTGGCACTATTAGGTAGCTGCTTGTTAGTGTTTGCCATGCTAGGTTGCTGTAGGTGTATTCTGGTTTTAGGTGTATGATGATTGTTTTGTCGTCGACTGTTATGAAGCTGTTCCAACCGTTTTCTAGGCAGTTTGCGAAGCCGTTTAACCCTACATATTGGTCGTAAAGCATAAAGCTGTATTTAACATCTGTTGTGTTTATCTGCCTATAATATTCTACGCCGCTTATGCCATATTCCTCCCAAGCAGTCCAATCTGTGATTTTAACCCAGTAGGGCGCATATTTGCCGCCGCCAATATCTTTCTTGCGAAGCTTAATCTCTATGGTGGTGGGGTCAAGCCATTTTATGCTTTCGCCAAGCCAATTGATTCGCTGACCGCTTGCTTGGTCAAAGCCGAATAGGGGCTCGTACATGATGTATGTGTCAAAGCCTTGACCAAAATCCATAAAGATTGGGTTGTAGTTTACTTGTAGGAAACTTCCTACTTCGATTGTGACTGCTGGTAGGTAGCCGGCTATTGCTAGGGTTTGATCTCTTGGAACTTGGGGCCATTCCCATTCATAACGTGCTAAGTCTGGATGATTATTGATTATTTCTGTTGTGTGGGTTGTTGACCAGCCGCTCCATGCGCCGTTTTCGTCTATTGCTGAAACCTTAACTTGGTAATATGTTATTGGGGCGGATGTTTCGCATTTGTGGGAAACGACTGCTGTTTCGCCTGGGTTGTGCCAGTCTGTTATTGTTCTTGCGCCGTCTCCCCAGTCGAAAATGTATTGGATTTTGTGGTTGTCTGGGTTTGTTGTGGTTGCGGCGAATCTATGCATTACAACGTTTCCTTGAGTGTCAAATCTGTATGCGTATGTTGGTCCAATTATTGTTGGGGGTGGTGGTAGCTTATCCGGATGCGGATGTGTTATGACGGAGGTTAGGTTGTTTGATATGTCTTGGAATTGGTGTAGCTTTTGCATTTCTTCTGAGGTTTGTATTGTGTTTAGCCATTCGTTTATGGCTTCTATCCATGCTACTTCCTCGTTTGGCGAACACGTGAAGTAGTATTTGTATTGGAAGTGTGTGGTGTTGCTTACTGTCCAGTTTGGTGATTGGTTGTAGTTGTCTGGGTCGTCTATTACGTGTATTTTTTGGGTGTCTGTGCGGTAGTAAACTTTGAATTCGCGTCCTTCGTTGTCGTGTTCCACTGGTATGTCGCCAGCCCAGCTCTGCCAATCATTGTAGCCTATTGTGGTTGTTGTGCCGTCTAGGTTGTCGATTGTGACTTCTTTTTTGGTGAACTGGTTGCCGTTGGGTGTGATGGCTGCGTTTACTGTGAATGTTCTGGCTGTGTCGTTGTATGTGGCTGTTGTGGAGTTTATGCCTACTGCTTTGCCCGTTATTGTTTTGCCGTTTGAAGCTGTGTAGCTTAGGTATTTTTCGATTAGGTTGTCTATGTAATGGGTGTTTCTGGCTTCTTCTACGGCGTTTTTGTAGGCTGTATAAGCTTGGCTTACACGCGTAAAGTATAATCTTGCCTTTAAGAGTTCTGTGCGGTATTTTCCAGCTGCTTCGTTTGCGTATTCGCTGGCGTAGCCAGCAAAAGCCGTGGCTTGTTGACTGTTTTGTTGTAGTTGGGTTGTGTTAAGCGTGTTTATTTTTTCTCTTAGGTTTATTAGGTAGTTTATGGATGGACCAACCGTGGACAACACATTCTGTTTGTACCATGCAAATTTAGCGGGGTCAACAGTTGGAGGATTAAACAAACCCAAAAAATAACCTAACAAAAACGCAATAATGAGGATGATGCCGCCGATAAAACCAAGAGCTTCGGCACTTATGGTTATAGTGCCAAGAAGTGGAAGTGAAAATGAAACCGTTTCTATGCCCAAAATCATCATAAGACCTGCGATAACTAAGCAAGTGCCGCCGGCAACTTCGAGGGCGATTGGCCAAAAGTATGGGTCTAGTAGGTAATCCCATGAAAAAGTCCATCCGTAACGGGCGTGATAGTCCATTAGGGCGGCCCAAATTGTAAGAGCCCCAACGACGGTGCTTGCTCCTGCGGCAAGTGCAGCGAATCTGTTTGCCAATGCTAGTTTTTTGGCTGCGATGGCTATTTGTTTTGCGAATTTGCAGAAGCCTTCAGCTAGTTTTGCAATGTTGCAGCATATGTCGATTCCTGTTCTTAGGTTTAGTTCTACGGCGTTTATGTTTAATTGAATGTAGGTTTTGTATAGGTCAAGGGAGGCTCCAATCATAGTTAAAATTCCGAGGAAGAATTCGCTGGAGCTGAACTCTCCCAGTTGGGTTTGTTGTCCTTTTCTGGTAACGGAGAATGTTATTTTTGAAAATTTGGCGCCTTTGTTTGATGGGTTAATTTCGCTGTCAATTTGTTCTTCGTCTATGATTTTTGAAATCATGTTTATTGTGAACTTGCCAACGTTAACAGCAAATTTTGCAGCTGCAAATGTTGAAGTGTCCGAATACGCCCTGTCTAAGTAGGCGTCTAAGCCGAGAAGCCAACTGGCATAATTCACAGCAGTTTCAACATTTGTTGAACCTTTGGATGGCGGAGGACCATAACCCAGTATTTCTGCTAGTGTTTTAAAGAATTTTTCTCCTTTTTCAACTCCAGCGTCGCCAGAAGCAAACAAAACAAAAAACATCCAAAATAATTCTTTTTCTGTTATGGTAAGCGGGTTTTCCTCAGCGTCTATGGCAACCGTTCCAGTTTGTCCCTCACATTGCCAAGCGTAAACGTCTGGGGGCATGTCCTCGAAAACGTAAATGCCATAAGCGTTTGTATAGTTTATGTAGATGGGTATTGGCGAGCCTTCAGGTGTAAGCTCAATTTTTGCGCCAATTTTAGGTTGGCCAGCAGCGTTTTTCACTGTAAATTTTATGTCGGCAAGTTCGCTGCTGCCAACATTCCTTATTATTTCAATGTTTATTATTGTTGAAGCTTCAGCCAAAATAGGCGTGTAAATGGGAGAAAGAAGCAAAAAGCATAAGAAAATAACTGTTATGTGGAGTGTTACCTTCCTCAAACAGGATTCTCCTCTAACACATGATTTTGTACTGTGAAATTTTATAAGATTTACTGTAAGAAAATTCTAGAACAGTTTTGGATGTGCTAGAAACGATAAACTTTTAAGTTCCATTTTGGAGATTAAGGGTGTGTGATGGTATGGTTAGGGTGTCTTTGAAGCGGCGAGTGTTGGAATGCTTATTTGTTATTTTTGTTATTGATGTTGTTTTTGCTTATTTTTGCATTGCCTATCCTATTTCGGTTTTTAACCCTGAATATTATAGGAGTAATATTTTGCCAAGCTATTATGCTGCGGCTTTCGGCACAGCTTTCATATTTGTTTTTGTGTATTTTTTGGCTCCGAAGTTTTTGGTTAGGCGGTGTAGGAAATGCGGTTCAAAAAACATGTTTTTCAGCATGTTTCAAATGGGTATTTCCGATAAGAGGTTTTTCTGTGGTGATTGCAACTACGCCTTAGACTTTAATAAGGATTTGAATGATAGTGAAAAGTTGAATTTTCTGGCTTGGGCTTTTGGTGTTTCTTTTTCGATTATTGGCGTTTGCGGTATTATGGGATGTGCGCTTGCTGGTGTTTTGGATCGTGATTTGGTGCGTTTGGGCGTTCTTTTTTCTGTTTGGCCTGCATCGCTTACGATTATGTTTTGGGGTTTTGTCAAAGTTTTAGGTAAGATAGCGAATAGGCTTAAGATAACATATATTCGCGAACGAAAACGTAGGATTGTGGCGGCAGTGGCATTTCTCTTAACGTTTATTGTGTTGGCGATTTTGTTGCTTTGGGTTTACGCAACACTCATAGGAATGATAATAACATAACCTGCAAATTGTCCAAACAATGCTTTACCGATAGGCTTTTAAGTTTTTGTCTTAAATTTTGTTTTATGGAAAGGGTGTCTTTGAGGCAGCAGGCAAAAGAGTGTTTTCTTTATGTTTTTTGTGGTGTAATTTTAGCGTATGTTGTTATTGCTTATCCTTTGTTGGTTTTGGGTGTTATGCATAGGGTTGTTGTTTTAGCTAGTTATTACTCTGGGGTTTTGCTTATGTCTTTTGTTTGTTTTTGGGCGTATTTTGGAGTCCCACGACTCATAATTAGGCGGTGTGGGAATTGCGGTTCAAAAAACATGCTTTACAGTTTATCAAAAAAGTTTTTCTGCGGAGATTGTGGCTACTCTTTTAAATTTGATTTGGAAAGGAATGCGAAATTGGCTGTTTTAGCTATGTCAATTCCAGCTTCACTTTTAGGAGTTTTTATATTGTTTGGCATAACCCTAGCAGGTGAAACAATAAATTATAGTTGGGTATTTTTTGGTGTTCTTTTATCTGTTTGGTTTCCAACGGTTTTAGCTTTGCTTGCGGGTTTGTATAAGCTTTTCTTTTACAAAGTGGCGTATTTTCACGAACATAAGGAGCTTGCTTCAACATTATTCTTCATAACACTTATCGCATTGATGTTTTTTACACTTATAAGTTTTGGAATACTTTTGAAATTCATATTTACTGGCAGTATTTAGCCAAAAACCTTATGCTTTTGCGTTTTCGGCGTCGCTTGCCCCTTTAGGTGGGATGGGATGCGTACTAGTGTCGTATCCGGTAATGTCTGCAAGAAATTGCAAAAGCGCTTTTCCTTTTTCGCCTTCTGGAGCGTCACAAACAAATATCATAAACCAGTTCCAAAACTCCTCTTTTTCGGATATGCTGAGTGGGTAGTCTTCTGCGTTTATTGTGACTGTTCCATTTGCGGTTAATGTGATTGCGCCGCTTTGCCATGTGCAAGTCCAAGTGTATGTGTCTGGGGGCATGTCCTCGAAAACGTAAATGCCATAAGCGTTTGTATAGTTTATGTAGATTGGTATTGGCGAGCCTTCTGGTGTAAGCTCGATTTTTGCGTTGCTTTTCGGTTGGTTTTGTGCGTCTTTTACTGTGAATTTTATGTCGGCATAGCCGTTACCGTTAAAGTCGCCTACGGTGACGTTTACGGTTAATGAAGTTTGGGCGAGGATAGGAGTGTAAACTGGAGAAAGAAGCAAGAGGCAAAGAAAAATAACTGTTAGGTGAAGTGTTGCCTTCTTCAAACAGGGTTCTCCTCTAACATATGATTTTGTATTGTGAAATTTTATAAGATTTACTGTAAGAATTTCTAGAACAGTTTGGGATGCGCTAGAAACGATAAGTTTTTAAGTTTTGATTTGAAGATGAAATGATGTGAGGATAATGGGTAAGGCGTCTTTGAAAAGGCAGGTACTGGAGTGTTTGTTTTTTATTTTGTTTATTAGCGTTATAGGATATGTGTTGGTATATCCGTTTTCAGTGTTTAATTTTGAGTATTATAGGAGGAATCTTTTACCAAGCTATTATGTTGCGGCTTTTTTTGGCGCTTTTGTGGTTGTATATGTATATTTTGTTGTTCCACGTTTTATAATTAGGCAGTGCAGGAGTTGCGGTTCCAGGAATATGCGTTTCGGCAGGGGCAGGGGAGGCGGTTTTGTTTGTGATGATTGCGGTTCTGTTTTTGATTTTGATATTCAGAGGGATGCTAAAAAAATAATTTTAGTTGTAGCACTCCCATTTTTATTTATCAGCGTCTTTAGCTTATGCGGTTTTATCCTTGCCGGATTAACTTTAGATTTTGATCTTGTACGCCTTGCTGTTGTTGTTTCTGTTTGGATGCCGTCGCTTGTAACCTTTTTTATAGGTTTAGCCATTTTCAACAAATCAACATACTTCAATAAGCATAGTACCTTGTTTTCCATATTATTAATTATATCAATTTTTGTAGTGCCAATTTTATTGTTTATTGCTTTTGATGCTATAATATTTTATGGATTGCGTTGGCTACAGAGTGTACTATTTCCATAAACTTGCAAAGCAACAACCCTTTTAAGTTTGACATTTTAAAGTGTGAAGTTTGTGTTGTAGTAAACTTTGAATTCGCGGTTTTCGTTGTCGTGTTCCACTGGTATGTCGCCAGCCCAGCTCTGCCAATCATTGTAGCCTATTGTGGTTGTTGTGCCGTCTAGGTTGTCGATGTCCACATATTTTTTGGTGAAGGTGTTGCCGTTGGGTGTTAGGGCTGCAATAACAATGAGCACGATACCGACAGCCTTCAGGCGTAAGCGGATGACTCTACATACATAGCAAAAAGGTGCAGCAATGCATTTTAGGTTTATGTAGAATGCCTGATTAGGTTAGGCTGGGCTTTCCAGAATTAGCTTTAATTTTTCAGCTATGTCTTTTGATATTGGAAGTATAGCGTTTTGAGAAGCCCTCCATATTTCTATGCCGACAAGGTTTCCGTCTTTGTCAAGGTCTATATAAGCGTCTTCACTTAACATTTGAGTATCTACCACTTCAGCATCTCTAAATTTTATGTAAAGCATATCTGATTCTCTATCGTATTCGACTTTCACTTGATTTTCACCCATGTTTTGCTTTCCAGTTTTCTACTGATTATTTCTTTGGCATTTGATGTTATAAACGTTGTTACAATTTTGATTTCGCTGTTTTCTTTAGAATATGCAACTAACAAATATTTCTTATTTAGTCTCTTGAAGGCAATTGTTGCGCCCGTGCTTAGGTCATAATATGTTTGAGATGGTTGCAATATCGCTTCTAAAATTATGCTTTCAGTTATGCCTCTTTCAACAATTCTGGTTTTTGCATGTCGCGTATATTTCATTTAGATGCAACCCTTATTTTGCTAGTTTAAATTCTGCCGTCGGCTTATTATGGCTAGCGGATTTTGCTCTGCGTTTATGGTAACAGTTTCACTTGCGCTCATTATGAATATGCCGCTTTGCCATGTGCAAGTCCATTGGTAAACGTCTTTTTCGTCTTTATGTTTTGCAGTTACATGTTTTGCCAGAAGTTTTCTTTTATTCCATTTAGTCTTGATTCCACAAATAATTCTCTTATAGGTTTGGATTCAAACCATTCCCATTCAGTTATTGGTGTAACGCCAATTTTATCCCTTAGTGCCTTAAAAACTTTTTTCGCTCTTTCTGCGCCCTTAGAAGTTTTTGGGATGACCACCCAAAAGTGATAGATGGGTGGATTTCTAAACCTTTGTATTACTGATGAGTATTCTATGATTATGTTGTCGCCTATGTCCGCCGCAGATGGACGTGAAACAATTTCCTTTGCATAACCACCAAGTTTAAAAGCGCCAAAAACGCAGTTAAAAGAAGAAGTGCTGGATTGCTCATATGCATGAGCGCTGTTGCTATAACCAATAACGCCAACACCATAACTGTTAAGTTAAGCAAAACCCTAATTACCGTTGTGCCTCTTTGAGTTTTAAGTATATTTTTTGAGCCAGTAGCCTTTTTAAGCCATTGTTTGGCTTCTTTCCCACTTAATTTTGTAAATTTTTCGTTAACTTCCAAAAGCAAATTAAAAATGTTAAACTTTTTATGTAAGGCTTGCTGTGCAGCGTCTATGAATCCTTTCCCAACAATAAGAACAAAGGGTTCGCCCTGATAATCCATTCAAACCACAATCCAAATTTGTTTTCGGAATGGATTTAAAGTTTTCTCCATCATTTCGAAAGCCTTATAAAGTTATGTCAAACAAAAGAGGTGACGGTGAGTTGTTTGGTTAAGGATGACGAGATATTGGAAGAGTTACGGCAGATTCGAAAACTTTTGGAGCCTAAGCCGCCTGCTCCGCCACCGCCGCCGAAGGGCTTATGGGCTGAGTTTATGGATTTCCTCTCCAAATACAAGGTTATGGGGCTTGCAGTCGCCTTTATTATGGGCGTTTATTTGGGAGGTTTGGTTCAGGCGCTTGTGAAAGATTTGTTAATGCCGTTGATAGGTTTGCTTATACCTGGGCTTGGAAATTTGGCAACTTTCAAAATTGCTGTTCCGCCGACGGCTTTAGACGCTGAGGGAAAACCAACAGACCCAAACTGGACTGGACAGCTTTTCGGTGTTGGAGATTTCCTAGTGGCGTTAATAACGTTTATAATTGTGGCTTTTGTGATTTTTCTTATTGTTAAGGTTACAAAGAAGTGGGGTATAGAATAACAGCGTTAAATTTTGATTTTATGTAAATTGAAGGGTTCGATGTTTTCGTTTTTTATGTAGGTTTTTAGTCCAAGCCTTATGAGGTGTTCGATGAATGTGCTGCGTTTTTCTCTTCCGCGTATGCGTTCTATTTCTTTTAGGAGTTCGGCGTCTATTGTTAAGCCTATGTGGTGTTTCATTTTCTAGCCCCCTCAGTATTTTGTATATTTATTATACAGAAAAGCTTTATTAGTCTTATTGTATAAGTTATACTTAGGCGATAAGTATGAAAACCTTGAGAATTTCGGATGACGCCCACCAAAAGCTTACGGCGCTTTTAGGTGAGTTAACAGCCCAAACAATGAAAATGCAAACGTACACGGACGCCATAGAAAGCCTACTATCCCAATCGGTTATTTTGCCGTCGGAACTCCTAAACCAAATTGAAAATTTCATAGAAGAAAACAAGCATTTGGGATACACAACAAGGGAAGAGTTTATTCGGGATGCTGTTCGATGGAGGCTTCGCTTTTTAAGCGGAGAGTATGAGCATATAGAGATTCCAAGGGAGGAATATGAACGGCTCCAACAAGCCATTAAAGAGTTGGAAACGCCTTTCCTAAGCGTGGCAGACTTTATAGAACAGCAAATTAGGGGCTTACTGGAAAAATATGCGAAGTATTTAAAGCAAAAAGGCATCAGTTAAAAGCGCTTTTCGCTGGGCAGTTAAAGCGTAAAGGATTAGTTTTCAAGGATGTTGTTTAAATGTTTAAATATGTGTTTAAACATAATTGTTTCGGCGGGGAAACTTGACTAAGACCATATCGATTCGAGACGAAGTTTACATGAAATTGCTGAAAGTTAAAAGGGAAAACGAGAGTTTCAGCGAATTGTTTGAAAGGCTTGTTGAAGGTTCAAATCCTCTTGAAACTTTGAAGAAGCTTAGGGGATGTGTCGAGTTTAGGGATAAAGCGGAAATGCTCAGGGAGATTTGCGCA
Source organism: Bathyarchaeia archaeon (assembly GCA_038848525.1). Lineage (GTDB taxonomy): Archaea > Thermoproteota > Bathyarchaeia > Bathyarchaeales > Bathycorpusculaceae > JAWCNN01. Next base: position 128,705 of record JAWCNN010000003.1, on the reverse strand, counting down.
GTTAGGGCTGAACGTAGATTATGATAGTTTTAGACACTGATGTTTTAATCGAGGTTTTCGACAAAAAATCCGTTAAGGGTGATGAAGTTCTTAGGAGGCTTATTGAAAAAGGCGAAGACATAACCACAACGGTGATTAACCTTCATGAATTGTTATATGGTCTTAAAAAATATGCAAAACCAGTTAGGGAAGTTTTGCTTTTGCCTGTGCTTGACTACACAAAAAGAGATGCTGAATTATCCGCTAAATTAGAGTTAGCAGTGGAAAGATCGGGAACACCCATACGAAGGGCAGATGCCATGATAGCCGCTATAGTGCTAAACAAAGGAGCAAACCTTTACACATTTGATTTGAAACACTTCAGTCCTTTAACGAAGTTCGGTCTTAAACTCTTCCCGTAAAACGCTAGAGAATTTCAAAAGAAGCTAAGTTTCGATGTGTTTTAGTAAAGCCGTTTTTATTATTGAATAAACTGTGAATAGGGCGAGCAGTATAATGCCTGTTAGTAGGAAGTAGACGGCGAAGTTTACAGACTGCTTTTTTAGTATGTCGTCTGTTAGTTGGAAGGATAGGAAGGCGAAGTAGAAGGTGAAGAATATGCATGTTGTGAAGCCGGCTAGAACGGCGGATTCAGCCTTCAAATTGTGCACTCACCAGTTTAGGAATGGCTTGTTTACAAGTCAAAAAAGCTTATGAATCCAAAATAATTAGCAAAACTAAACTTTGCTCCAGAATAAATAAACTTTTGTCTGAGCTAAAAAACTAAGTTTTTTCAGCGTTTTAGCTAGGTTTTCTTCGTCTAGTCTGCGTAGTTTTTTCACGAATTGTTGGTGGTTTGGGTAGGCTCCTTTTAGGGTTAAAAGCCTATTTCTGGATGCGCCTCCTTTCAGTGAAAGCTTTTCTAGGATTTTGATTATTTTGTTTTTTCCGATTGTGTGTATTTTTTGTAGGTTGTATGTTTGGCTGGATAGCATTTGTGGGTTGAAGCCTAAAGCGTATAGTTGCGTTATTGCCTCTAACACGTGTGGGTTGGGTTTGGTTTCGGTTATTTTTTGCATTCCAGCTTTTTCGAAGAAGGGGTTGTATTTTGCCATTACGGCTACTGTTTCTACGTGTAGTGTTCCAGCTAATGGCAGGGTTTCACGTACCAGTTTTGTGCCTAAGCCTATTGTTCGGTATTTTGGGTGTATTACAACACGGGTTATTGTGCTTAGCTTTTTGTTTAATTTTTTTAGGCTTGTTTTTGGTAGTTTGGCTTGTTTTCTGCCGAAGCATGTGGGCGGTGGGTAACTGTAAACGATTACTCCGCAGAGTTCGTCTTTTCTTTTTAGCGTGTATATTTTGCGTGGTGGTGGGCAATGGTTTGACCTGTAATGGAAAACGCTTAACGCTTTGTAGTCGGCGGTTGTGCCTTCGCTGATTTGCATTTCCTTTGCCACTGTGCATTCGCTTGGCGGTGTGTTGGGGTAATAGCGTACTATTATTTCTTTGCCGAATCGCTTGTGAACGTGGGCTGTTGGGGCTAAATCTTCGAATAGGTCTGTGTGAGTTGTTGCCACAATAAGGGTTTTACCCATTTGCCTAGCGATTTTTTGTATGTTGTAGGCTACGATTTTGGCTGTGTCTCGGTCAAGCGTTGAGCAGAATTCGTCTGCTATCCACCATTTTTTTCGGCTTTCCATTAGTTTTGCGATTTTGTAACGGTACTTTTGTCCGTCGCTTAATTCTCGGAAACGCCTTACAAAGAGGAAAGCATCGTTTAACCCCGCCTTGCTTAGCAGTTCTAAACCTTCGTTTAAATTTTTGCCTATTGTGTCGATTAATGGTTTGTTTGGGTTTGGTTTGATTTGGGTTATGTCTATGGCTTTTCTGCCCAAATCATTTTTTATGGCTTTTAGTAAGACGCTTTTTCCGCTTCCGCTGTCGCCTGTGATGTAAACAATATCGGCCAAACCAATTTTCAATTCTATATTGTCGTAAAGTGTGAATTTTTGTTGTTGGTCTATGCCTAACCCAAACGCTTCTGAAACTGCTATTGTGCGTGGCGTCGTTTGCGTTGCTGTTTCGTAGGCTATGTCAATTATGAATTTGCCTGTTTTGTGGTCGTATCTGCGTTTGTATTGGCTTATGCGGAAAAACTCTTTGGGCTTTCTCCTCATTTGGTTACACTTGCACCTTTTAACAGTTTTTCCTAAGTCTTTGAAGCTTCTTTTTAAGCCGAGCTAAGCGTGGTACAACCCAAAGTTTGGATGGCGGTTCTGGTTTTTCTCTTGTGGCATAAACTGCCAAAGCTAAACTCCAGAAGCGGTCGTCATGCGTGTTTTCCGGATGGCTAAACCTTATTTTGCCTTCTTTTGTCAATTCAAACCTTTCCGTGTTTAATTCTGCAATTAGTTCGCTGTCGTAGGGAATTTTTAGGCGTTTGTCAGCCATGCACTGCTTAAGCCACTGAGCCATCTGCTCTTTGGTTTCCATCGTGAATTTGACGCCTTCTGTTTGGTTTATGCCAGCATTCACCATATCCTCCGCAATGTAATCGCCTACGCCTGTCATGTCCACAAGCACTTTGTTTATGGTTTGCCAACGGTCGCATAACGCTTTAACATAGCCAATCACGCTTGCATAGGGCGTGTGCAGTGGAAAACGGCGCATGTGAACCAGTTTTAAAGTGGAGTTTTCCGTTTGCACTATGGCTAAGACGCTGTAGTCCCTATGTTTGCCAAGGTCTAAACCAGCATAAAACACGCCTGTAACCGCCTCTTCAAAACCGTAATATTCAAGTTGGCTGTCAATGCAGTTGGTGATTAAGGCTTGCGGAAGCCAAACGCTTTCGTCTTCAGCCCACTCCGCCTCCATTTCACGACGCCAACGCCAAGAGTCGTCTGCAAATTGCTTGCGAATTTTTTCAAGAACGCTCTTTTTTAATGGTCCGTTTGGTTCTAGGGCTTGCTCCCATGTTACGTGGTGTTTGGCGAAATCCTCGAAGCCCTTACAATGAAAGATTTTGTAAAAAACGCTGTTGGTGCTCCAAGGCGTGGATGTGCAGACAAATTTGCCGTGGCTTTTGGTGCTTATGGTAAACAGTATTGCATCATACATTTCCTCGTCGTTGGGCATAAAGCTAAACTCATCCGCATAAATCACGTCAAGCGTGGGACCCCTAATAGTGTCTGGATTGCATGGAAAAGCCTCTATAACCGAACCATTTGTTAAGCGTATAACAGTTTTTAAGGGTTTAAAAGCCATTCCAGGAGGCAAATTCCTAACGAAATGGGCTATTCTGCGAATGACAAATTTGGCTTGTCTCCAGCTTGGCGCGACCACGCCTATGTAATTGTCTGGATGCGTAATTGCATACCACAAAAGCAAAGCAGAAACAATCCAGCTCTTGCCCGATTGACGGCACCAACGAGCGGCTAAAAACTGGTTTTCCAAAAAAAGCTTTGTAAACTCTTTTTGGTATGGTGTGGGTTCAAACCCTACGATTTGACGGAAAAACTCTATGGGGTTGTTGCTCAGCTTTTGGGCTTTAGCCACTTCAGCCTCATCAACTATTTTCTTGCTTTGTTGAAGGCTGAACCATTTAGGCAATATTTGGTTTGGACGCATCGTCCTTGGCTTTTTCCGAAAGCTCTGCATATTTACGCTCCAACTCCAAAAGTTTAGCCTCAATCTCACGGTAATTCACATACTTCTCAAGCCCACTTTCATACGCCTTATACAACATCGCAATAGCTCCCAAACGCTGAAGCTCTATTCTGCCCAAACCAGGCTCAGCAGCCTTTTTCAAAGCTCCAGCAAGCAACAACAAAACCTCCTCCAAACTCGGCAAAACCTTAGGAACCTCAAATGTTGTTGTTAACTCAAATTTTGCCCCAACAACATTTAAACCAAGTCTCTTCAGTTTTTCCCTAATAGCCTCTGGCGTACGATTAAACTCTTTAGCTAAACGCTGAATAGCCTCTTGACTACAACCAGCCCCCTTAAACTCTTCAATTAAACGCTTCTCTTCTTCAGGCTTCCACCTTTTGTGAACCATGATTCGTCACTCTCTGCTGTTTAGTGTGATGCATAGGTCTCCTATTACCCATAAGAAAACTGTTCAAAAGCTGGTTTGCCTCCTCCACAGAAACATAACCCTTAACAATAACCGCCACCTTAACAGTCCAAGAAAATGGAATGGCAGTATAATCAATGTCATAAAGTCCATCAGCAAAACGGAAATGGTTCTGCCCAACAATAATATGCTTATTCCTCTCACCCAAAACACCAATAAAAATCCCTAAACTAAAAACGGGAACATCAATAGCCTTAACACCACCGCCAAGACTTTTACCAACAGAAGCATCATTCCATTCAACCCTAATCAAATCGCCAACCTGAAGCTGCTTAATCTGCTTCAAAACCCCACGCTTCATTTTTAGCCTCCCTGAATTTGAATAGCTAAATCCCCAATTATTAGGAAAAGCCGTGTAACCTTTATTTTGCCTTCTTTGGCTATGACGGCTTCTGCCTGCACCTTCACTGTTGCCGTTGGACTAATGTTGAATATGGATTCTAATGTTGAAAGCGAATTTGCCTTTACAACAGCGTTTAGTGGAAGCGAAAAGGTTATTTCGGTAACTGCCGTGGCAAGAGCTTGTGCATTGGCGTTTTGGCTTATGTTAAATATAGTTTCTGGCGTGTGAAGACTTTGGCTTGTTACGCCTGCGTCTTTACTGATATTAAATGTTGTTTGTTCTGAATGTTCAGCAGAACTTTTAACGACGGCGTCTACGCTTATTTCGTAAACTTGTCCGCTTGGTTCTGGTCCGATGTATGTGTCGGCGACAACGATACAGTCTTGGATAACTGTAGCTGAAACCCCTGAAGTTATTATTCCATTGCGGATTTGAGTGCAGTCACCATTTTGGCTTGTATCTATATTTGTTATGCTATAAGCTAACGTGCCGTTAATGTACAATTTATATTCGCCATCAGTTGAACCATATTTCCAGTAAATTTCTACACAATACCATGTATCTGCTTGTGCTGGTACGTCTGTATTTATCCTCATCCACGCTGTGCCTGACCGATATTGTGCTTGCCACTTAGCACCCCCACTATAACCTATTCCAGCACCGAATTGAGTATTTGCTCCAACTCCACGACTAAAATCTAGACTTTGCCCAGAACCAGGCAGAGCATTTGTCCGCACATAAAAACGGTGATATATCACAGGTTGCCCAGAAAAAGTTTTGTAAACATATTCCACTGCGTCACATTTCATGGCGTAATTGCCGTGATGTACGGGGTCTGTGATAATAGTTGGAGAGCCGCTTGTTCCAGTCCATTCACTGAAATCTCCACTTTCAAAACCAGATTGAAACAAAATGGTGAAAAACTGCGCTAAATAATCTCTTTGCCAAGCGCTAACCCTTGGAAAAATATGCTTGTGTACATAGTCTTCAAGGGCTTTGGGGTCTTTAAGGCATTCGGGCGGAACCCTTACTGGAAAAGGAAACCGTTCACCGCAATAAGGACATTTATGGCTGTTTCGAGAAACTTCCCTACGGCAACGTGGGCAAATATAATCCCACATGGGCAGTAGTTTAAGCAGCCAATGGGGAAGTCCCAATGTTTATCACCGTTTACGCTGAACGCTGGAACTTCGCTGTATAATAAATTTTGACTGTGTCGCCGTTCTGAACATTTTTCGTAGTGTATGTGTCTCGGCAATACATTATGCCGCCACTAGAAGCATTGAATAATCCGCATTCCTGCAAGGCATAAGTATTATCGATGTTGAAAGTTGCGTCTATACTGCATTCGCCATTATTAGCATCCTTCGTGTATGTTGCTTGGACACGCATAACCTCATTGCCCAAAGTAGTCTGACTCGCAGAAGGTGTTGTGCCGTCTGTGCCAATAGCGCAATAGTTAAACACTGCTGGACGATTAGCGCTGCTGTCAAATGCTTGTCCGCATAAAGCGTTTAAGCCAATGTCAACAACCAAATCGCCGAAGTCAAACGCTTTCTCGTCCACATCGATTAATTCGCCTTTCCGCCAAACTTCAACACGCCTAACAACGCCAACAACTACGCCAGCTTTTTTACTATTTCTCCTACTCTTCATACAATTCCTCCTTTTATGTGGTTTCTCGCATGACTGGACAAGCCAATCATGTTCGAGCCACCTCTTTCAGAGTACCATCTGGATTCCAACTAAACGTAAGAGTGAAAAGCGGTTCTGCACCGTCATAAGCTTTTAAAAGGGCTAAAGTGCCATCCGCATTCCATGTAAACTCAAGCTTTGTTATTTTTTTGCCACTTGGCGGAGCTGTTAGATTGCAAAGCGCGCTGTGAATAGCCTTAAAAGCCTCTTCATATCGCCCATAAGGAACAGCCAACACAATCACCTCGCAATTTTATGTCTGCTTAAATGATCTGTTTTGCTACGTAAAGCGTACAAGTAATCAGCTAAAAGCGGAGTTTCACGTCCCAACTCAAGCGTTATTTCAAGCGTTTGGGTTTTTGCATCAACATAGTATTCAACGCTTTCAATTCGGAAATAGCCGCTTAAGTTTTCGTTTGGCAATATAACGTAGATTTTGTCTCCCGGCAAAATAGGCGTATTGCCATAATCTATGACTGTGCTTTTTACGGTTAAGTGTTCACTTGGACTTCTCAAATAATTTAGGATGGCTTTGGCTCTTAAAGTGCATTCGTTGTCATTGTAAAGCTCCTCGTCAACATCCACAAGCTCCCTTAAGCCATAAACGTTTTGGCTTTCACTGTCTTCTTGTGTTGCTTCCCAACGACGCTTTCCAAAAAAGAGCCAATCAACCCATGCGTCACTTGTCGTATTACTATGCCAAAAACAAAATCTGATTCGGGCAATTCTATCCCAGTGAAAATGTGGAACTTTATCCCATCCGGGAGCGTCAAGTCCCAAAGCCAGTACGTGTTGAACCCAAGTGTTAGCTTGCGGCGAATTGTTTATCATATACTCTACATATTCGCCAACATCATCAATTAGGCGTATCCACGTTCCATTTCCAAATCCAGTGCAGTCGACACTGCAGCGAACATAAACACGCAATTCTTTATATTTGGTAGCGTCCAAGTAACCGCCAGTTTCAGCGTAAATATCAAAATAAAAAGCATTTTTGTAATCGCTTTGAGTCATGTGATGTTTTACGCTGTAACTTCCAAGTTTTTTGTTAGATGAATCGAGGCTTATTTCTCCAGAACCGCTGTCGCTCGTCCAGTTTCTGGTTGATTCAGTCCATGCATCTTCATCACTTGGCATTTTCTTAGTTGCAGCGCCATAAACAGTTATGCGATTGCGTACGCCATGAATATCCTTGCGAAGCTCATACACTTCAATCCTTTCTGAAAGACTTACAGGCGAAGTTTTGCTGAGGCGTGGGAAAAACTCGAATTTGCCATCTGGCGCTATGCGAAAATCAAAACCTATAACGCCATTTTTGTCAGCGGAATCCGCAATATATTTAATGATTTCAAAAACAGACGTGTTATCATATTCCAACTTTGCATAAGTGGTGTCCGTAGCCTCAACAAGCTCTGTGCTATCCCTAACATGGCTTAAACCGACATAATAATCAAGCAGGTGCTTAACAATGTCTTCACCTTTCATATTCTGGAAGGTGCCTGTGAAAACACGGCGGAAAAGCCTTTCACCCCAGCACCGCCCACTAACACGCACATAATTTTCCGTTGGCGTGCCCTCATACTTGAGGCTTTCAATTCGGCAAGTTATAATCTGCGGAACATTTGCGCCTCTTCCAATGCACATGTATCCATCCATGCCAACATTTAGGGAAATAGAACCGCTTGGGCTGTATTTGCCATTCCAATTCTGCAGTAGCAATTCAAAGCTGCTAACTTCTTTCGTACAGCCCAGATGCACTCTGCACCCGATAACGTCGCCTTGAGGAATTCCATATTGTCCGAAGGCTATTGCCATCTTTGGAATTTCAACACTCATGGCTATTCTACACCTCGCCTATACAATTCCTCTTCTCCAACTCTTGTTATCGAGCGAGTATGTGTAGGCGTTTCAGCAACCGCTGCGTTATACTCTTTGACGCTTTCGGTTGCAGCGTTCATTTGACTGGCAAAATACCACATGGCAGCCGCAGCAGCAACAATAACAGCTATTCCAACGCCGGTTAAAGCCAAAAACGTGGCATAACTAATGTTTAAGGCGTTTTGCGCAGCGGTTGCAATCCAGCAAGCGGTAGCATAAACTTTTTGGGCTATGGCTACGCCTAGGCTTGTACGCATAAACATGCCCATAACAGAAACAACCATCATAGCGCTATTGAAAACACGAGCTTGCTCATCATTTAACAAGCCAAACTGATGGGCTATATGCCCAATAGCGGTTCCAGTAGCGCCTAAACCAGCAATAGCAGAGCCTAAAGCCCTAATGCGGACGCTTAAAGCTTCAGCGTCAGTTTGAATCCTTGCAAACTCGTGGCTTGCACGGTTAACAGCACGGATTGTTATGGCAATTTCTCTGAAACTCATGTTAAACCAGCCTCCGCCTTCGCTTGGTCAATAGCCTCGCGAATAATAGCCTCAAGCTGTGGCAAATACTCTTGAATAGCGGGGTAAAGGAAAGGACGTGCTTGCATGTAACGTGTGTCAAGTTCAACAAATAAAGCGTAGGTGGCTTCAGCGCCTATTTCAGCAATCCACTCCTCAATTTTGGCGTAAATGCTACTGCGCAAATGTCCTGTGCGAACTGGCACAAGCTGTTTTGCATAAGCCTTAACGTCTGCAGCCCAACTTGCCGATTGCCGATGAACCCAATGTTGCATGCCACCGTCAAACTGCTGCATGGCTTGTTTAAACTCTTCAATGCCTTCCATGTCACATGTTATTTCAACCGCCATTTCATTTCACGCTCCGCCTTGGCTTTTTCCTCCTCCACTTGACGGTCTAACTCGTTGAGGATGACGATGAACTGCTGGATTGTTTTGGCTGGCTGTTTGGCAAGTTGCCTTGGCGTCCACCCGAACTCTTTGCAGAGGCGGAACTCTGTAAGCACTGCGTTTGGCTTTTGTCTGCGGATTGCTCGGATAAAAAAGCAGTTTCTTCGAGGCTTACGTTGTTTAGGCGGTTCACGATTTGGCTGAACAACTCGCCAAGGGCTATTGGAACACCGTTTTCTTCGCCGAGCAGCTTCTCCAATGTTATGGGTTTGTTTGGCGGCTGCTCTTTAAGGCTTGCAACTATGGTTTCAGCTTGAATGGCAATATAGTCGCTTGCGATTACTTGTCCAGTGTGTTGGTTGTATTTAGTGTATTTTTGGATTATTCTGCTCCTTTTAGCCCAGCTTATCTCTTGAAAAACGTATTTGCCCCTATATTCCTCGCCATACTCTTCGCCGATTACAACGGTTTCAGTCCGCATTTTAACTGCCTCCTTAACTTATGGTTACTGGTCCCTTAGCCACAAACGATGCTTTGCATGAAACCAAATCTTCAATGCGAACAGGCGCAGAAACGTTTTCCCACTTGCAACCGCTAAAGACAGCCTTGTTAGAACCGCCCAAGCCAAACTCCAAATCAAAACTTGCGTCGTTTATGACATCGTCAAATTCCTCTTTGCTCTCAAACTCGAAGGTTAATTCGCCTGTTAGGTTGCGGTGGCGATAAGGCAAATACTTCAGCAAGTAACCATTCGAAGTGCGGATTACAGGCACAAGTTTTAGGTTATTTTCTATTGTGAATTTCCAGTCTGTCACACGATCAAGCACTGCCGTGCCTTTTTTCACATAACTTTCATAAAATGGCACTGCTCCAGCATAGTCTGCATATGTTGCTCCGCTAAGCTTGCCTGTTCCAACGTTCAAGTTTTGCCCAATCAACTCCGCTGATGCTTTCACAACATCTTCAACACTGCATTCAACCGTTACCTTATGGAATTTGCAACCCGTGAACAAAAGCGATATTATGTTTGTAGCTGAAGCAAATGCTCCCTTGTAATACAGCACTTGAATGCTTAATGACTTGTTCAATTCTGCTTTGGCGTACTGGAGAAAATTTATTGGCGATTCGCTTGGCAGTGGATAAACAACCTTTAAGGTTGCGTTTCTCAAGCCCTTTTTGATAGTTTGCAGGTCTATGTTGCCAACTCCACGCACTTTCATAAGCGATGGGTCCACTGCTGGGTCGATTTTTTCTGCTGGAACGCCAAGCATCAACGGGTTTGCTGGTGTCTCACCATACACGGATTCTTCCACATAGTATATGCGGGTTTCATGCGCTCCATACGTTTCAACCATTTTAAAACACACCTCCAATGTCCTCGAAGGACCATGATTTTAGGGTGAATTCCGTGTGGTAAATGAAGGGTTTAACATCTACACGGTCGGCATCCCGAAAGCTGACAATATCCAGATAGGTTATGCCGTTAACCGTAACCGTGCAACTTACATAATCACAGTGTAGAGTGGCTGGTATTGCGCCGTTGCTTGGGTTTGTGGTTCTTGCCAAAAGCCAAACATAGCCATCACCGTCAATGTAGTCTGTTAGGTTTGAATCAAGCGTTATCGTGAGTGTTTCGTCTGCCCCGCCCGTTCCGCTTTGGGCATTTTGCCATGCTGAGGCTATGTGATTCCAAACTTTTATGGTTGCGCCGTTGCCCGCTGGAGCCTTGCCATAACCCTCAAAAGCTAAAACAATCCGTTTGACGGTTTTTTCTCGGCTTTCAATTTTGAAGCGGAAAAGCAACAGCGCATATTCGCCGTTGACATTGTGGCTTTTGCTGTAGCGGTTGTCGTCTCTGTACCAGATTTTCTCGTAATCTGTGTTTGCCAATTCCGACCAACTGGCGTTTTCGGGTTCAAGCTCGCTTGAAGCCCCAGCGCTGTAAGCCTTATGCGTTTCAGAGTTTTGTCCCACACCAGCAAAACCGTAAAGCGTTTCGTTGGGCTTGTTGCGATTCTGCCTTACAATACGGTTTATTTCCTCAACCATTTTTTGGCGTATATTGGCATCTTGACTCCAAACATTAACCCTTAAAGTGCCTAGGCGTCTGCGAAGCCTTCCGCTTAACTCAATTTTTGTGTCATGGCTTTCAGCTAAGCCAACCGTGACTTGCCCATCAACGCCTTTAAAGAGTTCACGGTTAAGCCATTCACGGCTTACATGAACTGGGGCAAGCAAACCGTCCTCCATAATAACACGCATGTTCTTGCTTAACAACCTAACAACCGTGTCCACAGGATTCTCAACTTCACTCATTGCCCAACAAGCCTCCTACAATTAGCCTTAAAATAAGCGGTTTCGCCCTTCCAGTCAAAAGCTCGAATGCCTAAAACCGTGTAGTCAACACCCTTCCGCCGTATCTTGTCATGTTGCCTTAATGGCGCAAACGTGTAAATCGTGATATAATCGTTCATGATGTAGCCTGGTTCAAGGAGAACCTCGTCGATTCTGGCTGGCGAAACTATGGCTTGAACGTCTATGTCTTCACCATAAGAAACCGTTTCGCCTGCTTCTCTGACTGGAAAAAGCGTTATGTTTTCGCCTTTTGAACGCAAAATCTGCGTGAAACGTGTTACTGGTTCTTCATAATTTAGGAAAAACCTAGCCAACCAGCAAACCGATGCCATAGCCCACCTATTCTCTATTGGGCTATAATTTGAATGCCTAACACCCCAAAACATGAACTCCTCTTGGTTTTTCTCAATAATTTTCATGCTATAAGCGTAACTTGGCTTGTCATGGTTCTTGCGGATTTGCCAAAGGATTCCGCTTGTAACAGCATCATAATAGTCACAAGCAGAAAAACGACCGATAACATCGATGTAGCCAGCCCAACAAACCGCTGGGTTATAGGCTGGATACTGCGCAGAAGCTCTAATTGTATTTAGGAAATTGTAAACTTTTTGGCATGAAAGACTCCAGCCCTCATAAGCGTACAAGCCAAAAAGTGCATAGGCAAAAGCATCATCATAAACCTCATTTTCGTTTAAGCCTACACGATGCCACTTGCCATCAGAAGGGTCAAAATAAAGCCAAAGATCCTCAAAACCTTCACGCAGAAAATTAACGGCTTTACTCATCATAGCCTCGTATAGGCTTGCGTTTGCCACATCATACTTTTCAGCAAGCATCCTTAAACCAATAAGTCCATAAAGACATTCAATGTCCAACTGCAAAAGCCAATTATCGCCTATATCAACGGCTCTGGCAAATCCGCCGTAGGCTTGTTGGTCTTGCATGGTTTTTAGGAACGTACCCGCAGCAAGTTTTGCAGCATTCAAGTAGTCAGCATCATTTGTCAGATCATAAGCCCTTAGAAGGGATGGAATAACTCGGCAAGCGTCCACGGCGTAATAGTATATGCTGTTTTCTGTGGATTTGAATCCGCCATAGGCTTTCTTCTGCTGGTCTGTACATTGTTGAGTTAAAAGCCAATCTGCAAGCGAAACAATTTTTTCATGAATTGCCGTTTTCCGATTTTCAAACTGTTTGGCAAAATAAGCCTCATGTAAGAAGTCTATGGCAAAAGCAGCGGCAAAGGCTGCACGTCCCCAAGCGGTGTCTGGAGTATTAGGCGGAATAATGTAAACGTAAGGCGCATAATCCATGACAAAACTGTAATAGGCTTCTGGAACAATGCCCATGTTTAAGCCTTCCCCACGTGAACTCCTTTCAAACCGTTTAGGATACGCTCAAAATCAGCCTGCAAAATCTCCAAAGGCGGAACCTTGTCCAAGACAGAAACGTTCTGGTCGCCTACGCTGAAGCTTAAGCCAACAGCTGAACCTCCAGTCAAATAACAAATTGCATGTATAGCGGCTAAAACCGTAATAGCCTCTTTTTCGGCGTCTGTGCAATCCGTATGGTTGATTTCTCTGCCAAGCTCCAATTTAAGCGCAACTTCAGCACGTTTAATCATTTTTGCAATTTTCTCGTCTGGAACATCCGCTTGGCTTATGCCCAGCACATCACGCACATCATCGGGCGAAACACTTGTCAAACAGCCAAACCTCCAAAACCCCATAAAAGAAAAAGCCAAATTTAAACAATTTTCACGGTAAAAAAGCATTTTCATTGCTTATTTTCTAAAAAATACTGAGAATAAATGAGTTTACGATAAAGGCTTTTTATCATCGGTTGCAGAACCCATCACATGTGCAAAAACCGCCACGTCAACAATGTAATGGCTCATAACACCAAGCCTTTTAGTGGCATTAACATAATCGCCAGCTTTGTAAAAGGCAACAGCAGCCTCATACTCTTGCTGGGCTCTGACTGCTGAAGCGTCATCCTGCAGAGAACCATTAGCAAAATAGTAAACGTGATGGTTGCCATTGTCGCCTATGCCGTCCACGGCTTGCCCGTTGTCTGGCAATTCTGTACCATATAAATAAACTGCAAGATTATCCAAAATGAACTGTTTTTCCTCTTGCGGCAGCCAATCTAAAGCGTGATGCGCAATCCAGTCATGAGTACCATAATCTGGATTGGAGGGGTCAGCGCTGTAACCGCCATTACTCCAGCCCAAAACAGCCACAACACGCCAAAACATTATGGAAGAAACCAAAAGTGAAATTAAAAATGTTTTTCTTAACATTTCAGGCATCCCGCACAAAACTAAATGATTTTTCTTATAAATTTTATTCATCAAACAGAACAAAAGCGCTTATGAGCAGTTCAATAGTTATGGAAATTGAAAAGGGGGAAGTGAGCGGACTCTTGTTGTTGTGGATGTTTGAGGATGTTTTTTGGATGAAAGCTTATATTATGGTAAAATAATTGTTTTTATGGTGAAAATTGTTGGAATATGGAGTGGAGATTGAAGTTAAAAACTTGATTCTCAAGGTCGTCTAATTTTGCCTGCGGATTGGCGTGAGTCTGAAGTTGGCGTGAGTCGAGAGCTGTATATTGTGAAGAGGAAAAAGTATTTGAAGATAATTCCAAAGCATCAAGTTGATTTGACCGAACACTTTGATAAGGTTGATTTAGGAGTTGTAGCCATTGGCAACTGGAAGGAGTTTGAAAAGAAATTTTATGAGGCGAGTTCATGAAGTTCTTAGATGCAAATGTGTTCATTTATGCTTACTATAAGCCCAAAAAACAGTTGTCACCACTGGAGAAACAGATGAAGGAGCAAGCTAAGAAGATAATTAATGATGTGTCCAAAGGCAAGGAAGAGGTGTTAATGACTGTTGTACACTTGTCCGAAGTGGCGAACATCCTAAAACATGGCATGCCCTTGGAGCAATTAAGCAACGTTATCCTTGGCTTGTTATGCTTGACAATGTGAAGATAAATGGAGTAAGCAAGGAGGCGTATTTTGCTGCAACAGAGCTTGGAGACGATTTGAAACTTGACCCCAATGACGCTTTAGCCGTAGACGTTATGAGATTAAATGGCATTAACGAAATTTATTCTTTCGATGAAGATTTTGACAAAGTGGAAGGAATAAGAAGGTTACCTAAACTGTGATGTAACGTTAATCTGGCAGTTCTAAATTAAGCTGTTTCTTTAATGTTTTGTATCGGTTTCTAACGGTAACTTCTGTAACGCCAGCTGCCTCAGCAATGTCTTTCTGAGTCTTTTTTTCATCACTTTGTAAACAGGCAATGTATAAGGCAGCAGCAGCCAAACCCATAGGGTCTTTACCTGCAGCAGCCCTTCGCCTGCGTGCTTCTCTTAGGATTTGGATGGCTAATCCTTGGGTTTTTCCGCTTATGCCTGTACGTTCAGCAATTTTTGAGATGTAGGTTAGTGGGTCGGCGATTGGCATTTGCACGTCTAACTCACGGAGCAAAAGTCTATAGCAACGTGCCACGTCTTTCCTGTCAACTAAGCTTGCTTCGGCTATTTCCCTAAGTGTTCTGGGTGTTCCGCTTCCGCGGCAAGCGGCATACAGCGCCGCAGCGGCAATAGCCGCAATAGACCTTCCACGAACCAAGCCTTTGTCTAAGGCTTTTCGGTAAATGACAGCTGCTTTTTCCTTTATGGGCGGTGGGATATACACTTTATCTGAGAGTCTATCTAGTTCTGCCATGGCTTGAGCCAAGTTTCGGTCAATTGAACTGTGTACCCTAGAGCGGATTTGCCATTTTCTTAAGCGCCACATTTGCAAACGTGTTGAAAGTGGAAGTTTTCTTCCGAAGGCGTCGCGGTCAACTTGGCTTATGGCTGTTGACAATCCCTTGTCATGGACGGAATAGGATGTTGGCACCCCAACTCGGCTTCTAGAGGCTTTCTCTTCTTGTGTGAAAGCCCGCCATTCTGGACCTTTATCCATCATCTGTTCATGTAAAACAAGTCCGCAATCGCCGCAGATGGTTTCTCCAGTGTCATAATCGTGGACGAGGTTTCCACTACCGCATTCTGGACACTTATCGATTAGGCGTTGACGGGTTCCGCTTTCCTTTGCGCTCATTTTCTATCGCTCCTATTTCTTTTTAGAACCGTCACCTTCCATATTCCTCATCAGTGGACTCGGAATTAGAAACAGCACATCCGGCCCGGTAAGGCTAGTTAAATGAAATGTTTTAATATATAAAGTTTGCGGTTTCTAACTATGGTTTTTACTGAATTCTTTATATTTTGCCATTTTATCCAGCCCTTCCTCCTAAGAATTTTCCATAAAACTTTGCAAAAACTTGGAACTGGGAATCCACGTACCTAAGCGGTTTAAATGTTGTCGGGAGGATTTTCCCAAAAACAACGGCATTTAATTGTAATATCTGCCTCGCAAATCTTGAATACTACATGATTATGGATTTACTGTGTAGGCGGTTTAAATGATGAGGCTTCCAGAGAAAATGCGGAGAACCCTAGAAAGGTTAGTGGCGGAAATGAGGGTTAGAGAAACTTTACGAAATGCAAATCCTCTACGACAGAGATTGGTCCTTAACAAACACAAAACTTTTAATGACTAAATCATACATTTCGCCTGAAAGAATCACAATTAGAACCGAAGCGCATGTTATAGAATCGGATATTTACCTAAGCCGTGCAACTTCAGCCTTTTCAAGGGGAGACTATCACAGCGCACATGTTTTTGCCATAACAGCCCTAGAAACCATTCTAAAAGTTTTGGTTGAAATAGCCTTGCAACCGTTTTCAAACAGCAGATTTATAGAAACACTTGGAAAATCCACAGCGAAACTGGAAATGCAAAATCTATTAGGCGAATTCTTAGAGATAACACGGTTAAAAGAAGCAAAAAGCGAAAAAGTCAAGGAAAAACTGAAACTTTTTAAGGCAATTTGAGATGAAGCCAAAGCCACAACCAAACAAAATCCTCAAGCGTTTGACTCTTCCCACTTCACAGTTAAAACAAAGCTTAACTATTACTTGAACCCAGCCTTTCTGCAAGGCACAGTAATGCGCACAAACGCTTTAATCGAATCCCAAAAACCAGCAGAAGCACAACATTACTTAGAAGGTATAATGCTTAACATTCTCCAAAATTATGCTTTGCTAAAAGCTTCAACTGAAAAAACAAAAATAAGCCAAACAACCCTAATGCGCTCTTTAGAAAGGCTAGAAGCGCAAAACCCAAAAAACTACAACAACATGATAAACTTCCTAAACCTAAACGATGTTGACAAGCTCAGCACAGCCAAAACAATAGATAAAGTACGTGAAATAACACTTAAAATACGCAAAAACAGGAAAACCCTAATCAAAAGTTATGTAAAATAACTTTTCAACATACGTATTTTTCCTTGTCACGTGAAAACGTGTTACGAACGCCTTCTTCAACCTTTTCCTCAAATTTCAAAATTTCATTAAACAGAAGCGGCAGTTTTTCCGTGGATATTACGGAATCTCGGCTTTTGCCTCTCCATTTCCACCAAATCAACGCTGGAATAGAGGCTACTGCAACACCAGCTGGAAGCAAAAGTAGCCAATCGGGATTAACAGAACTTGGCGGATTAGGTTTTGGTTCTATAACAAGCGTGTTTGGTTCATCCTGCTCTATTGTAACGGCTCCTAAATCAAAGATTTTCTGTTCGCCTGAAGGCTTCTCAATTAGAGCTTCAATGGAGTAAATGCCCGAAGCCATGATGCTGGTGTTCAATTTGAAGGATAGGGATGCAACGCTTCCTTTGGCAATGGCTGAAATTTCCTGAACTCCCACAAGACAATCTCCGCAAAAGGCCGTTACATTACAGCTTGTATTGTTTCCAGTGTTTTTGATTCTCATGTTGATGTTGACAATTTCTCCAATTTTGGCGACTGTTGGGTTTATTTCCACGTTTTGCACGGTTAACCCGAAAGGTTCCGCCTTAACAATTTTTAAGATGAGGGCAAGTGCAAGTGCGGTGCAGACTAAAACGGCGAGGTAATTCATGGATTTTCTCACCGTATTCACCAAAACAATATAGGTTATATTACGATTTAAGATGTCCTTCCACTTCCGAAATATATCAAAACCCGATATAACCAAACCAACGCCGAAAATCCAGAAAATCTTTTGAATAAGCTTAACATAAAACATCACGAAGCCCGGTGGTGTAGCGGACAAGCATAGCGGGCTTTGGACCCGCTGACGAGAGTTCGAATCTCTCCCGGGCTACTAACCCAAAACTTGTCAAATGGTGTCTCTGAATGAAACGAAAAATTCAGAAACTAATTGAAACTAGCAAACAAATTATTTTGGATTGCGCCCTAGAAAACGGCGCCATTGTGGCCGCTAACTGTTTTAAGGAGTATTTTCCAAAAGAGGCTAAACATTACACTTACGTTTGGCCGAGAGACGCCTCTTTTACGTGTGCAGCGGCTGACATTTTAGGGATTGATGGTGTTCAAACGAGGTTTTTTGATTGGTGCATGAAAAGGGCGGAGAGGTTTATGGACTGTGGATTGTTTTATGAAAACTATTTTGTTAATGGTTTGAAGGCTTCTGGACGTTTTCAGCCAGACCAGACTGGTTCGGTTTTGTGGGCGGTTTGGCATCACTTCAAAGACGACATGAAAGACTTTTCAAAGTATGAGGGACTTGTGCGGAAAGCCGCTGATGGAATATGCTCAAAATGGAACAGCGACCATTTCACGGTTGTCACAAACGATTTGTGGGAGGAACGCCTAGCATTTCCAGATTTAAAGGAAAACTTCACCTATTCCTTAGCCGCTTGCATCGGCGGTTTAGAACGTGCCAACGAGCTTTTGCCAAACGAGAAATGGATTAAAACAGCTGAAGAAATGCGTAAACGCCTAGAAAAACATTTTGACGGATACTTTTTCAGAAGTTATGGCGAAATCAGCGATAAAAGGATAGACGCTTCCATGCTTGGACTGGTTTATCCCTTTGAAGTTTTCAAGCCCGACGACCCACGGATTGTTGCAACCGTGAAGGAAATAGAGAAAAAACTTGTGATCAACGGTGGAGTGCATAGATATGAAAACGACGAGTATGACGGTTGGATTTGGGAAACAATGCACAGAAAAAAAGGCGCTGGAGCTTGGCCCATCCTAAACTTTTGGATGAGCATTTACTATGCCAAATTAGGCAACAAAAGAAAAGCCCTTCGATATTACGATTGGGTTATTGAAAAAGTTGACAGGTTTATTCCAGAACAAATCTTTGATAATCCACTGCAAGTTTCAGTGAGCCCACTCTGTTGGAGCCATGCAATGTTCATAATCGCCAGCAGAGAACTCGGCCACCTATAACTTTAGAGGTAGAACGTTCTTGGAGGAAAAGGCTGAAAGGCTTTTTGAAAAGTCCGTTAAGATTTTGAAGCTTCTCTGCTTCGAGAACGGAGCCATCATAGCTGCGCCTACTTCTTATGGCTACTGCGCCCACATATGGAAGGCTTTAGACACGCCCGCCTTAACACCAGAAAGTTTAGGATACCACCTCGTTTGGGTTCGAGATGGAACTTACATGGCTATGGCTTTAGACGCCACAGGCAATCATGAATATGCAAAAAAATTTTATGAGTGGTGCATGCAAGTTCAAGACCATTCAGGATGTTGGCTTCAATGTTACTGGCCAGACGGGAGACGCGCCATAGACAACTTGGAAATGGACCAAGTTGGCACACAAATCTTTGGAACATACAACCATTATTCACTAACTAGGGACATGGATTTTATGTTTAAAACTTGGCCGATGACGAAGAGAGCCGCCAATTTTCTAATTCAAAACTTATCAGCGGATGGCTTAATGAATCCATCTTTCGATTTGTGGGAGGAACGTTGGGGACATCACCTTTACTCAAATGTGGCGTCGGCGGCTGGGCTTTTTGCGGCTTCACGTCACGCTGAACTGCTTGGTGAGTGGGAATGGAAGGAAAAATGGGAAAGAGCAGCGCAGAGTTTAAGGGAAGCCCTTATGGAAAGGTTTTTGCATCCTAAAAAAGGCATTTTTGTACGTTCAATTAACCCATTAGATGGAAAGGCGGACATTAGCGTTTTAGGTCTTGTTTTTCCTTTTTCACTCATTTCTCCCATGGACATGCATATGATGCAAACTGCAAAGGAAATTGAAGAGAAATTGGCGGGGAATGGAGGGACTATGCGGTATTTGGGCGATAGGTATGATGGTGTTCCTGAGCATAAACCTTGGATAAGAACAAAAGGCAATTTCTGGGTTTCGGCAACTCTTTGGCTAACCCTATATCACTTGGAGGCAAATGACTGGAAAAAGACAGAAAAACATTACAACTGGGTTGTTGATAAAGCGACTAATGATTGCCTTCTGCCACAACAAGTTGATGGAAAGGGAAAGCCGTGTTCAGCCATTCCTTATGGTTTGGCTCATGCCTTCTTCATTTTGGCGACACTTAAATTACTTGGAAACTCACGCAAGTTCACAGCAAATTAAATAAGCACTTTAATCTATAAACTGAAGACTCTGTTGGGATGCATGTTGACTGACATAATCTTTGTGTTTAAGGTTCATCAACCCTTCAGATTGAAGAAAACTTTCTTTTGGGAGCGGAACATGTTTCGCAGATTGAAAAAGGAGGAGCTGTTTGATTTTTACTTTGACGAAGCGAAAAACCGAGAGATTTTTGAAAGAGCTTGCAGAAAATGCTATTTCCCCTCAAACGAAATCTTGCTGGAACTTATTGACAAATTTAAGAGAGAGAGAAAACAATTTAAAGTGTCTTTTAGCATATCTGGCACGTTTCTGGAGCAATGCGAAAGGTACAACAAGGATTTATTGGAATCCTTTAGGCAGTTAGCCGAAACAAAATGCGTAGAATTCTTAAATCAAACCTATTACCATTCTTTGGCTGGGTTATACCCAAACCACGACGAGTTCATTGAAGAGGTTAAAATGCACCGCGAAATAATGAAGACTCTGCTAGGCGTAAAGCCCGCAACCTTTGAAAACACCGAGCTTTTGTACAATAATGTCATAGCAAAAACCGTGGAGAAACTAGGCTACATCGGAATTTTCACAGAAGGCGTTGAAAAAATTTTAAAGGGCAGATCGCCCAACTACGTGTATAAAGCAAAAAATTGTGAAAGACTCAAGGTTTTATTAAGAAATTACAAGCTTACGGATGATGTTGGTTTTAGGTTTTCAGCTAGATGGTGGAACGAGTGGCCCTTAACCGCTGACAAGTATGCATGTTGGCTTGCGGCAACACCAGGCCAATGTATCACCATTTTCCCAGACTATGAAACCTTTGGGGAGCATCACTGGCCAGAAACTGGGATTCACGATTTTCTTAGGCATCTTCCAAGCGAAATACTGAAATGGGAGCATCTCACCACGGCGATGCCTTCAGAAGTTTTAAATAGGTATAGAGCTGTTGGGGAGATTGATGCTCCAGAGTTGGGCGGGACGGTTTCATGGGCGGATATTGAACGGGACGTGAGTTGTTGGCTTGGAAACACCATGCAATGGGCTTACTACACAAGAACGAGGGATATGGAACCTCTAGTTAAGGAATCGCAAAACGAACATTTCTTAAAGCTTTGGAGATACTTCCTTGTTAGTGACCACCTTTACTACATGTTCACTGCAGGCGGTTCTCCAGGTGAAGTTCACAGCTACTTTAGCCCCTACAACTCGCCGATAGACGCTTTCGTCACGGCTCTCGGCGCCATCCTCGATTTTGAATCAAGATTGAGACCTCACGTAATAGCTGCAAATGAACCTTTCCTGTTCTATACGGGCACTGGTGAAGAGGAATTCACTGGAGTAAAAGCTTGGAGTCTAAAGGGTTTTATTGAAGCTGTTAAGAAGGTTGATTTAGAATCTATTGAGTTCCATAATGAAGGTGGAGATTTTGAGAGATGGGCGAGCTTTTCGCTCCGTGACAAGAAGTTAGCTAAACAGTTCAGCGAAATAAGAACTTCAAAAATAGCTGGTGAACCCCTCAGAAAAAGGATAGTGGAGGTTGCAGAGGCTAGGTTTACGGAGCTTAGCAAGAAAATCGGCGCTGTGGCGGAGGTTTTTGACTTTTAAGAGAAGAGTGCGCAAACCTTAATTATTCCAAGTTTTGTGAGGAAATATCTTAGCTTTCCACGGCTGTCCCTAAAAGCCGACAAGTAACCCAACTGCACCAATTTTTGTAGCATTTTGCGAACAGCGCTTAGACGCATTCTTAAAAATTTTTGAATTTCTTCTGGCAAAACAGCTTTTCCCTCATTAACAGCTCCTAAACTGTACAGACAAACAAGGAGCCTAAAATCTTGAGGATACTTTTCAAGTTTCAACAAAGAGAATTTGATTTCTGGTGGTGTCGCTGATTTCGGTGGAGCAGACATCATTACATGGTGATACACCTTTATTGTTTCACTGGAAATTTTTTCCCAGTTGTATTCTTCAATGATTTTACGGTAAGCATTCTTTCTTAGCCTATTCGCATAGGCTTCGTCTGTTAAAACTTTGAGAACCCCCCAAGCCACCGAGTCAGAATTGTCAACGTAAACTTTTACTCCTGTTTTGTCGTGTTCTATGATTTCGGCTAGTCCTCCCGTGTCTGAGGCTACTACTGGTGTTTGTGCTGCCATCGCTTCTAAAGCGGTTATGCCGAAGGGCTCGTAAAGCGAAGGCACAACGCACACATCGCTCACTTTATAAAGGAGCGCCAATGTTTTCTCATCAACAAAACCTGTGAAGAAAACCTTGTGTGGAATTCCAAAATCCCAAGCTTCTTTTAGCAGTTGCTCTTTCATTCCCCCCTCGCCAATAATAATGAATCTGACGTTTGGTAATGTGCTGAGTATTTTGGGAGCTGCGCCAATCAGCACGTGGACGCCTTTCTCGTAGACGAGTCTTCCAACATACAACACTATTTTTTCGTCGTGTTTTGCAAACCTTTGCTTAACAGCCTTATAATCCATGTTTAGATTGAATCTGGAAACGTTCACGCCGTTTCGTATCACACGTATTTTTTCTTTGGGTACATAAAGCGTTTGGGCAACTTGCTCTGCCATGTAATTGCTACAGCAAATCACAATTGAACTCTCGTTAACAAGCCATTTCTCCACTTCGTTTATGGTTCTTTGATAGTCGTTGTGGACTCCCCCTCTCCTGCCCACTTCTGTGGAGTGGATTGTTGAAACCAAAGGTTTTTCATAGAAGTTCTTCAGTTCAATGGCGGCTTTCGCCACAAGCCAGTCATGTGCATGAATAACGTCAACTCGTCCATTGTGGGCGTCTATGACTTCCATGGCTCTATGCGCCATATTCTGATTCATTGAAAAAACCCACGACAAAAAATCAAAGGCTGGAATCTTATAAGAGTCAAAACGGTAAACTTTGGCGCCGTCTATTTCCTCATATTCTGGTGCTCCTGGAAAATCGCATGTCACCACATGCACGTCAACGCCTTTTCGAGCAAGTGCCCTCGACAACTCATAGACATGGGAGGAAATCCCACCTATTATTCTCGGCGGGAACTCCCAAGAAAGCATCAGAACACTTAGCCCTTTTCCGTCCAATTTGACCTCTCAACTGATTATGTCTGCTACATTATTGAAGTTATCTCCACAAAAATTATTCGGTAACATTTACAATCACTAAAGTAGGAATTAGACGAACTCTTCATCTGACCTTCCGATTAAGCCCCCACCTACAGCGGAAATTATAAGTCCTAAGATTATGGCAATCCATGGAATTTGTAACTGTTGCTTGTCAAATAAGTATTTGACAACTGCAGTGTTTTGGATTAAAGGAAAACAAGCTGCAAACATTGTCAATACAAAATGCTTTTTCCTTATTGCCATTACGCTTCCCATAATGCCGAAGGTAAAGGCAATTAACCCAAACAATCCTAACAAAACCCAATCAAGCCCATGTGAACTGCGTTCTATTCCAACTAATGCCCAGTATAGGCTTATGAAAGAAGTTATCATCAACAGGATGCCACCCACCGTCAGTGAGCCCCAGCCTGCGTCTTTTTTGGACATCTTGCACCCTTTCAGGATTTTCAAGTTTTAATAGGATTGTTCCGATTTAAAAGTTGCTTTACTTTTCCATAGACTTATTCTTCTCTATATTAGGTGGCAAGTGCGGGCGGATTGAGAAGGAGAAAAGTATAACTCATCTTCACAATATCAAGGCACTCGCCGAACTGGACAAAACTTATATGATAAGGCAACATCATAATACGATTTATAAATTTGGTGCGGTGGTAATTTGGGGGAAAAAAGCCTTCCAATATCTGAAAGGCTTCTACTTATTTTACATAATTTATGTGCAACTGACCCGAGCATGGCGAAAAAATCCGAGGAGTTAGCGCAGATACTCCAAATAGATAAAAATGAGGCTGACAACCTCTTAAATAAACATGAAATGGAAGGATACGCAAAAAGCTTTACTGATAATGAAGGAAATAAACGATATTACCTCACTGGTACTGGAATAATTAAAGTATGCACAATTTTCACCTAGAGAAGTGAATGCGCCCTTGCGCGTGATAATTTTCACTTGGGAGTTTCCGCCAAGAATAATAGGCGCACTTGCACATTACGTTAATAGACTGGCTGTGGAACTTGTAAGAAAAAACATGGACACATATGTTTTAACGTTTCATGACTCTTGGACTGGCTATCATGAAGGAACAGACGGCGTTAAGGCATACAGAATTTCAAATCCAGTTAGGGCTCAACAGAACATTATTACATGGGTTTTGTCCTTAAACCCAGAAATAGAGCGAACCGCAGCAGACATTTACTATCAACATAAGCGGGAAGTCGACTTAATCGACGTGCATGATTGGCACTTCGTTCCAGCCGCAGTCAACCTTAAAAAAGCCCTTAATTTACCGTTTACATTTTCCGTGGACAGCCTAGAAGATCACAGGTCTCACGGTTCCACTGCGCCGCTTAACCTTTCAATAAAAAGTATTGAGTGGTTGGGAACTAAAGAAGCTGAAAAAGTGATTGTGAAATCGGAATGGATGAAGGAGGAAGTAAGCCGAATCTATAAAGTTTCCAGCGAAAAAATAATTGTTGTTTCGCCTTACTCTCAAAGTTGGATTGACGAAATCATTGAATCTTACAGAAAGGCAATAAAAGCGCCTAACGTTTTTGTCCAGTCTAGGGAGGTTTCCGCTTGAACAGTCCACTTCGTGTTTTAATGCTTTCTTGGGAGTATCCGCCCAGAATCGTCGGCGGAATTTCAGCTCATGTTTACCATTTATCGAGGGAGTTGGCTCGCAACGGGATAGACACTTACGTGGTGACATGCGATTTTCCAGGAGCACCAGAACACGAAGAAATAGACGGCGTCCATGTTTACCGTGTGGATTCTTACACAACTCCGTCGCCGGATTTTGCCACATGGGTTTATCTTATGAATGTAAACATGGAGAAGGAATCAGCCTCGCTTATGCGTCGCCTTAACGGTCAAATCAATTTGATTCATGCTCACGATTGGCTTGTGGCAAACGCGGCAATAGGGCTTAAACACATTTTTAGGATACCGCTTATAGCCACGATACACTCCACAGAAATTGGAAGGCGAAATGGACTTCACACAAATTATGAAAGAATGATTCATGAAACGGAGATAAGGCTGACACGTGAAGCTTGGAAGGTTATTTGCTGCAGCGAGTACATGGCGGCGCATACCCAGTGGGCGCTTGGACTGCCAAGGGACAAAATAATAACGATTCCCAACGGAGTTAACGTAAACGCCTTTAACGAGAAGGTTGACAAGGAAAAGTTTAGGGGTAGGTACGCCTCTCCAGACGAAAAAATCGTTTTGTTTGTTGGAAGGCTTGTCCAAGAAAAGGGCGTTAACGTGCTGGTGGGGGCTATCCCAAAAGTTTTGGCAAGGGTGAACGCCAAATTTGTGATAGTTGGTAATGGATACATGAAAGACCATCTTATAGGGCAGGTTCACCGCATGGGCTTAGCCCACAAAGTTTATTTTACAGGGTTTGTAGACGACCAAACGTTAAAGCTACTTTATAATTGTGCGGATGTGTGCGTTGTGCCTTCGCTTTACGAGCCGTTTGGCATAACCGCTTTAGAAGCGATGGCAGCACAAACACCAGTAGTAGCCTCAGACACGGGAGGACTAGCCGAAATCATAGAACACGACAAAACAGGAGTAAAAGTGTTCCCGAACAATTCTGACTCGCTGGCTTGGGGGATAACCCGCGTACTGCTTGACCCAAACTACGCCAAGTGGCTTAAGGCAAATGCTTACGATAAGGTTTTGAAGGAGTATACCTGGGGTAGAATAGCTGAGAAAACGAAGATTTTGTATCAGTGGGTTTATGATGAATATCAAAGCGGCTCTTGGAAACCCACATAACATAAGAAGTCTTAACGGCAATAACTTTCTATTATTGCAGAAAAATGGGGAATTGTGGGTTAGGGTGTGTTTATTGTTTTTGTTTTTTGTTTTTGAAGCGTTTGATGTAGATGGTTGTGGCTGTTATGGCGATTACTGTTGTTGAGGCTAAACCAATGTATGGAGCCAAAAGCCCAATCTTGTCAACAGGAATAACATAACCGCCAACACCAACATCACCTATCGTCTCTCTTTGTGAGGTGCCATTGAAAATTATCATGCTTGGGTCTGTCGCATTAATTGACTCCGTAAGTGATGTGACAATTTCGACAGCAGGCAATTTTTCTGGAGTTGTTAAATTTCCAGCTATCTCAGCGGTGAATCGAGGTGTAGAGGAGTTTCCGTAAACTATTGAGCCGTTGATCTTATGTGTATATGTTGGAGAAAACTTTATTCCAAAACCAATAGTGATTTTGTGATTCATCCATTTCCAATCACCTGAGGCACCGAGTCTTAACCAGCCACCTGAGATTTTATCTGTTAATTTGATACTTGATTGATCTGCTATCATGTGCCCTTGAGCATCAAAACCAATGCTCAACTCTCCAGTTGCCACACACGAACCATATTCAAAAATCTTTGCCTCTACTTCAAAATGTCCACTTACTCTTTTGGCACCAAGAATATCATGAATTTCCACTGAAAGTCTCGATGTTGCATCTCCAGCGACAATATCTAATATTGTACAGATATCAATCGGTTCTCCTGTGAACGGATTACCGAATTTTACACCACCAAACAATCTTGCTTTGTTAGGCTCTAATTCTTCACGTGCAAGATAGCCGGAGATACCGTAATATTCGCCCTCTTTTTCAATTTTCGAAAATATCTGATATATATATTGAAAGAGGTCAGGGCGACTTAAGGCTCTAATTTCATCACCAGATAAAGCTCTGTTGTAGACTCTGACATCATCAATTACTCCAGGGAAGAATTTTACCAGAGGATGCCACGAGGATTCATAAGGGTCGTTATTAATGAAAAGTGAGAGAGTATTTATAGCCAGAGGTCTTGTTTCATTGTCTTGAGCATCAAGGACGCCGTTCACATATATTTTTCCATTTCCAGATGATAAGGAAGTATCATAAGTTACTGCAATGTGATACCATTCACCAGCATTCCATGTATGTTCAGCCCCAAAAAGTTGGCTCCATTCTCCGCCTCCATGACCTCGCAAAAACACGATTCTCGCCGCTTCTTTAAGTTGAATAGCGTATCCAGTGCGCCATTGATCCCCTGCTCCATGCCACTTTATCAATAAGGTGTAATACCAAGGATTGTCGGAACTTATATTAATGGCGGGCTTTAACCACATTGTTAATGTTAAAGAGGTAATTAAATCAAGGCTATTGGAATCAGGGACTTCAACGTAATCATCTATTCCGTCAAAACTTAAAGCCTTTCCAATTTTTCCATCAACCCAAGCGGGTCCATTAACCAATGTGCCTGTATTATTGTTTCCAGAACTATCATAAGCTGTTGTTCCACTTCCTTCATCGAATTTCCAGTAACCAATCAAGCCGGGCTCGCTTGCTTTAACTGGTTGGATTTTAACTGTTGTTATTAAAACTCCAATTAATAGTATTGTTATTGTTAGGCTGTAGGCTGTTTTGCGCCTAACCCCTCCAAACATCATTTCTCTCCTTTCTCCTCCTTTATCCTTATTTTTCCCTTTTCAAGAAGAGGCTTACAATCCTATACAACATCTTCATTTGAGCTTCCATCCGCCAGAGAGGAGAACAGAAGCCCCATCAAACAATTGTATAGAAAGTTTGCCTCTCCTTTCAACAAAAACCATAGCCTATATAAACCATATTTAATTTTTATGGTAAAATGTTACAGTCTCAATAAACCATCAACCCAAATGTTATTGTTAATTTTCCCCCAAAAACAACAACACTTAAACCACAACGCGCATGATCTCCTTAACCTTTTCCCTAGCCTTTGCACAACAAATCTTAGACTTATTCAACCAATCCTGAGCGCCCCACCAAAAGTAATCACTTGACTCAGCCATCAAAAGCCACCTCCAAGCCTCCGCCAGATTCTCCCTCAAACCAACAGCACAATCTTCGCCCAACACCCCAACTTTCCCGCTAACTTCACGAACAAGCCCACTTGTCTCCAAAATAACATTCCAAACCTCCTGCCTTTCCCACCCCTCAGTCCACTTCAAAAACCGCCCATCATCAACTGCGCCTGGAACATTCCAACTTCCAGCCTCCACCACAACAGTGTCTTTAGGCGGATACTCCCTAAGATACTCGTCAACTGTGGTCAGCCTAATAAACTGGAATTCAGGGTCTTTATCCAACAAGTAAAGGAGCGGCTCAAAAAACCAACCCCAAAAACCAGCGTTTTCACCTGAATGCCTAAACCAGCCATTTTCACCGTCAGTGGCAACCGTTAACAGCATACTCCCATCATTAAAAGGTTGAATTTTACGTTGCACCTCATTCTTCAGCCAGATGGGATTGTAACCGCTCTGCTGCGCATTGCTGATGTCTCTGTCTCTTGGAACAACAATTATCGTGCTTCCGCCATACCTTGCATAATGGGGATGATACAAAAGCTCGTTTCTGTTTTTATCCCTATTTGCGTTAACCACATGCGGACCATCAACAATAACCCACTTAAAACCCATCCGCTCAAGAAGCGGAATAAGCTCCATTTTAAAGGCTAATTCTGGAAGCCACAAACCACTGGGCCGTCCGCCAAACGTGTTCCTGTACATTTCCAAATGCATCTCAATTTGTTTTTGACCGTCCAATTCTGGAATTAATGGGAAAATCGGATGGAAATATCCGCAACCAGTAAAATCCACCATCCCCAAACTTTTCAACTCCCTAAATTTATCCCACAACCCCCCAAGCCTAAAGTCAAAATCAACGCTCATAAGCTCGTTGAGTTGCTCAATTAGGCTTCCAGTGTAGTTGAGGGTTATTCTCGCCTTTTTATTGCGTTTAACCGCTTCTGCCGGATAAGTGTAAGGATGAATTGTTTGGCGGAACACGTCCACGGCAACTTCGGATTCATAGGCTGGACCAGTCAAATTGTATTTAGGCTGGTGCATGTGCAAAACCAACGCCAAGTGCAAGGTTGGTTCACTCATGCCATTTCCACCCTTTTTACTTAAAGCTAATAAGCTAAAGCAATTAAAATAGTTACTTTCATAAAACCTAAACGGATGGAGGTGATGAATCCATCTCACAGCTAACCGAAGAGGACATCAAAATTTTAAGAACCATTCACGCGATGGATAAAACCACAGCGGAAGAACTTGCAAAAAGGTTTGGAGAACCCTACACCGCTTCCGACATGCTCACTTACCTCGGTTGGCTGGAGAAAAACAACCTCCTAGAAAAAGTCAACAACAATCCGCCGACGTTTAGGGTTACGGGTTCGGGCTTAATTGCCATAGGCGCTCTGCCCAAAGAAGCTTGGAGAGTCTTCAAGCATTTACCCTCAGAAAAGTGTTTTCGCTTTCACACTGACATGGGTCCAGACAAGTTCACTGGGGTTTCCGCCTGCAACCTTTCAGAAATGGTTGAGAAGATTAAAAAGGTTAGCATAAAAGCCCTAGAATTTCATGTTCCAAGAGGCGATATAGAAAGATGGGTTCAAGATGTTTTAGGCGATGATGAGTTGGCTGAAAGGATTAGGTATATCAGAATGCAAAACTTTAGGGGTGAAGAGTTGAGGTATAGACTTTATAACATATTAGAAATCCGATGTAGAGAGTTAACTTCTACTAGGTACTGACGTAGTTTTCCTTGAAGGTTTGATGGACAAATGAACGTCCTAATCTTAACTTGGGAGTACCCGCCAAAACGACTTGGAAACGTTTCTGACCATGTGGCTACATTAGCCCATGAACTTGTGAAAAGGGGACACAATGTTGAAATTGTAGTGGTTGACGATTGGCGTCCAGGATTCGAAGATATTTGCGGAGTGCACGTTCACAGAATCGCTAACCCCGTGAAGACGCATCCCATGGCGAGCGTTTTAACATACGTTATCACGGCATCTACGCAGATGGAAGCTGAAGCGTCAAACATCATTTACTTTTATAGACAACACCAAAAAAGAATAAATCTTATACATGTCCATGAATGGTTAACTGTGCCGCCAGCCATCAGCCTAAAACACGCCTTTAACATACCTTTCATCGTAACTTTCCATTCCATAGAGGGACATCGTTGCCACAACAATTTCGGTCCGACAAGCATTGCAATAAAGGAAATTGAGGATATGGGAATTTGGGAGTCAGCCAGAGTTATTGCAAACACTGAATGGCTTAAAAATGAAATTTTAAGGTATTACGGCGGTGGACACTTTGGCAAAATAGATGTGGTTTGGCCTGTCGGCGACGGATGGGTGGACAAAATAGTTTCTGTTTATGAAAAAGTTGTTGGATAGGCGGTTATGAAATGCGTGTCCTCCACCTCTCTTGGGAATTCCCTCCACGAATAATAGGCGGAATAGCCGCCCACGTCTTTGATTTGTCAAGGGCTCTGGTCCGCAAATGGATGGAAGTTCACGTTGTAACTTGCAATTTTCCAGGCGCTAGGGAATACGAGAACATAGACGGCGTAAACGTTCATAGGTTTGAGGCTTACGCCGCTGGAGATTCTTTTTACAGTTGGGCTTTGCGTATGCAAAAAACTATGGAAAGAAAGGCTTGCGACTTAATAAACTTCATAGGCGGTATTGACATAATACACGCTCACGACTGGCTTTCAGGCGTTGCGGGAATAGGGCTTAAACACCTTTATAGAAAGCCCCTAATCGTGACAATTCACAGCACAGAATACGGCAGAAGAATCGGAATTCGCAACGATCTTCAACAGTCCATCCACGAAGTTGAAGGTTGGCTTTGCTATGAAGCTTGGCGGATAATAACATGTTCCTACTACATGCGCGACCACGTTTCATGGTGTTTCCGTGTTCCAAGCAGCAAGCTCTGTGTTGTTCCGAACGGCGTTGACGTGACAAAGTTTTGGTTTAACTTCAATTTTTGGGACGTCAAAAGAAGGTTTGCGCATGATTCAGAGAAAATTCTTCTCTATGTTGGAAGACTTGTGCCAGAAAAGGGCTTAGACATTTTAATTAAGGCTTTACCCATTGTTTTAAGCAAGGGCATCCCAGCGAAAATAGTGGTTGTAGGCGACGGACCGCAAAGAGACGAATACCAACAACTCGCAGATAATCTCGGTTTACACGACAAAGTGTTCTTCGCTGGGCATGTTGACGACTGGACTTTACGGGCTCTTTACCGCGTGGCTGACGTAACTGTTGTGCCATCAAGGTTTGAACCCTTCGGAATAGTTGCCCTAGAAGCCATGGCAGCCCACTGCCCACTGGTGGTAACGGCATGTGGAGGATTGAACGAAATAGTGGACCATGAAGGCACTGGGTTAAAGGTTCCCATGAACAATCCTGAAGCTTTGGCTTGGGCTATTACACGAGTCGTCACAGACAGAGGGTTTAGAGATTGGATTGTTCACAACGCATATCAAAAATGTTTATGGAATTACAACTGGGATAAAATAGCTGAATGGACATCTGGTGTTTATAATGCAGTTTTACATGAATACAACGTGAATTCGTGGAAACCAACTTAAATGCTATGTTAATCCAGCATCCTGCAGAATCTTTCTAAATTCTTCCTCTCTCAAAGAGGCTTTTCGCCCTCCCTCATAAATTCTTCTCACTTTTTGCACGACAGCGTTAAGCTGGTGTTCAGTTACGGGTCTTCCTAAAATCTCCTTTATTTTGTGGTGGATTATGGCTTTTCCTGAGTGTTTACCAATGGTTAATCTCCTTGTGTTTCCGACAAGTTCTGGGGGAAACGGCTCGTACGTGATGGGATTTTTCAGCACCGCGTGAGTGTGAATTCCTGATTCATGAGCGAAGGCGTAATCGCCCACGATTGCTTTGTTAGGTGGAACCCTATAGCCCGTGGCTTTACCAATGAAATCCGCCATCTGTTTTAGTTTCTCGGTTTTGCCCTCAAATTTTTTGACGCCGTGATGCAAGTAAAGGTTCATCAAAACTTTTTCGGTTTCAGCGTTTCCAGCACGCTCACCAATACCCAAATAGGTTGTACTAGCGTATATTCTGTTCCAAACGCCAGACGCTGCCCTGATAGCGGCTAAAGTGTTTTCAACAGCGTTTCCAAGATCGTCATGCGCATGAATTTCGATGCTTTCGATTTTGGTTTCAGCTTTGATTGCCCTTACCTTGGCGGGAATACCATTAGGCAATGGCGCATTAAAGTCTGACAAACCAATTCCAACAGTGTCGCATACTCTGTAGCATTCCGCTCCAGCATCGGCAACAGCATTAATAAACTTCTTTTCAAATCCCCAATCGGCTCGTGTGCTGTCTTCACCGTGGACAAAAACCCTCAAGCCCTGATCCTTAGCTGCATACTCAACAACTTCAACCACTCTGTTCAATAGTTCTTCGGCGGTTCTTTCAGGCCATTTAACCATGAAATGGATGTGTGAGACTGGATGTGAAATTCCAATTTCGTCGAAGTCGCATGTGAGGCTGTTGTCTATGTCTTCCTTAGCCGCTCTGCACCACCCAGCCATTCTAATGTTTAGGCCCAACTGCTTAATCAACTTTACAGCTTTTTTGTCTGGGTTTTGGTAGTGAAACAGCTCCACTCTTTCAACTCCGCATTCAGCAAGCATCCTAACAATCTCTGCCGATTCCTCTGGAGATGTGGCTAAACCGGGCATTTGAATGCCGTCTCTCAAGGTGGTATCGTCAATTATGGGGTCTGTTTTTAGAGGCAACACGCGATAAAATTCTTTAAAATTCACTTTTGTTAACCACCCAGTTTTGGTTTAGGAAGGGTTTGAAATTGGTGGATGAAAGATTGAGATTAGGGTTTCCGTGCGGATCACGTTTGGATGCTGCTCCACCATTTCATAGATTATCTTGTTAAGCTGT
Source organism: Bathyarchaeia archaeon (assembly GCA_038848525.1). GTDB lineage: Archaea > Thermoproteota > Bathyarchaeia > Bathyarchaeales > Bathycorpusculaceae > JAWCNN01. The sequence continues at coordinate 95,977 of JAWCNN010000003.1, read as the reverse complement.
TCAAGGCTGTCTGCTTCAATCACCACAACAGCGTCAAACCTGCCCAAAACCGAATTAGCCATCTTCACGCCTTTTATTCGTCTAGAACGAACGATTTCTTCGGATGTTCCAGGCTTGACCGTAACCATCACGAAAGCCCTTAGGGTTTTGCGGCGTAAATCTTTTGAAGTCAAAGTCACTTCACCCAACATTATTTGGTTGACTCTTGCGAAAGCACTAAGGCGGTTTCTGTGTGGATTATGTTTGGGTCTTGCTCGATTACTTTGTAGAGGATTTCGTTTATGCTTTCCAAGTTTGGCGCTTCTATCACGATGACTGCGTCGAACCTTCCGTAAATGGCGTCTGCCACAACAACCTCTTTAACCTTGTTTTTTATTCGTGAAATCACTTCCAGTGAAGTTGCAGGTTTTGTTTGCACGAATATGTACGCTTTCACTTTTCACCTCTCCATTTTAATAATCGAGATACTTCATTATTTCCCAAGGCGTCACATATAAACAATATTGGTTCCAATCGTTTGTTTTATACTCTATGAAAGCGTCGAATATGTGGCTTCCAAGGGTTCTGTGGATAACCTCGTCGCTTTTCATTTCTTCCAAAGCATCACGTAATGTTGTGGGTAACTCCTTTATTCCCAGCATTCTCCGTCTTTCAGGAGTCATTTTGTAAACGTCTTCGTCAACTGGGTCGCCTGGGTCAATCTTCTTTTTTATTCCGTCTAATCCAGCCATTAGCAGACAAGCGAAAGCCAAATATGGATTGCATGATGGGTCTACACCTCGGTATTCAACACGTTTGTAGGGGGCGTATTCCCTTCCTTTATAGTATAGTGGTATTCGTATGAGGGCTGACCTGTTACGGCGAGACCACATAATGTATATTGGCGCTTCAAATCCTGGAACAAGCCGCTTATAAGAGTTTATTGTTGGACAACATATTGCGGTTAAGGCTCTGGCGTGTTCTAAAAGTCCACCGACAAAGTATCTTCCAGTTTGGCTAAACTCGGCATAATCGTCATTTTCATCATACATGACATTGGTTTCGCCGTTCCATAGCGAAATGTGAGTGTGCATACCGCTGGCGTTGTCGAGGTAAACGGGCTTAGGCATGAAAGTGGCTATCAACCCACGCTTTTTCGCCACGTTCTTAGCCACAAACTTGTAATAGATTGTTCTGTCAGCGGTTTCCACCAAATCGCCAAAGCGAAAGGCAATTTCAATTTGACCAGCAGTAGCCACTTCATGATGATGCTTCTCAACGATGAAACCGAAATATTCCTCAAGTATTGCCGAAACTTCATTGCGGTATTCTATTGTTGTGTCCTCTGGAGGAGGTCTAAAATACGCCTCTTTCGGTCTGAGAGCAAAGTTGCCTGGGGAAATTTCAGGAGATTGAGGCACAACTCTCGGAGCGCCCCACGAGTCGCCTTCGCCTCCTTTTGGGCTAACCCACAAATCCCAGACAAGTTTGGTTGGGTCAATTGAAGAAAATATGAAATACTCCAGTTCAGGCGCTATATACGCTGTGTAACCCATTTCTTTGGCTGTTTTAACCGCTTTTTTTGCGACGTAACTTCTTGAACAAACTTCAGATGGCTCTTTCCCGCCGTAACCCTCATAAACATCACCTATGACAATAGCGCTTTTTTGGCTTTCATCGCTTGTCCATGGAAGTATCGCCAAAGTTTTTGGGTCTGGCATGAGAACCATGTCTGATTCATCTATGGATTTGAAACCTCTGATTGAGGAGCCGTCAAAGCCTAAACCCGCTGTGAATGCTGTTCCGTTAATGTATTCTCTTGCTGGCACAACCATGTCTTGCATTAAACCGCGTATGTCCACGAAGGTTGAGTGTATCCATCGCACTTTGTTTGCCTTTAACGATTCAATAGCCGATTTTTTAGGATCTTCTGTTTTGATTGACATGTTTGTTCAACCAGCTGAACAGATATTGCATTTTTATATATAAATGTTGCGTTTTAATAGAAAAACTTATATTATATTAACCAGAAAATATATAAACGTTCAGTCAATTAGGTTTTGGAGGAACAACTTTGGAAACGGATTTAACCGTAAAAATAGATGAAATAGACATGCAAATCATCAATCTACTCCAAGAAGATTCTAGGTTAAGCTTCAACAGAATAGCACGCAAACTTGGAATATCCGTGGGAACAGCCCTCAACCGTGTCAAAAGTTTAGAGGAAAGGGGAGTTTTAAAGGCATACACGGTAATGGTAGATCCCAACAAAGTGGGATACAGTCTAACAGCCGTAATACTAATTCAAGCTGAGGGCAAGCACCTTCTAGATGTTGAACAGGAAATTGCGAAGATGAATAATGCAGTTTCTGTTTATGATATTACTGGAGATTTTGACATCATAGTGACTGCAAGGTTTAAGGACAGAGAAAGCCTAAACGCCTTCATAAAACATTTGTTGACTATTCCATACGTAAAAAGAACGGTTACGAATGTTGCACTCAACGTTATCAAAGAAGATTTCAGAATTAAGCTTCCTTAAGATAGAGGCTCTATGTGTTCGAGTTCCGAATCTAATTTTGCAAATGTTATAAGATTTTGATTCTAAATTGCAAATTTTACAAATATGAATTTTGGCTTCACATAATTTAAATGTAAATTGTGGATTCGTATAGTAAATAAGTTGTTAGCTTTGAAAGGGATGTTGTATGGCGAAAGAGGAAAATGAAACGCAAGAAAAGAAAAATGAAAAAGATATGGAAAAGAAAGCTGAGGAGAAGGATGAAAAAGGTGTAGAAAAGAAGGAAATTGAAAAAATAAAGTCGGATGTTGATAAACTCTCACAAGATTTGAAAACAGCAGTATCCGAACTTAAAAAATCCATTGTTGACATAAGGTCGGCGGTAAGCGAAATTGAAAATCCATTCAACCTTTTACGAGCCATTTCAAGCGAGAAAGATTTGAAAAAGCTAAACCATGAAAGATTACCTCCAGGCGTTAAATCCTTAGTTTTAGGGAAAAATGAGGAGGAAGTGACTGAGGAAAAAGTTGAAGAAAAATCTATTACACCGCCTTCAATTTCGGAAGAGGAAACGTTGGAAACCAAACCCATAAGTGAAGAACAGCCCCCCTCCAAGCTTGAATCGCCCCGAGCTGGAACTGTATATTTAGATTGGGTTTGGTCTCTCCTTGATTTGGGTTTCACCTCAGACGATGTAAAACAACTTGCAAAGTCTTATGAGAGTTTGGGCTTTTTGCCAAAAAATTCCAGCGAACAAGCGTATTCTTTGGCGGTGGCGGCTGAAAAAGCTAAGTCAAAGGGGCTTTCAAAGGGAAAATTGTTGTTAAACATGTATAAGGCGTCAATTGCGTCTGGAATAGAAATACGTTTGGACGATGCTAAAATGCTCATTTCCATAGCGGAAGGAAGCGTCAAAAAAGCTAAGAGGGGTGCATAATGGGTTTCTCCGTAACTTTATCCCACATCATAATGGTCATAGCCTCAGTATGTTTAGCAAGCGTCTTTTCCACATACGCCCTATACACTGGAAACTTAGTACATAACGAATTAGTCCAGAATGTAAATGATTATAAAAGAATAATTAATCTGCAGTTGGAAATAGTTTACGCCACTGTGGATAATTCCACCACGCCATCCCACTTTGTTATATATGCTAAAAACGTTGGGTATCTACCGCTTAGTGATTTTACTTATGTGGATGTTTATGTAGGCGAATACGGAAAGGCTCAGCTATACACTTATAACTCGACAGCAAATGCTGGAAGTGGTCAGTTCACGCTTTCAGATGCTGACGGTGATGGCGTATGGGAGCCGCGGGAAACAGCCACTGTAAGGGCTTATCCGTCAAGCGATGTGGAAGGAGTAATTTTCGAGGCTAAAATAGTTCCTTCAAAGGGGACGGGTAGCAGTTATCTCTTTCCAGCGCCTTCTTAGGGAGTGATTAAATGGGTTTTTCTACGACGATAACCTCTTCAATCATCTTAATAGTTTTACTTGCCATATCCTCCTCTTTTTTAATAACCATCTTTCAAGGTTTAAAAGAAATTTCCTACATGGCTAAGGAGTATGTGACCCGTGAAAGGGAAAAGTTTGATGTTGCGTTAGAGTTGACAGTTGACGTCATAAACGCCACATCATGCAACATAACCGTGAGAAACATAGGCGCCAAAGTCATTTTTCTTGAAAACCAAACTGGATTTGAATGGAACACGATAATACTGTCCTATTTTGACGGTTCTGCATGGCGGTCTTACCCCATCGAAGAATACCAAGTTTTGGAAATTAAAGTTTCAAACACAAGCTACACTTTCAATCCAGACAAACACAATTTTATAAATCCAGGCGAAGAGGCGCTGTTTACATTTAACATTCCAGATGGAGCGCCGGAAATTCCCGTGGGCAGTTTGGTTTCCGTGGTTTTTGTTACGCATTATGGCGTGAAAACCTGTGCGGAGGATGTCAGAACAGAATGAAGGTTATAAGTTTGGGTATATCGGAGCTTGACAGAGACTTGGGCGGTGGGATTCCCCATCCCAGCTTAATTTCTATTGAAGGCGAATATGGTTCTGGAAAAACAATTTTTGTTCAGCAAATAGCCTCCGCAATGCTCAACGAGGGATTAAAGGTTTACGTGATTTCAAGCGAGGCCACAGTGAAGGAATATCTTTCCATGATGAAATCCGTTAACCTAGATGTCTATGGTTATTATTTGTCTGGACAACTTAACATTTACCCATTACACGTTGAAGGCGGCAGATGGAACGACTTTCTAAGCTCGTTTTTCCTTAGAGTTGCATCCAACTTTTTAGAGTTAAAAAAGAAGTTTTATGATACTGTAATTATTGACAGCCTAAGCGTGTTAACCGTAAACACGCCTGCATCGGAATTTTTAACTTTTGTCACTCGCATGAAAAATTTGGTTTCCGATGAGAAGACAGTTGTCGCCACATTTCATCCAGAGTTTCTATCTGAAGAAACAATAATGAAACTAAGAGCAAGCTCAGACGTTTACTTAGTGCTTAAAAATGCTAGCATATCAGGAATGGACGTCAAATCGCTTAGGGTTGTTAAGCTTTGGGGCGTGAGTGGCGAACGAAAAAGCGCTATAACACTTGAAATTAACCCTCAAATTGGCTTGAGAGTCATGCCCCTCAGCGGAGTGAAAATTTAAAAAGGGAAAACGCCATGTCCAAGAAACTTAAATTAAGCATACCAAGCTTCAAAATATCATTGTTTAGGAAAAAGGAAGAAGCCGCAGAAGAGGATGTTTGGCCTTTCAGGAGGGAAATTTGCGAAACATTAGAGGAAGCCGCCAAGGAACACCCTTATCTGACATCCTATTTGGAAGGTTTGCCTATAAAACCCCGCTACATGTTAAATCTTGATTCAGGGTGGAATGAAGAAGAAACCAGCCTTTTATACCCTTTGGGAATGGGAATTTATGCGCATATCGACATCGGCGGAGAAATTGGAAAGTACAACATTATAGAACCTGAAAAACCAGACCGCCAGCTTCTGGATGGAATCGAGGTTGCTGTTGCCAGACTCATAGAAGATAAAGAGTACCAAGCAGAAAAGGAAAGGGTTTTAGCCGCGCTTTTTAAGCGTGCCATTAAAAGTAAGATGGTTAAATTTCCCAAAGAAAAATCTGAAAGTGCGGTGTTGTACCACTTTTTAAGGGAAAAAGTTGGGCATGGATTTCTCGACGGTTTTTTGGCAGACCCGTGGCTGGAAGATATTAGTATTCCAGGAGAAGGCAAAGTTTTTGTTTACCATAAAATGTTTGGACATTTGGAAACCAACATTTACGTTTCAAAGGATGAAATAAACCATCTATTAAGGAACATATCAGAGCGTTATGGAAAAGTTTTGAGTTATACACATCCAATAATAGACATTCACTTGCCCGACGGCTCTAGATTCAACATAGTTTTCGGTGAGGACATAAGCCTTCGGGGAAGCAACTTTACAATAAGAAAGTTTCCTAAAGAACCCATCTCAGTTGCGCAATTAATAAAATGGAAAACTTTTTCGCCTGAGTTGGGCGCATACTTGTGGATGCTTTTCGAAGTTGGAATTTCAGCCATGGTTTGCGGAGAAACCGCCTCTGGAAAAACAACAACCCTAAACGCCCTCACAAGCTTCATCAACTCCGACTCCAAAATCATAAGCATTGAAGAAACCCCAGAAATAAACGTGCTCCACAAAAACTGGATTAGAGAAGTTACAAGGTTACATACTGGCGCACCCGTAACAATGTTTGACCTTTTGAAAGCCGCTTTAAGGCAAAGACCAGACTACATCATCGTGGGCGAAATAAGAGGTGAGGAGGGAAGAGTGGCTTTTCAAGCAATCGAAACTGGACACCCAGTTTTGTCAACCATGCACGCTGGAACATTAGGTCAACTTTTTCAGAGGCTTACATCCCATCCCATAGATGTCCCAAAAACGCACATAGATGGATTAAACCTAACAATTTTTCAAGCTAGGATGGAACGGGGGAGAAAGTTCATACGAAGAGTTACATCAATAAATGAAATAATAGGATACGAGCCAGACGAAGCCAGACTAAACTATCTGCCAACATTCATTTATGATGCAGACTTGGATGTGCTTCGGTTTATGGGTTCAAGCTATCACCTAGAAACAAAAGTTCTCACTTTTCGAGGATGGGGGAAAGAGAGGTTAAGGGAGCTTTATGAAGAATTGAAGGCTAGAGCCGAAATTCTAAGTTTTCTTGCAGATAATTTTCCAAGATACAGCGATGTCTGGGCAACCGTAATTGCTGCACGTGAGAAGGGCATTTGGGAAGTATATCGTAAAGTGAAGGAGATGAAGGTTCCTTGGAAGTGAAAATGCCGAGAAAACACGTGTTGCTATTACTGTTAATGGTTCCTTCACTGCTTTTTTCAGTTTATTATTTGGCGATTGGAAAAACGCTTGAAACAATCCTAATTTTATCAATAGGACTTATCGCCTTGTGGTTTTTGAAGTATACATCAGGAAGGCGTTTTCCGAAAAGAGTTGATTTCACCTTAACAACCGTCGTTTTTCACATGTATGGTTTATCTATGGGTGAAACCTCACCAGAAGATCTTGTAAGAACAATTGCCGAAAACAAGGAATATGGGTTTTACAGCAAGATTTTCCAGAAAATTCGTGGTCTAGCCAAAGATTTTGGATATGGCATTACAAAGGCTACCGCGCATGTTGCTGAGGTTGTTAAGCCGCCGTTGAAGGATATACTTGTTCGTTTTACAAATGTGTTTTCAACAGTGGAGCCGAAGGGATATTTGGAAATGGAATCGTCTATGCTGATTGAGGAGTATTCAGGCTATTACACACGTGCAATTGAAACTTTAAAAACTCTTGGAGGAATATTCACATCTTTTCAAAGCGTAACCGTGTTCTTGATAATGACCATTGTGATTATGGCTATTTTCATGATTGACCCAAGCGCCATAATCTTCGGCTACTTAATCGCAGCTTCAGCCGTTATAATGATGTATGTCCTCTTTAGAACGACATCTCCAAAAGAAAATGTTGTTTATATTGGAAGGTATCCGCATAGGCTTTACCTTGGAATGAGATGGAGTTTAATCTCCACTGGAGCATCCTCAACTGTGCTTGCCATACTCCTATACTTTTCACGGGGACCACCGCTTGCATTTATGGTTTTAGGTTTGGGAATGTTAATTCCTGGAATGTTTGGTTATATGCTTGAGAGATACGTTAACAAAATTGACAGGAACTATCCAACTTTTCTGAAGGCTTTGGGAGAAAACTTAGCGTCCACATCTGATTTGAGGGCTGCTTTGTCTTATATAAGGCAGATGGAGCTTGGTCCGTTTAAAAAGCTTGTAAATGAGGCGTTGGCGAGGTTAAAGCTTGGAATAGGGCATGAGCAAACTTTAGAGGCGCTGTCTTCCGAGGCAGCGTCATATCAAGTTCATATCAGCAACAGGATATTGTTGGATTCTCTGAGCAGAGGGGCTAATCCTTTGGAGATAGGCAACGCCTTGGGAAACCGTGTTGTTAAGTTTATTGAATTTAGGAAGGCAAGGGATATTATGGCTAAAGGCTTCCAAACGATAATTATGGTTATGCAGCCTTTAACTGTTGTTTTGCTTGTTGTTGTGCAGGTGCTTGCCGGGTTTATGTCCAAATATCTGGTGAATTTGCCTTATTTTGGTTTTAATGCTATTCCCATACCGATACTTGAAGTTGGCAACATAGCGTTGGTTTTCATAATGGCTGTTGTAAATGCTTTAACGATTAAGGAGGTTGCAGCGGGATATTGGGGAACGTTTCTCATAAATTTTGCAATTCTTCTGGTGATAAGTGGTATAACTTGGATGGTTGCTCATATATTTATAGAAATGGCTTTGGGCGCCATGCCAAGCATAGAACTGCCAATTTAAGGCTTTTTGTGGTAATTGGGAGTTTTTAGGGATTATGGTGTTGATTTGAATTCTGTATTTTGAATTCATGTTCTGAGTTTGTATTCTGAATATGGTTTTTAAATAATGTTTATTAAATCTTAATACTCGCTATACTAGTGGTGGAAGTAGTGGTGGTGGAGGAGTAAGCGTAGGTGGTGGAAAATGGAAGAAAAACCAAACATCAAATGCCGAAAATGTGGATACGAATGGCATACAAGGTCAAAGCTTAAAATGGTAACATGCCCCTCATGCAACCAAAAAATTCCAAACATCGCCTTAAACAATAATCCACTAAGAAAGCTGGTGCAACAAAAAAGAGCCATTATAGGCTTGGAAGCAGCAATAGTGCTAATAGCCTTCGTCATAATTGCCGCTGCCTTCAGCTTTATGGTTGTTAACCAAGGCTTATACGCAACAGAAAGAGGCAAAGTAGTCATTCAAGAAGGTTTGAAGCAAGCAAGCACACCGTTAACGATAGATGGAACAACTTTCGTGAGGACAACCCCCGACGGCAAGACAGTGAACGTTATCATAATTCCAGTAAAAGCTTTCGGAGTGAAATATGTGGCTGCTGGAAGAAACCAAACAGTCATGGTCTTGAGAGTTGGCGAACGTGCTTGGGCAAACGCTTACCTAGGCGTTTTATACATGGGCTACAATGGAACACCATATCCCAACCCAGCGTACTATACCACTAACGACATCACATATGACCCAACTGGAAAACAATTCGACGATTTTGTGGGATTCAGACATGCCAACCAAACTGTCAGCGGTGGAGAATCACGGGATGTTTACATAAATGGAACGTACAGTGAAGGTTATAACCAAGGATTGTTTACTGGAGTTGTTCTTGCAATTGCACATAGTAACGGCGATGAAGCCTTAGACACAAACGAGAAAGGCTTCCTAATAATTACGTTAGCGTCGGATGCAGCAGCTCCTGCCAGGGCGCAAATAAATATTGAAATTAGGCTTGAGAAAAGTGCTACGCTTTCGATTGAGATTACGATACCAGAGTCTATGCCGCAGAACACTTATGTGCCAATATTCTAGGAGGGGATGGTTGATGCGAAGGTTGTTGAGGAATAAGAAGGGTGTTGTTGGTATTGAAGCCGCCATAGTCCTAATAGCATTCATAATAGTTGCTGCTGCTTTAAGCTATGTCGTTGTTAATATGGGTCTTTATATAACGCAGAAAACTAAGGAAACAATGCAAGAAGGTGTTGATGAATCGCAAAGTGCGTTGCAGTTGGACGGCATAGTTGTTGGGAAAACAGACAGTCAACGCCATGTTGAATGGTTGATTTTGCCAGTTAAATTGTCTGTTGGAAAGTCTGCGTTGGACCTTAAAAAGGAAGCCATTGTAGTTTCGGTGTACCTGCCCAACGTAACTTTGCTAAACATATACAACGGAGTTTACATGAACGGTTCACAAGTTGAAACTGACTGTGACGTGTTAATGGGAAATTTAAGTCGCTCTTACAGCATGAATGTGACTGATATGGCTATGTCCGTAATTTACAACGGCGATGGCGACACAGTTCTCGAATTAAATGAAAAGGCTTTCCTAATAGTTCACTTGAACAGTACGGTGACGGAATTTCCAGGAGTGCGCCATACAATAGCGGATTATGAAACCGTTACGGTTGAGGTTAGAGGCGCTAGAGGCGCAGTTTTAACGGTTGTTCGTACGATTCCTGGCGGTTTGCTTGAGAATAGGTATGTGGATTTGCGTTAGGAACGGCGGCTTCGCTAGTTCCCCTTTTTAGTCTGATTTTGAATCTGATTTTGTAATTTATTCATTATTCGGAATCAAAATTGTAAATTTTACAAATACAGATTGTCATTTCATAATACTTAATATAGGATACACATAACTCAAAAGCGCTAAAAAGGAAGATGAAGAAAATGAATTGGAAAAAAGCTTTGATGAAACTATCAAAACAAAAACGGGCAGTGATGGGCTTAGAAGCAGCAATAATCCTCATAGCCTTCGTCATAATCGCAGGCGCATTCAGCTTCATGGTTATTAACCAAGGTTTGTTCGCAACAGAACGCGGCAAAACAGTAGTGCAAGACAGCCTAAGACAATCAAGCACACCCTTGGTGGTTGACGGAAGCATAATGCTAAACGCATCCAGTGCAACACAAATTGATGCCATAGTTATTCCAATAAGGGCTTACGGCGTCAAATACGTGGCGCTCGGACAAAATGAAACAGCTGTAACATTAACAGTCGCAGGAAGCGCTTGGCCAAACATATACAATGGTACGATGACCATGCAAACTAACAGCAGCTTCACCACTTTAGCTCAAACAGTTCAGTCGGGCAATGCTACTTTATTCATTCAGAACAGCAACAGCGACGAGGCTTTGGATTCCGACGAGAAAGGATACTTAGTGATACGTTTAAGCACTCCCGCCAGCGCAAGAACGCACATTGTTGTGGAGGTTAAACCAGAAAAGGCTGCGCCGCTCACAGTGGACTTCTATGTTCCTGAATCGTTGGAGACTGGCTGGATAACGGTGGCAGGCTAAAATGTTCGCCAAAAAACTGTTTAGGAATAAGAAGGGTATTGTCGGCGTAGAAGCAGCCATAGTCCTAATAGCATTCATCATAATCGCCGCAGCCCTAAGCTACGTAGTCGTCAACATGGGCTTCTACACCACACAAAAAACAAAAGAAACAATGCAGTCAGGCCTAGACGAATCATTAAGCGCACTACAACTAGACGGAGTAGTCACAGGAAAAACCAACTCAAGCCGATGCATTAAATACATGGTGGTTCCTGTGAAACTCTCCGCAGGCAAAGCAGCAGTGGACCTCGGAAACGAATCAGTAGTTGTTTCAGTATATCTACCAAACGCCACTTTACTAAACATCTATAAAGGCGCAAACTCAACAAGCACAACAAGCTTAGACACAATACTAGCTGATAATACAAACTTTAGCGGCATACAATCTCAAGGAGCAATGTTTGCACTCTACAACGATGATAATGACACTGTCTTGGAATCCAACGAAAAAGCATTCCTAATAATCAACCTATACAACGACGGAGTCGCTGACTACCAAACCATAAAAATCGAAGTTAGAACAGCTAAAGGCGCCGCATTAACAGTCGTACGCACAACTCCAGGCGGCATGCCAGCAAGCTCATTCGTCGACTTAGGCTAAACACCCTACTCCATCCACCCCACCTTTTTTCATAAACCTCCATTATTTCTTTTAAATTTCCCCATATACAAAACTGGAAAAGTAAATTGCACAAACTCATAAGTAACATTACAAATTTTACTGGCAAATAAGTGCGGGGGGTGGGATTTGAACCCACGGAGGCCTACGCCAGAGGATCTTAAGTCCTCCCCCTTGTCTTAGGCTGGTCTGCGCCCCAAACAGCCCATTTAGACCTGGCTCGGGTACCCCCGCGTTGCTATCATTTTGAATGTTGCTGTATAGTTTAAGTTTTTTGTGTGATAAATGTGCGTTAAGGTTTAAAATGTGCTTTGGTTATTGGTTGTTGTGGGCGGGTAGCCTAGTATGGATAGGGCGCAAGCCTCCTAAACGCAAGCGAGAAGAAAGCTTGCGGTCGTGGGTTCAAATCCCACCCCGCCCGTCTATAACACACTCCGAACTTTAACAAGTTTTTGTAAAGGTCATTTTCTTTGTTCCTAAGCGCTTCTTTTTGGTTTCATACTGAAACCTTTTAACCTTATAATTGCAAAGAAAATGGGGGATTGTGGCGTAGTTATTATTATTGTTTTTGTTTTTTGTGTTTGATGCGTTTGATGTAGATGGTTGTGGCAGCTGCAGCGATTATTGTTGTTGAGGCTAAGCCAATGTAGGGAGCTAATAAACAAAACTTATCAATAGGGATCAAGATGCCACCTACTGGTGGCGCAACGCCAAAAGTTAGTGGTGGCATAGTTGGGCTTCCAGAACTAGATGCAATTGACACGGAACCTTCCCATGGAGCGTCTGTTCCAGGTAAGCCAGTTGGCACTATGGGGCTGGTAGTCCATGTTCCTGAATTTGGGTCCAAAATTGAATAAATGATGTCGGGGTCGTTAGGTCCTGGTCCGCACCAAACTGCAACGGCCTTACCGTTAGGTAGAAAAGCGATTCGTGGTTCTCTGCCATTTGTGCTGACTAATTGTGTTGGTTGCCACACACCTCCCATCTCTCGATTACACCAAATGTTTCCGAAGGCAAGTGTTGTACCGTGAATTGCGATGGCATTGTTGGATGCGTCAAAGGCTATGGCTGTGCCTAAACCTGCTGAGCCACTGTATATAGTGCTTGAGGGGCTGAATGCACTTCCATTCCAAAGGGCATATTGGTTATCCCAAAAACCATATCCCTCCGAATTCCAAACAACTTTGGCATTTCCAAGCCTGTCAGAAGCTATTCCTTTCCTTGATTCTACTGCTGCCCCATCAGGCTGTTTGCTTATTGGTGTAGGTGAGGTCCATCCTGTGCCGTTAAACACTGAATAGTAAACATACCAATAGCTTTCGTCTGTCCAAACGGCTATGGCGTTGTGGTTTGCGTCATAAGTGATTTCAGGCTGTTTGTAATAGACCGTCAAACCAGAAGGCCAAGGATCCACTAGTTTTGCTGGTGTACCCCATGCTCCAGTCCAAGTGGCGTACCACATCTCGCTATCATGACACCAAACAGCCATGCCTGTTCCATCTTTCCATAAAGCTACCGCTGGGTCTATATCGTCGCCTTTTAATGATGCAACTGGAAGCGGGGTTGTCCAACCGACAGCTGATCCGCGCCACTCTGAATAGTAAAGGTCGTAGCCTGTCGTTCCTCCTGTATCATGAGACCATATGGCTATAGCGTTGTGACTGTGGTCAAAGGCGATTGCTGGGAAATTGTCATTTCCGGTGAGACTAGCTATAGGAGCTGCTGGAGTGCCAGCAAGAGTCCACCATGTGTCATTGGTTGCATCGTATATAGAGTAGTAAATGTCGGTTAGATTCGTGGAACCAGAATCATGAGACCAAACTGCAATTGCGCTAACAAATCGTGTAGGATATATGTCGGGGTTATAGGAGTAACGATACACCATTCCCATCATAGAGCTAATATAAAGAGAACCATGTGCTATGACAGGTTTGAGAATCGAGTCTGCGGTAAGTTCCCATAACTTATCTCCTGTATACGCATCTAGAGCAACAATAATAGATTTTTCCAAAGCTTTAAACTCAAACACAGCATAGACTACTTTATTTGCAACCACAGTATAATAGAGTGGATCTTCATAGCCTACTGCGGTGTAAACTTTCCATCCTGGGACTGGAAGACCAGTTAATGCGTCTAGAGCATGCACTTCATTATTTATACTAATGTAGATGTTACCATAAGCTATAGCGAATGGACCGCGCCAACCAGGCTTACTCCATTTTAAAGTTCCATTGACCTCATCAAAGGCGTAAAGATATGGTAAACCATAAACCCCCGTGGTGCAGTACACGTTTCCATAAGCTACTGTTAAATAGTCTATTGAACCAGCGAGAGAGAATGGGGGTCTGCCATACTATGGCGGGAGTCACATCCTTTATTGCATAAAGTCTAAAGTCGTTAATAAAGTTAGATGATGCAACGTAAACTATCCCTATTCCGCTTTCTAATGCTACACTTACAGGAGCACCATTGTTAGGAGTGGGAAACGCCCATACACAAACACCTGTGGTTTCGTTAATTTTGTAGACTTCATTAGTAGAACTTGACCCTGTGTAAACAAATCCACCTGAAAAAATTGGATCAGCCCAGAGGCACGGTCCGCTGGTTGTAAACGTCCACGCAGTTCCGCCAGTGCCAGTGTCAAGGGCAATTAAACGACTGTCCCCTGCGCCAACGTATACATGCCCAGTCATTTCGTTAACCGCGAGGCTAGCGCTGACCGAGGCACCTATATTCGTTGGAGATGACCACCGTGGTAGTCCTACAAAAGGGTCAAGTTTGTATACATAGCCATCGTATCTTACAACATAGACTCCATCATTTGAAACTACAGGTGGAGGTTCAACCAAATAAGTAGTGTCGTATTCCCATATTTTTGAAAGTGGAGGAACGGGGTAAATATTTGTGTCCAAGGAATATCCCGTGTGTTGCTGATCATGTTGAAGCATCGGCCAAATGTCGGTTGTAGCAAATGCTACATTGTCGAAATTTATGAAACCATAGCTCATTTTTTCAATGCGTATCCTTGCATATGCTGCCCCTGAAGGAGCAGAATCACTCGCACCAGCAAAAGACGTATAATTCAATACGCCACCGGTTGGAAGAGACACTCGCGGGATCGCTACACCAATCATGCCTTTCGAAGCATTCAACCAGTATACGCTAATACCACCAGCTAGAGTTCCCCATGGGTTGTGGCCGAAAGCATAATAAGCAACCATGTAGGAAACGCCAACATTGACTGGGACATCCTGAGCCATTACAACAGCGAGGTTCCACCCTTCCTCAGAGGTGGTTTCACCACCCAGTCGAAGAGAAAAGCCTCCGCTATGGGCTACTGTCGATCTATGAATACCAAGACTAGATGTGACATTGAACTATCCATCTGGCAAAAGAGGAGTTCCTGACCATAACTCGAATCCACCGTTAAAGAGAAGAGATGTACCCTTTACGGAAGACGCAAATGCTTGATCAGCTGGTTGAACGCCAACTGCTAATGTGAGAGTGCCAATCAAAATTATTGTTAATATTAAGCTGTTTGTAGTTTTTCTCACCATTCTCCCCTCTTTCTTCTTTTCTATCAAGAAGAGACTTCAACTTCCGCACAACATTTTCGGAGTTCTTCTATCCCAATAAAGGTGAATAAAAGGCTCCTAAACATTGCGTAGGAAAGTTAACCTCTCCTTTCAATCAAGTTTACTTCATGTATCACTTAAAAATTTTGTGGAAAATGTTTCAGTCTGGAAGCTGTTAATCTATCCTCTCCCTCTTACGCTTATTCCGCATAAAATGGCCTATACTCATAATGGTGATGAAAATTGAAATAGAGGGAATAGTAATCTTTATTTTGGTAATTGACTATGTCAAAGTGAGGGTTTGCCGTGGCTGATATTGGAAAGAGAATTCGAATCGACCGTATAATGAACCGAAACACAAAAAGAACCGTAATAATTCCTATGGATCATGGAATAACTGTTGGACCAATTAAGGGTTTGTATGACATGCGGAGCATTGTTGATCAGGTTGCTGAGGGCGGCGCAAATGCTGTTTTATTGCATAAGGGAATTATAAAGGCGGGTTATAGGGGTTATGGCAAAGATATAGGGTTGATATTGCATCTTTCGGGAAGCACAGCGTTAGGTCCAGACCCGGACGCTAAAGTGCAGGTGGCAGATGTTATAGAGGCTATTAAGCTTGGCGCTGACGCTGTTTCCATCCACATAAACGTTGGGTCAAAAACAGAGCCTGAACAGTTGAAGTTTTTGGGTAAAACGGCGAAAATATGCGAAGATTGGGGGATACCGCTTCTTGCAATGATGTATCCAAGAGGCGAAAAAATAAAAGATCAATACAATGTGGATGTAGTTAAGCATGCCGCCCGCATAGGCGCTGAGCTTGGAGCAGACATAATAAAGACTAATTACACTGGAAGTGAAGAAACGTTTAGGGAAGTTGTTAAGGGCTGTCCAGTGCCGGTTGTCATGGCTGGAGGACCTAAAACAAACACTGACGAGGAGTTTTGCCAAATGGTTTATGATTCGGTGTGTGCTGGCGGGGCTGGAGTAGCTGCTGGAAGAAACGTTTTTCAGCATGACAATCCAACGAATATGGTTAGGGTTATATGCGGCATCGTACATGAAGGTTTAGATGTTAAAACAGCCCTTGAAAAATACATGAAATAGCAAATAAAAAGAAAAGCAAAAGCTCAACAGCGTTGTACTTGTTATTTTCCAAAACTACCTTTTAAGTATTTTATGGCTTCTTCAACGCTGTTAAAGCCGTACTCCACCTTGTTGAATTGTTTCTTGAAGGCGCTTACTTCTTCTTTAACTTCTTGTGGTTTACGTTTTCCTTTGATGATGCTTAACATTAAATCGCAGAGATATTTGATGTCGCTTTCTTTGAATCCTCTGCGTGTTACGTCTTGAAAGCCTATTCTAATGCCTGATGGATTGTCGCGGTTGTTTTGGTCGTCGTATGGCAGCAAATTCTTGTTTAAGATTATGTTTGCTTCTTCCAAGTCCTGGGCAACTTTTTTCCCGCCTCCATATTCACGAACGTCCACAGCCAATTGATGCGACATGGTGAAACCCTTATGTTCGCCGAGAACTTTAACGCCGTGCTCATAAAGATATTGTCCAGCTGTTTGAGCGTTTTTAACGGTTTGTTTTGCCAGTTCCTCGCCAAAAATTTTCAGTTCGAGGGCTGCCACGCCAAGGGCTGGCAACCTAGCCAAATGCGTGTTTGAAGTGCTTAATGGAAAAATTGCATGTTGAACCCATTTTATGGCGCTTTCCATCCTATTGTTTTTGGCATCCGCAAGTATTAAACCACCTTGTGGACCTGGAAAAGTTTTGTGGGTTGAAGCCGTCACGAAATCTGCACCTTCTCTGAGCGGGTCTTGGAAGGCTCCGCCAGCGATAAGCCCTAAAACATGTGCTGAGTCATAAGCAATATAAGCGCCTACCTCTTCGGCGACGCTTCGCAATTCTTTAATTGGATGCGGAAAGAGGAATAGGCTTCCGCCGAAAGTAATTATTCCAGGCTTGGCTGCCCTTATTATTTCTGCGGATTTGTCTGGGTCTATATTCATCTCCTTAATGTCATAAGCGTGGTCTATCATTTCTAAGCCTAGAACTCTACCTGCCAAACCAGCATAATCATGGGATATGTGCGCGCCACAACTCAGCGGTGTTACAACCATTTTCCGATTTTTAGTTGCCAAAGACAAACCTTTGAATGTAGCCAAATTCGCATGTGTACCTGAAACCAAGCGTACATCAGTCCAACTGCACCTAAACAAGTTTTTGATTATGTCCGCCGCGCAGTTCTCAATTTTCGTTATATACTTTTGACCTTGATAGTACCGCACTTTAACGTGTCCTTCAATGTCGTTTTCGCCTTCTGCATAGCGACTTTCAAGGTCCATGCAAAGCCTAAGCATTTCCTTAACAGCAGGCGATTTTATGCCCTCGCTTGCTATCAAGTTTATACATTCGACATCCCTATAACACTCGTGGGCTCGACTGGCTTCAACCAATTCAAGAGCTAAATTGAATATGTCATCCATTTCTCAACCATCTCAGCTTATTATGTGAATCCCATTCAGTAAATAAAAAGCCATATTTATACTTGTGGTTTGCTAATTTCTCAGTAAGATTTTTTAAATAAGAAATTTAATTAATGATTTGTATGCTATCTGATGATAATAACCTTAAGAAGCATGGTTTTATTAATTGGTTAGAGATAACAACAGAATTATGCTTGCAATAAAGAGTTGATTTTAAAATTACCACGAGAAAAAGGCATGTATATTATTAGAGCCAGCAAACCTATTGGGAGGATTAAAGGAGAATCCGACATAGTTTACATTGGACAAGGAACAATCCAAAGCAGAATTCAAACACTTTAAGGTCTTTTTTACCCCTCAATTTCCGCAACTATTCTAACAAACATACGGCAAGAGAGAGTTTTGAAAGGATAATAAGAGAGTTGGGTTTGAAATTGCAATTTTCTTATGTAATTGTCAAAAATCCTAAATAAACAAATCCTAAAAAAATGGAAACGCAATTGCTTGCTCTCTACTGTGAAGACCATATCGAGCCTCCACCACTCAACAACACAAGAAGGTGATTTCTACCTCTAAATCATTTCAGTATTTAACTTCAGACAAATTAAGAAGAAAATAAGGAAAAACCACCGAGAATTAATAGTAATTTCCTCAATTTTCCTTATATTTTCTCTCAACTCAAGTTTCTGATAAGGATTGGTGCGGTCGCCGGGATTTGAACCCGGGTCGTCAGCGTGGCAGGCTGATGTCCTAGACCAGGCTAGACTACGACCGCCCAGGAATGATTAAGACATTTTATTTTGCGCTTCCTAAAGAGTTTTACGCCGTCCATGCCACAACATATCCAAAACCAAATGTTGTTGTCCAAAATTTTCCAAAACCGACAACATTTAAACCGCTTTCAACACAATTTATCCGAGTTCGTTAAGGATTGGGATGAGTTCTACCAGTGTTTTTATTGTGAAGTTTGGTTTTTCCAACGGGTTGGTTATTGGTTCTTGGTATCTACTGTTCCATTTTATGAGGATTGTCCACATTCCCAATTGGTTGCCTCCGAGAATGTCTCTTGAAATGCGGTTGCCAACCATGACAACTTCGCTGGATTGAAGACCCAATTTGTCAAGCGCCACTCTAAAAATTTTTTCATCAGGTTTGGTTACTCCAACCTCGGAGGATACAACCACCATGTCAAAGTATTTAAAGATTCCAGCTTTCTCCATAATCGCCTTTACTTCTTCCTTGCTGGCTTCAGTGTCGCAAATAACCGCCAACTTATAACGCTGTTCCTTCAAACCTTGTAAAACCTCGTGCGCATAGGGAAGCGCTTCAAAGTTGTCCTCGTCGACTAATGTGTCGCCCAAATCAAAGAAAACCGCCTTAATCACAGTGAAACCCTCAACTTAACAAGTGCTTTAAAAATCGCCTATTATCCGTTTTGTTGCAATGCATATTCCAACTCCTCAACCTTTTTTATGATTATATCTGAATGAGCGGTTATCCACGGGCTTGGATTTTCAATTTGGCATATGCATATAGTCTTTTTGCCCTTAAGCTTGGCATAAAAAAGTTCCATGCAAGTTCCAGCCGAAAGCCTTGGAAAATACGCAATTAAAACATCACATTTTTCAATGTCTTCTAAATCCCGCCTTATGAAGTCAACTGGCGAAACCTTACTCCACCAGTCTGGCTCCGCTGTTCTATACAAGATTTTTTCACGTTTCCAAGGATCAACAGGCTCATAACCACAGTGAACACAAATTTCGCTGATGACATCCCTATAGGATTGTTCAGCTTCCACGCCTTGAATTGGACCTGAAATGAAAACCTTCCCCTTCATGACAGACACACTTTAATAGTCAACAATTTTGTCCAGAAGTGCCGAGGGCCGGACTTGAACCGGCGACAACCCGGTCTTCAGCCGGGCGCTCTCCCAAACTGAGCTACCTCGGCACTTGCCTAATTCAAAAGAATACAAATTTGCTTTTAAGTTTTCTGAATTTTGTTGGAAAGGCGTGGATGTGAAAGGGTGCAAGTTTTTCATTTTTAAAGGAGAAGGGAGAAGGAGAAGTGTAAACTTGAACTTGCACCCTTTCAAGTTCTGGTTGGGGTGTTTGTTATAGAAAAGTTTTATGGAACATTGTTTCATAGTTGGTCAGATTCAGAATGTGTGATACATCAGAGGGGGAAACATCTCTTAAAAATCTGGAAGGTTAAATGCATTTAGAGGTTGCGCTTATGAAGAAGAAAACGGCAATAATAAAGGTTGAGCTTGTTACGGAAAGCCTAGCTGAACCGGACGAAAAAATAGTGAAGGAATTGTTTGATTGGTTCCACGAAGAAGCCATTGGCATTCCATGGGTAAAAGACGTTAAAAACATAACAGTGAAGGGCAATTAAAATTTCAGTTTCGCCTAGTTTTAGGCTATTCACCAGCCTTGCCTCAACATGCGGACAAAGATTTTATGAAACAATTATACAGTAAAGATTATGAGAGTTGAAAACAAAAAGGTTAAAGGAGAATGGGCTCGTGGTCTAGCTGGTTAGGACGTCGCCCTCACGCGGCGAAGGTCCCCGGTTCAAATCCGGGCGAGCCCATTACAAAAACCTAAACGGTTTCCACACTTCCTTTTTTTCGTTAGAAAAAGTTTGATTTGAAGCTATTTGCTTGTTAGCGTTTTCCATTACGCTTATATAGAATTTTAAAGCGTTTTCACATGTTTTACTAATGTTTACGCAAACAAAATTTTAATCCTACCCATACGTTTCTTCACTCTACCAAACATGTAAGCAAAGAAACAAGCTTGTGGAATTATCTTTTATTGTTGGCTGTGCGTTTTCTTTTGTAGATTATGACTGCCAGTAGTGTTGTTACCATGTATAATGGTGGAATGAGGAGCGATGGAAATTCTGGAACTATTGGATAGTTGTCTTGGTTCTTTTCATCAATAACGTATGGGGTGTCCCATATGCCTGATTCATCTATTTCCTTCGCATTGGGATATTTTTCTTTGTAGTCGCTCCAGTAGTTTCCTTTACTGCCATCATCCCAAACATTTAACGACTCATAGCGGGTCCATATGTAAACTTGTGCTGTGTTGTTAATAAAATTGTTATGATAAATTCTGTTGAAATAAGAGTCAAAGATGTAAATACCATACCCCCCGTTGTCTGCTATGTTGTTTCTTGAAATGTTGTTATAGTTGGAATAAGTAGTTAGCACCACACCCGAGCTGTTGTTTGCAGTTATGTTGTTTCCGACAATGCTATTGTGCGAAGAATACCATGCGAGCTCGACACCATTCCAACGATTGCCTGTTATGTTGTTTTCAGAAATAGTGGCATTATAACAGCGAGAAGCCCCGATGCCGCTGCCAAACTTTTGGATTCTCAGATTCTTGATTGTCACATTGCATCTGTCCGATAAGTCTATTCCAATTCCACTTCCTGTTCCTTGAACCATGTAGCCCGCCCCATCAACCACAACATTATCTCTCTTGATAACGATTCCATCGCCAGAACTCCTAATGTTATCAGTCAAAGTGTATGTAACATTATCTGAGGTGCCGATTGGTGCATCCGGAGGGTCTATGCTTCCATCAGCCCGTATATAAACAGTTCCAGTCCAATCGCCTTTAACAGTTTCAACATTAACCACGAATGAAAGCATACTCATGGATAACAGCATTAACAATATTCCAGAAACAACTTTCATCACAAACTTATTCTCCTCTCAAATAATTGTTAATAGTCCAATCAATAATAAAATTTATGGAAGTCTTGGTTTCCATGTCTCTTTTTCGCCTCTCAAGTATTTAGCTAAGAGCACAGCTTCCTCGTTAATTATGGTTTCAACTTTCTGCTTTTTGCCATAGGCATCTCTCGTTTTTCCTCCCAACAACAGTTCCGTTTTTGAATGTCCAGTAGAACCATCCTTAACGGTCCAGCTTGCCCCTGCGGGCTGCTAAATCCTTGAGCAGTTCTTTAAACTCTGGGTTGTTCATGTCTTCGCTTCGTTCGCATTTTCCCCTGGAACCTTCTATCCACTTAATCTTTTCATGGTGCCCGGTTTGAATCCGGCGAGCTTACATTACTTCGTCAGCTTTAGAGTTAGGTTTGCAACTCTTTTTCCAAGTTCTCTGCAATATTCAAGCTCTTCTTTTTGTGGTTTACCCACGGCTGCAGCTCCATAATGCTTGTCGTCTGCTCTTCCTTGAACGATCATGCCGTGAATTAACATGGCTTGCAGTATAGATAGTAAGGTTGTTTCTGCGCCTGTTGCTGTTCCGCCTGAGCTTGTGAAGGTGGCGCCGACTTTTCCTTCTAGTTTTCCATGGATTTTAACGGATTCGTCAATGAGTGCTTTAAGTTTGGCTGACATTTGCCCATAATAGGTTGGTGAACCCATTATTATTCCGTCAGCGCTTAACATGTCTTCAAGGCTTGTTTGTTCAACCCTTTTTACGGCAACTTCAACTCCGCAGATTTGTCTTGCGCCTTCGGCGACAGCTAAAGCCATTTTCTCAGTGTTTCCTGTTTTGGAATCATAAACAACTAAAATTTGTGTCATTTCCGCTCACACTTGAAAAATAACGTAGCCTTTCATTATTTATAATGTTTCATATAGAAGATTTTTCCATAAGCTATAAGTGTTTAAACTTACATAGAAAATTTCGTGAAGGAGAATGGTAGACATCTCATTTAGGGGAGAAAGGAGAGAAGGGAGTAAAACATACTTTTATCTACCGTTCTCCTTCACACATCATTTTTCCATATGCATGTATATGTTGCTTTTAAACTTTTCCTCGAATTTAGAATTTAATTCTTCAAAGCAAGCCATTTAAGGAGTTGTTTTAACGAATTCTTTTATGATTTCATCTACCGTCATTATTTTTGCGTTGTAAACATACTCCATGTATTTCAACGCTTGCTCATGGTCTTCTTTTGTAAAGGCTTCAACGCCGTCTTTGGCTATTATTATCTTGTATCCTCGGAAGAAGGCGTCGGCGGCTGTATGCCTAACGCATATATGCGT
The DNA here is from genome assembly GCA_038848525.1 of Bathyarchaeia archaeon. GTDB lineage: Archaea > Thermoproteota > Bathyarchaeia > Bathyarchaeales > Bathycorpusculaceae > JAWCNN01. The sequence continues at coordinate 73,234 of JAWCNN010000003.1, read as the reverse complement.
GTGTAAACCGCCTAAAACAAGTGTTTTTGCGCCTTCGCCTTTGTATAGACTTCTTAAAAGCGGGTCTAAACCCGTCTCGTAAAAGCCGCTGTAAGTTCTTTTTTCAACAACATAATCCTTTTCCATAGGCTTGAGTTCTGGAATTACTTCTGCGCCTTTTGTGCCTTTTATGGCGTGTTTACCCCATTTTTCAACAACCTCAAAATCTTGTGGGTAATGAGCGTCGTTGCAGTATATAACTGGTACGCTGTGTTTGCGGGCGATTTCAACAAGCCTTTTCAAGTTGGGAATTATGCGCTTAGCTCTTTCGCATTTTAAATCTCCCGTAACAAAATCGTTAAGCATATCAATTATTATAACCGCTGTTCTCGTTAACATACTTTTAACCTATATAAACCACTTCGCTGAATCCCTTAAAATGCCTATCTCCAGTAACTATTTTAGCCTTGAGGATTCTTCCCGTAGCCAACACAATTCCATCTGTTAAGCTGGGTTTCTCAAGTTTATCCATTTTCGCTTTCTCAAAAAGCTCAAGATATGCCTTCGCCGCTGCCACGCTCAATTCTACGTCAATCCCTATTACTGCAGTTCTTATCGCAATGAAACTAAGCCTCTTGGCAATGTCCTCTTCCGCCATACTTTCGCGCAAATATTTCCTTGCAATTTCAGCCAACACAATGGATGGGGTAACCACCTCTTCACCATCAATGTATTCCTTTACAATCTTTCCAGAGTTGCTGCCTAAAAAGTATTCAATCCAAGCGTAACTATCAAAAACTATCAAACCCTGTCTTCCAACCTGTCCTTCTCTGTAAACTTTGAAATTCGTCCCTTATCTATGCCGAACATGTCGTTTGGCACGCCGGTTTTCTCTTCAAGCAACCGCTCAATGACTTCATCGTAACTTTTCACGCCCATACGTTTTTTTAAAATCTCCAGCAACTTCACATTACGGCGTTTCACTTGTATAGTGGTTGACATGTTCTATCAAGAAATAAATTATAAGTTATAGCTTATAAGTTTTTGCTCCAAAGCCACTGCAAAATAATCGGCAATGAAAACACAAGCTAACTTGTCACTCAACTTCTAAAGTGTAGGGCGCAACCGTTAATTTTTCAGCTTCTTCCTTCTGCACTAGAACCGTGTCCTCTATCCGTATGCCTCCGAAACCAGCAATGTATATGCCCGGCTCGATTGTTATCACGTTTCCCACGGCTAGTCTGTCTTCGCTTTCTGGGTTTAGTGTTGGCGGTTCATGAACATCTAAGCCTACGCCATGCCCTAAACCGTGAACGAAATTTTCGCCATAACCCGCCTTCTCTATGAGGGTTCTTGCTGTTTTGTCTATTTCCTTTGCTTTAACGTTAGGCTTTACGGCTCTGAAGGCTTTGGCTTGCGCTTCTTTAACGATTTCATAAAGTTTCTTCTGCTTTTCTGAGGGCTTTCCAGCAACTATGGTTCGTGTCATGTCAGAACGGTAAGACTTGTATGCAGCGCCAATGTCAACAACAACCAATTCGCCGCTTCGAATTTCCTTTTCTGTGCAACCGCCATGTGGAAAAGCTGAGCGCACGCCAGAAGCCACTATAGTGTTGAAGGCTGTTCCCCAAGAGCCACTTTTCCGCATCGCATATTCGATTTCGCCAGCAACTTCGCATTCTCTTACGCCTGGGCGTATCACTTCATAGGCGATTTTCATGCTTTTGCTTGTGAGTTCTGCGGCTTTCCGCATAAGCCCAATTTCCACTTCATCCTTTACTTTGCGCAGTTCCCAAATTAGCCCCTCTTGAAATTTCATTTTTGTTTTGCCTTTTAATTCCTTGGCAAGTTTACGGTAGCCTTCAATGTTGAGGGTGTCAACTGCCAACCTTTTCATTTTGAAATTTTTAACCTGTTCCGCAATTTTCGTCATCAAGTTTTCTCTGTTCTTAACCAACTCAACCTCAAAACCTTTAGTTTCAGCCTTCGCCTGCTCATAATTTACATGGTAGGCGTAGGCTTTGCCCTCACCAACTTTAGGTATTAACAGACATGCCAATCCGGGGCAACCTGAAAAATACAGCGCATTAGTCGAGTTTGTAATTAAGAATCCGTCGAATCCCTTTTGGTCGAAGGCTAAACGCCTTAAGGCGTCCACCCTATCCATTTTTTCACCTTTTAGAAACAACCATAAACCGTTGTTTGCTTAAAATGTTTTGCAAATGGGCTAGCCGCCGCTGACTATTGGAAGTAGGACTATGCGGTCGCCGTTTTTAAGTTTTGTTTTGACGCCGTCCAATTGATTGAGCAAGTAACCGTTTATGGTGATTATGTAGTTTGGTTTTACGTCAGCGCTGCCATGTTGGTAAATGGCTTTTTTAAATGGTTCGCCATACCTTTCGGAAAGGATGGCAAGCAAATCAGCAACCGCCGCCCCGTCGCCTATTTCAACTTCTTCCATGCGTTCGCTACAAATAACGTTTCGTACATGCCCCAAATATTCAACCTTAACCCTCAACATGCGCCCCAACAATATTTAGGAAAACGCCAATATATTCATTAATCTTTCAAGGCAATATAGGCTGGCATGTAAAAAGCAGTGTATGTTAAAGCTGCCAACAGAAACGGAGCTGCAAAACCCCATGCTGCGATGAGAAAACCTGACAAAGCCAAACTTATGGTTTCGCCCATATGCAAACCAAACATCAACAAGCCAATATCTGTTCCATAAGATTCTTTATTACAAATTTTTGATAAAATGCCTTCCTGCCCAATGCTGGACATTCCCTCAATAAACCCAAAAGCAACAATTAAAGTGCCAGCTTCAGCTGGACCTAAAAAGCCTAAAACCAAAAAAACGAGAGAGTAGAGAATTCCATGCACAAGCAGAATTTGCTTTGCACTGGCGGTTTTGGAGAGAAGGTACGAGGAAAAACCTGCAAACAAAATCCGCGCTCCAATTAACACTCCAATCACTTTGTCAATGAACCCTTTATCTTTCAAAAAGTTGGTTATGACGTAGCCTCCAATAAAACCGTAGGATAATCCAATCATGGAAAACGCAAAAAGGAAAATTTTAAAAATTTTTGTTTTCTTTCTGAAATCCAAAAACTGCAAGGCTTTTTCCATGCTGAACTGCTTTTTTTCTCCGCTGGAAATCAACGCTGCTGCCAAAACTGTTAATATTCCAAACACTGCACAGAAAAGCATTGTTCCCTCAAAAAGAACCCAAACTATTAAGAAACCAGCCATGGCGCTTCCAAGCGCAGAGCTTATGTAAACAACTGTTCTTAAATGGACAAGGGCTTTCCAGTTGCCGCCTTCCCTTTCCAAAAGAAAAGCCCTATTAACAGCCCATATTGCGCCCTCCTTTGTTCCTTCGGCTACTTTGCCGAACAAAAATTCCATGGGCGTATACGCAAAACGGTAAATCATGCTTGAAATGAAACCTAAAACTCCGTTTAAGGCGAAAAAGATTTTTCTGCCGAAAAAATCCGAGATTGTAGCGAAAAGCATTCTTCCAAACTGCATGATTAGGGGCATAACTGCAAAAACAAGTCCCATAACAACAACATCGACGGCTCTTGCCTTCATCATTAAGGGTATGGCAACTCCAAAGACGCCGCTAACAAAAGAATGGAAAAACTGAATGGAAAGCGCAACCCTAGTCTGATTCAAACACACGCCCAAAAACCTTACTAAACCTAAAACGCATACTTAAAGCAGTTTCTCCTAAAGCATTTAAAAACAATATTAAGGTTGTCCATAAAGCTCAGCGTTGGAGGATTTTCGTTTTCTTAACTTAAGTAATACTAGTATCGCTATTGCTATTACTGTAATGTCTACGGCAAAAATCCATATTGGAAAGGCTTCAGTTGAAAGCACCGTCACCTCTATTGTGTCGGTTGCTATGTTGCCTGCAACGTCTTTTACCGTTAATGTTACGTTGTATGTTCCTGGACTTGTGTATGTGTGGTTTACTGTTATGCCTATGCCTGTTGTTCCATCTCCGAAATCCCATTCATAGTTGATTATTCCAAAATTGTCGGTGGATACGCTGGCGTCGAAAGTCACGGTTTCGCCCACTTTTATTGTTTCGTTGTTGCCAGCGTTAGCTGATGGAACTGTTTTGTCAATTTTTATTGTTTTGGTTTTTGTTGTTCTAATATTGCCGGCTCCATCTATGGACCTATAGTAAACGGTGGTTGTTCCCTCATTGGTGACCGTGAAGGGCGTTGTGTAGGTTGTCCATGTGATATTGTTAAAAGTATATTCCATTTCATTTACTTCATTGTTCATTGCAAAAAGAACCACTGCAACGTCCGACGTAAACCACCCGTTATCTCCTAAAACACCACTTAAACTGATTGCGACCGCAGAAGGAACTGTGTCCATAAGTGGATATTTGTCTTGATTGCCAGCATCAATGACATACGGTGTGTCGCCTATGCCATCACTCCCAAGCTGGTCTTGATTAGGACCAATCTTCTCGTCTACGCCTGCGTAGTCGCTCCAGTAGTTTCCCCCAAAAGGATAACCATTATCCCAAACGTCACCGTATACATCCCAAAAAATGGAGATATGCCCTTCGTTATTGATGAAATTATTATGGTAAAACGTGTTGTTGGATGAATACTCAAGCCAGATTCCGCAATAGTTGTTCTTTATATTATTCCTAAAAACAATGTTAAAGTTAGAATAATCACCTAAATAAACACCCCTCCAATGGCTTGCTATGTAATTCCCTGAAATAGTATTGTTAGAACTTTTATAGAGATCGATACCGCTTCGGTTGTTTATTATATTATTTCTAGATACAGTGTTGTTAAAACCACCATAAAAAAAGATTCCATAACCGCTCCAAACAAAAGGTGAGATATATTCGCCTTTGTTGTTTATTATGTTATTTTCAGAAATTATGTTATACGAAGAAAAGTATGAGTAAATGCCCAAAGAATTATTCTCTATTCTACTTCTGTGAATAATGTTGTTAGAAGAATCACCCAAGTAAACGCCATAATAAAATGTTTTAACTGAGATATTTTTGATTGTTACGTTGCTTCTATTTGGCAGGTATATCCCTTTAGAAGACCATGCGCCAATTCCTTGAATTGTGTAGCCTGCGCCATCAATCATAATATTATCTCGTTCAACAACTATTGCGCTGTTTTCTGATGAAACATTTCCAATAATGTTGTTTGTTAACGTGTAAATAACATTGTCAACTGTTGAAATAGGTGCGTCTGATGGTTCAACGCTTCCATTAGCCCGTATATAAATAGTTTGAGTCCAAGTATAGTCAGACTTAACTGGTTGAACGTTAAATGCCAACGATAATATTAGGCTTGTTAAAAGTAAGGCAAGCGCTATCCTAAATACGGTTTTCCGCATCAAATCTAAATCCTTCCTCATAACTCTAAATAATTGGTTGTGAAATAAAGTTTATGATTTTCCGTAGCCCTTCAGTAAACCCGCAGAAAGTTCCATTAAAAAGTTCGGCTGGACACCATTAAATTAATATAACTATGCCTTACAAGTTATACTTCTTAAGCTAGGTTTGGAGGAAACATGTTTGTACGGGTATGCTGGCAGAATTCTCCACGTAGACTTGACAACTGGAAAAACAAGTACTGAACCCTTAAATGAGGATTATGCCAAAAAATACATTGGTGGAATAGGTTTAGGCATGCGCTTGTGGCTTGACAATTCAAAAGCTGGAGTGGAACCATACAGCCCAGAAAACCCGCTTGTTTTGGCTACTGGACCAGTTTCTGGCACGGTTTGGCCGACAGGCGGAAACGGACACGCTTTTGTTTCGAAATCTCCGCAAAGCTACGGCGTCGGCGAATCTAAGTCGCATGGTTCTTTTGGAACAGAATTGAAAAGGGCTGGTTATGACGCTGTTGTTTTTGTGGGTAGGGCTGAAAAGCCTGTTTACGTTTGGATTGACGACGATTCGGTTCAGCTTTTAAACGCTTCGCATTTGATGGGCAAATCGCCAGCTGAAACCGAAGACATCATAAAGGAAGAGTTGGGCGACTATTACATTCGTGTTGCAGCTATTGGCTTGGCAGGGGAAAAACTGGTTAGAATAGCATGCATAATTAACGAAAAAACAAGGGCGGCTGGGCGTACGGGCATGGGCGCAGTTATGGGTTCAAAAAATTTGAAGGCGATTGCCGTGCGTGGTTCACGTGACATTACAGTGGCTAAACCAGCCGAGTTCATGGAGTTTGTTAAGGAATTCCACGAAAGAATGAAGGGTCCAGCCACACAGAAATATAGGACTTTGGGCACGCCTGAAAACGTTTTGGTGCATAATGCTCTGCAATGTATGCCAACGAGAAATTATAATAACGCTTCGTTTGAAGGGGCGGAAAAAGTAAGTGGAGAAGCCCTAAACGAAAGATTCGTTGCAAAGGTTATCGGTTGCAGCTCATGTGCCATGCGGTGCGAGCACATATGCGTTGTTCCAGAAGGACCCTACAAAGGCACAGTGACCAGAATGGAGTATGAGCCATTGTGGGCTTTGGGTCCATACTGTGGAGTTGACCGTTTAGACGCTATCATAAAGGCGATGGATTTGTGCAACTATTATGGAATAGACTCTATAAGCGCTGGTGTGATTGTCGGTTTTGCCATGGACTGTTATGAAAATGGAATATTAACAACGCAAGACCTCGGTGGGATAGAAGCCAAATTTGGTAATCACGAAGCTTTGGTTGGGCTTATTGAAAAAATTGGTAAGCGTGAGGGAGTAGGCGACATACTGGCGGAAGGCGTTAAAATTGCTGGAGAGAAAATAGGCAAGGGCGCAGAAAAACTTGCACAACACATTAAAGGCGTGGAGGTTACAGGCTACGACCTCAGATGCCTAAAGACGGCGGCTTTAGGCTTTGCTGTTTCCTTCCGCGGAGCAGACCACAACAGGCATGGGGCTTACGCTTTCGACGTTAAAGGAAAGGTTAACAGGCTTGTGGCTGAAAAGGGCAGAGGAAAAATTGTTAAGGACATGGAAGACATTTACACAGTCATTGACTCGTTAATTATCTGCAAATTCTCAAGGGGAACATACTACAAAGAAGCTGAAGATTTAGCTAAACTTTACAGTTTGGTGACTGGTTTCGAAATGACGCCTGAAGAGATTAGGCGAAGCGGCGAAAGAATAAACAATCTTGCCAGAATCTTCAACATTAGAGAAGGCTTAAGCAGAAGGGATGATGCGCTGCCATACAAGGTTATGCATCATCCAATTCCAGACGAAGGACCATCCAAAGGCGCTTATGTAAGCCAACAAGAATTAGACTTGCTCTTAGACGATTATTATGCGGTTCGCGGATGGACGAGGGAAGGCATACCAACAATTGAGAAGCTCAAAGAGTTGGGCATGGAAGACCTAATCCCAATAGTTGAAAATAAAATTGGAAGGTGATGGAGGAATAAGCATGGTGAAACTTCGTGAGAGGAAATTTGTTTCAGCCGACCCAGACAAATGCGTAGGCTGCCAAGTATGCGAGTACATTTGCTCTTGGGAAAAGGAAAAGGCGTTTAATCCGTTAAAGGCTAGAATAAGGGTTGTGCGGTTAAACCCGCTGGTGAACGTTTCAATTTCGTGTAGGCTATGTGAAAATCCGCCCTGCGTTGCCGCATGCCCAAGAGACGCCCTAACACAGTCTGAAGAAACTGGCATAATAATGGTTGACGAAGATAAATGCAACGGATGCGGATGGTGCATAGAAGCATGTGACTACGGCGCAATAATGATTCATCCAGACAAAAAAGTGGTTTTCGTCTGCGACTTATGCAAGGATAAAGGTGAACCCCAATGTGTTAAATGGTGTCCAGAAGAAGCCCTAGACCTCGTGACAGCCGACATTCTAGCGCAGAAAGCCCGCATAGCCGCCACAAAAAAGCTCTTCCAAGAAGCCATGAAAACCAAATAACAAAACAGTTCTATAGAATTCACTGACATCTTCACGAAAGCTTATTAGTTTTGGTTTCTAGTTGTTGTTTTGTGCATAAGGCTTATGTATTACAATGTATTCTAAGTTTTATAGGCGAAAAACCTTGACGGAGAAAAGCGCTGTGGTTACTGTGCGTTTATCAAAGCGTGACTTAGCAAAAGTGGAAGCCCTAATGGTTCTTGAGAACGTTGACCGTTCCACGTTAATTAAGGAGTTTATTGAGGATGGACTGCGCAGAAGAGTAGTTAACCTTTACCAGAAGGGTAAGCTGACTGCTGGGCGAGCGGCTGAAATATTGGGAGTTTCGCTGCGTGAGTTCCTTGAAATATTGGAGGATGAAGGTGTTCCAGTCAACTGGGATTCTGAAAGCATACGTGAATATTTAAAGGCGAAGTACGGCGGTTAACCCTTGCCAAAAGTGGTTTCCGATGCTGGACCGCTTATTCATTTAGCCCAAATAAACAAGTTACATCTCATCAAAAAACTTTTCAAACAAGTGATGATTACTCCAAACGTGAAAAAGGAAGCTTACGACGAAGGCATTAGGCTTGGTTATGCTGACGCTCAAGTAATAGGCAAAGCCATCGAAGAAGGATGGCTTATAGTTAAGGAAGTCCCAAAGCGTTTAACCTCAGCTTGTAAAAGACTGGCTGAAAACGAAAAAATATCTATTGCAGATGCGGAAACACTTCTGTTTGCAAGAGAGAAAAAAGCAGAAGTTTTGGTTGATGAAAAAGCACTTTCAAACCTTGCAAGAATATTTGGACTTAAAACATGGAACACTTGGACTGTGTTGTTAGAAAGCCTAAAAATGGGCTACATAGAAATTTCAGACATAAAAGCAGCAATAAAAGAGCTAGGCGAAAAAAGACACAAATTGAGAATTAAACAAGCTGAACAAATATTAAAAGCAGCCAAACTCATAACCCACCAGCGAAAACAACAAACCAATAAATTATAGAGAACTATAGCCCAATTACAGCAAATAAAACCTTAAAATTTCAAGTGTTGTTGTTAAAGAAAATTTTGCCACAACAACATTTAAGCCAAACCGTTCTCAGCATTGCATAAACTCTATAAATTCTTTAAGCGTCCGCCTTTTCAAAACATAATTTGTTTTTCTTTCAATCCCAATTGTTGAATGGGGTTGTGCGCCGTAATCGTGTCCAGGATAAACCTCTATGCGATCGTCGAGTTTCATGAGTTTGTTGAAGAGGCTGTGATACATCTCCCTTGGGTTTCCGCCTGGCAAATCTGTTCTGCCGCATTCGCCGACGAAAAGAGTGTCGCCCGTAAGCAACTTTTCGCCGTTTATGAGTAAGCAAATGCTGTCTGGAGTGTGCCCGGGAGTGTGAATAATTTTTATTTGGATTTCACCTACTGTTAGGGTGTCGCTGTCTTCCACGCTTATGTCTTTGCTTATCCATGACATTTTGTGGGCAACTATTTTTGCATTAAAAGCGTGTTTTAGGTTTCCGTTGCCAGCGATGTGGTCGCCGTGACCATGCGTGTTAAAAATGTATTTTAGACGGAATTTATTTTCCCTTAAAATTTGCGTTAGGGCATCTGCGTTGAAGCTTGGGTCAACAACAGCGGCTTCTCTCGTGGTTTCATCTGCGATTATGTAGGAGAAGTTGTCACCATACCGCCTTATCTGCCTAAAAAACATTGACGTTTTCCCCTTTTCATTTGCGGATGAAGTTTTCAGCTGGGAGGGTTTCCACTTTCATTCCAAGTCTTGCCAAATCACTTAAATTTTCCACACAGCCAATACTTGCGTCAATGTTGTGGTGTTTTGGATGCGCCCACATGTGATTTGGCGCCAAATTAAACTGTAATGGAACTTCGGGTGGTATGCCAAATTTTTCTTTTAAACTGCTCATTAATAAGCCAGTGTTATATGCATGTCGCACTGTAATGTAGCTTTTCACAAGCTGTGAAGCGCCAAAAGCGCCTATGCCATGCCACAAAGCAGCGTTTTCAGGCGAAGCCAACATGTAAAGGAAAAATTGTGGAGAAGAAGGCGTTTCCGCATAACTATAATTTACAAGTTTCTCACCTTCAACAATAAAATGGTCGTTGGCTTCCGCTATGCTGATGTCCGAGGGGTCAATAGCGTTTGGATAAAGCGGAGTATCTACATAATCCACCTTGACGCTTTTAAGCGCTGTTCCATTAAAGTAAATTTTCCCTTTAACAGCACGTTTAGAGCCGTAACCCTTCCGTGAATGCGGAACAGTCAACAATGTTGTCCGACTTTTTATGCTTCTACCCACACAATTATACAAAAACTCAACAACCCCATAATCCTTATGCGCTTCACACAAGATTTGATGCAACATCCCATCGGATTTTTCACTTTTTAGAACGGCGATTGGCATGCGCATCGCATACAAGTTAAGGTTTATTCCAAAAGCTTCCGAAAATTTTTCCATAAACTCATATTTCACAGCGTCCACCACATCCATGTAATCTCTGTATGCGTGAAGATACCGCCCAACAGTTTCTATTTCCGCTTCACTAATAAGCGACCCCTCATATCTCCGCACAAATTTCTGGTCTACCGCAAGCTTTTCCGTCTTTACTGTGGCAACTGGAAAGGCACTTTGTCCACTGGCAACTATTGATTCCTTAAGCGGATTCATGGAGTACCTGTCTGGTTCAATATCATCTGTGTTGAGTAGAAAAGGCATGATTAAACCTTCTGGAGGTTTTTTCAATCTCTCGCATATTGCGTCAATGTCACGGCTGTCAACTTCGTGAAGCCCAACAGCGTAAAAATGGTTTCCACAAGCTTCTAAAAGCCTAGCAGCAATTATTCCCTGAACCTCTTCAACTGTTAACTGCGGATTCGAATATTCAACCGAACTTCTCAGGAAAAAGTGCCCACCATCAACCCACACATCAAATTTTCGTCCATCCCTAAAATAGAATAAGCGGACGCTTTTCTTTTTGCTCACGCCATTCCCTTCTTTAAATTTGGATAGTTCCCTAACAAGCACCTCAACGCATTGCCAAGAACTTTTGAGGAAATCTGTAACAAGCATCCTCGCTAAATCGTCTTGCGGATCCATCAGCCTCTCTCCAGAGATTCAGCCACGTAAATGCAGTCTTTTAGGTTTGCCTGTTTTAAAAACATTCTTGCAACATCAAAACTCTCTTTAAACCCGCAGTTGACAAGAAAATCCTTTAGAACTGACTCGTTTTTTGGGATGCACAGCGTCGCGTGGTAGCCGTTAATTTGGTTAAAAACGGTTTTGATTAGGTCTATGGCAACTTCGCCGCGTTCCCGATTGCAGATTAATGGTCCTATTTCCGCTAAGCCATCATAAACCTTCGCCATGACGTAACCGCGCACCAGCCCGTTTTCGGCGTAAAAGTAGCATAAACTCTTTGTTTTGTGGAATATGGCTTTAATCAGCTTTTTTCTCGAAGTGTTTAGGCATAGGCTGTCATAGGCGATTATTCGCTGTAAATCCTCCGCTTTTGCCTCTTTAATGCTTGATTTAACCTGCATTTTATGGGGTTTTCCCTCAAAAACCGTGAATGTTGCATCGTATTTGAAGCCAAACTTTCCATAAAACCGCATGGCATCCAAATAAGAGTATAAACCAACAGTTTCCACGCCCTTACCAGTCAAATAGTCAATAACATGCCTAACCAGCTGTGAAGCTCCACCCATTCGCCTGTGCTTTTCTTCTACGATTAGGGTTCCAAGCCAACCAATAAGCCCAAAACTTATTGAAGTTACAATTCCAACTTTTTCAGAACCGCTGAAAAGCGTGAAACAGCCTTCTGGCTCTAATTCAGTCATAAATTTGAAGTCTTCTTCCACAAAACCCCAATTTTTGGTGTCTGTTAGGCGGACAGCAAAACCATAATCTTCAGCGGACATTTTACACACGTGAAACATTATGTCTTCCCTTAAACTCACGTAAATTTCACATTCATAAAACTTTTATCCATAAAACACAAAAACCAGAGATACTAGCAACTTTATAGTTTGAAAGCCTAGCAAAATTGACACCGCACGTAAACGCCGTAACGCCTAAGTGAAAAAGTATGGTTAATCCGCAGTTAAACGTTGAAATAGTGCGCAAAGCCAAAATCACAACTTACCCCTTCACAAACTATTTTAAAGGCTTCGAAAAAGTTGAAGCTGTACGGCGAATTTTCGGCAGTAAAACCGAGAATGTTCTGCGCAATTTAAGGGTTGAATTTGTTGGGAGAAGCGGTTACATGGGCGTCAGCGACGAAGACGGACACTTATTCGTCAGCGCACACTATTTAAACAACGGCGATTTAATTGACATTTACCTCGACATAATCCACGAGTTAGTACATGTAAAACAGTTCATGGATGGAAAAGAACTTTTCGACGAGCGGTACGGCTACGTGGACAGACCAACAGAAATAGAGGCTTACCGCATAACAGTGGAAGAGGCACGGCATTTGGGATTAAGCGACGAAAGAATATTGGAATACTTAAAAACGGAGTGGATAACCGAAAAAGACTTAAAGAAACTAGCAAAAACCCTAGGCGTGAAATATACGCATGGCGAAAGAAAAAGCAGAAAAAGACGCCTATAACCCAACAAGCAACCCAGACAAAGTTTCCGTAACCTTTTCAGCTGAAAACTCAAGCTCAGCGGTTAATCCCTCTCCAAAATCAGTTTTGTTCGGCTCTATCAACAACAAAGCAACTTTCGCCCCGCAGTTTTTGGCAATAAACTCGCAAAATATCCGCAGCGGAAGCATATGCGACGTGAAAGCTGGAAAATTGGTTAACTCCTCTGAATTCACGAGTTTCGCCGTTCCAGGTTTTAAACCCAAAACAGCAGCGTCTATCAAAAGAACATGCGTGGGGTTAAACTCCAATATTTGTTGCAAAGCGTTTTCTGGAACTGTTTCGCATTCAACCAGCAAAACTTTACTAGAAACTTTTCCACGCAAGTTTTGGACTATTTTGACGCCGACGTAATCGTCCATGCGTATGGGATTGCCAACTCCCGCTACAACAACTCTTTCGGCGTCGGAAAACCATTTCTTTAACTCTTTTTCTAGCAAAACTAAACTATCCATCATCGTTGCACGGTTTTAACCAGTTTCTTTTCGTGATTGTAAATGTGGATAGTCAACGGCATTTGCCCAACAGCGAAGTGGGTTGCACATCCAAAACATGGGTCATAAGCCCTAAAAGCCATCTCAACCATGTTAAGCAAGCCCTCATCAACCTTTTCGCCGTGAATTAGGCTTTTCGCCGCATCCCGTATAGACATGCAAATAGCCGGATAATTATTAGTGGTGGCAACAATCAAATTCACATCCTTAATTAAAGCGTCCTTGTCCAAAACATAATGGTGAATTAAAGTGCCCCTTGCAGCTTCAACAACGCCTACGCCTTCGCTCGGCTCGCCTGGTTTAGCACGCACATCATCGCTTGTGATTTCAGGGTCTCTAGCCAATTCCAAGGCTTTTTCCGCTGCGTATTGCAACTCAATAAGCCGTGCCCAGTGAAAAGCCAATGTGTTGTGCACTGGTTTGCCGCCTAAGGTTTTATACATAAGTTCGTATTCCGCTTGCGCCAAAGGCGTAGTCAATCCCTCAGAAGCGTTAAGCCTAGCCAAAGGACCTACACGGTATATGCCGCTTTCAGAACCGTCAACAAAGCCTTTCCACCCGACTTTTTTCAAGTATGGCATTTTCGAGTAAGTCCAGGGTTCGACATGCTCGGCTACGTAATCTAAATAATCCTTCGGTTCAAATTTCACAAATTCTTCGCCGTTTGGGGTGACAACGCGGATTTTGCCGTCGTAAAAGTTCACTTTGTTATATTCGTCAACCAAACCCATATAATAAGTTTTAAGCGTGTAACTTTGATTTTTAATCAAATCCACGTATTTGCTGTTGCCCAAAACAACCTCGTGAAACAGTTTAAGCGTGAACTGGGCGAAATTCACCGTGGATTCAGCCATCCTTTCAATTTCAGCGCGGTTTTCCTCGCTTAAAGGTTTAGAAACGCCGCCAGGCGAACCACAAACTGGATGTGTAGCTTTTCCGCCGATAAGCTCAGTAATCTTTTGCCCATAAGCCCTATGCTTAATAACTTCCTTGCCAACATCCATCCCAGCCCTTTCAATTACACCTAAAATGTTGCGCTTTTCAGGCGGAGCATCTGGACCAACCACAAAGTCTGGACCGCCAAGATAATAAAAATGTAATGTGTGGTCGTAAATGTAGTAAGCAGCATACATTAACTCTCGAAGTTTTTTGGCTGCGGATGGCGGTTCAACATTAAACGCCATATCCAAAGCCTTTGCAGAAGCAAAATGGTGCGCAACTGGACAGACCCCGCAAATTCTTGTCGTTAAGATGGGCATGAGTTCAGCTCTTCTTCCAACACAAAACTTTTCAAAACCCCTAAGCTCAGGAATCTTCAAATAGGCGTTTTCCACCTCGCCTTGTTCGTTAAGAAAGATGGAGATGTTGCCGTGTCCCTCAAGCCTTGTAATTGGGTCTACGAGTATTTCCCGCATTTACCTTAACACCTTCCTTCTAAGGATGGAAGCTGGCAGAGAATACATGTAAAAAGTTCCAACAGGGTCTTTAATTTGGCTAATTAATCGTTCAACATCCTCCTCAGAAAACTTTTCCCGTTCCTCTTCCAAGCCGAGCACGGAAGCCAAAGCGCTTATCATAGCTGCGCCTTGCTCAGGCGTATTGGGACATGGCCCACCACAGCCAGTGCATGGCATATCCACTGTTAAGCATTGGGCTCCACATCCGCTTCGGGTTGCCGGCCCCATACAGATTATTCCTTGCTCCAACAGACATTTTTCGGGTTCAGGCACCTTTTCATAAACACGGTAAATGCGTGAAATTTTCTTGTTCTCCTTTTTCCGTGGGCATTCGTCACACACCGACTTTAATGGAGCAAGCACTGAACCTTTAGGCGGCAACTCGTTTTTGGCTATAGCTTCAAAAGCGTTTATTATGAGTTTAACTGGCGGTGGACAACCGGGCAAGTAATAGTCCACTTCAACTTTTTGGTTTAAAGTTTTAACAGTGTCGTAAAATTCTGGAATTTTCAATACGCCTTCTTTAACTTTGGTTTCAGTTTGCGGAACAACGCCTTCGGGGTTTGAAACCGATTTGCCTTGCAAGTAAACTGTTTCGAAAATTTCTTTGCTGTTGTGAAGGTTTGCTAAGCCTGGTACACAGCCTTCATGAGCGCAAGAGCCAAAAGCAACAAGCACTTTGGATTTTCGCCTCAAAAGTTTAGCCATGTGCTCTTGCTCGCTGTTTCTTACAGAACCGTTGAAGAAGCAAAAGTCTATGTACTTGTCTGGCATAGCCTCAACATCTTTATATTTAATGTCCATTGCCACTGGCCAGAAAACAATGTCTGCAAACTGTAAAACATCCAATATTTTTTCGTTTATGTCTAAAACTGCAATTTCGCAACCGCCGCAGCTTGCAGCCCAGTAAAATGCAAATTTTAGTTTTTCATTTCCCATCAACTTTCGCCTTTTTGTATTTGGTTTAAAAGTTCAGTTGGTTTTACTCTAAGCTCATTTAATCCAAGCTCTTCTGGCGGAAAACCCATCGCCAAACCTAATAGTTGCGGATAATGCAATATGAGTATGCCGAATTTTTCGTTGAAGGCTCTTTCTATGCGCGGCTGGTTCATGTCAAACATCATGTGACAGAACGGACACACCGTAATCAACGCTTGGGCTTTCACGTCTCTTACATGGTTAAGTTTTTCCCGTGCCATCTGAAACGGAACTTCCTCGTTTACGCCAATTATTGGATTGCCACAACATTCCGTCTCATCCATATAGTCTAAGCACTCGGCGCCAGTCAGCCTAATCAAGTTTTTAAGCATTGTTGGGTTTTCAGGGTTGTCGCCATGACCAACATACTTCGCTGGTCGAACAAGGTGACAGCCCGAATGCTGCGCCACGCTAAGCCCAGTTAAAGGCTTTTTAACGGCGTCCTTAATTTTCTCGAAACCAACATCTTCCGCAAGCACGTGAACCAGGTGTTTAACTTCTATTTTCCCAGTGAATTCCATGCCTATGGCTTTTAAATACCCATTAACCTTTTCCCGCACGTGTTTGTCTTCTTTCAACAGTTTGTTTGTTTCGTTTAGGCTGCAGAAACACCCATTGCATAAAGCCATAATGTTTAAGCCTTGTTTTTCGGCTAAGCAGAGGTTTCGTGCAGCCAAAGTCAACATTAAATCGTGGTTTATCGCATCCATGGGGTAACCGCAACAGCTGAACTCTGACATTTCAACAAGCTCCACACCAAGCTTATCAAGAACTTTTCTTGTGGAAATTTCGTAGCTTGAAAATCTGTATGGTATGACACAACCCAGAAATACTAGATATTTTTGCTCTGGCATTTAGCCCTTCACCTTCTCAACTTTCTCAAAAGTTTTCGCGTTTCCAAAAATTTTCGCTGAGCCAGTAACCTCGAAAATTTTTGCGATTTCAGCAATGTTTGGCTTTGGTAATGGTGGAAGTCCAAGTTCCGCCCGTTTTTTGTGGCGTGACTCTGCAATTTCGTAAACATAACCGCCCTTCAGCAAGTTAGTGGCAAGTTCTTTGTAAACTAGTGGCATGACACCTTTTTCCTTAACCAACAAATTTCGCAAAACACGTACTATGCCAGCGATTTCCACACCTTGCGGGCAGTGGTCAACACATGTGAAACATGAAGTGCAAAGCCAAAGGGCTTCGTTTGAAAGGAGTCTATCCTTTAAGCCCAGCTGCACCATTCTCGCTATTTTTCGGGGTCTGTAAAAATCACTGAAACGTGAAATTGGGCAATCAGCCGTGCATGTTCCACATTGGAAACAAAGCATAATCTTTTCTGCGCCGTGCAGCTTACTCATTTCATACTTGAATTTTGGGTTTAACTCCTCAGCTTTTATTACGCTTACAGTTTGCTCTTGTGTTTCACCCATCATTTTTTCCTCCATTTTTAAGCGGGTTCGGTCCAAGCTTCCTTACTTGTTCAACCATATCCCGCACGATGGCGGCGAAACGGTCTCCTTCGCTTGCGGAAACCCATTCCAGCCTTACACGTTCAGGTTCAATTCCCAATTCGCCCAACACTTTTTTCAAAAGCGTTATTCGCCTTAAAGCTTTGAAGTTTCCGCTGATGTAATGGCAGTCTGAGGGCAAGTGACACCCAGCCACAAGCACGCCGTCTGCACCGTCTTTTAAGGCTTCAAGGATGAACACTGGGTCGATTCTGCCACTGCACATTACACGTATAACCCTTATGTTTGGCGGATATTGAATTCGGCTGACTCCAGCCAAATCCGCACCAGCATAAGCACACCAGTTGCAGAGAAAACCAATTATTTTCGGTTCAAACTCTGTTTTTGCAGTCATGTTGTTGCCTCCAATAATGCGGCTTTAACTTGGGCGATTATTTCTTCTGTTGTGAAATGTCCAGTTACGATGGCTTTTGTTGGACAAGCTGAACCGCAAACGCCGCAGCCCTTACATAAAGCCTCAATAACATGCGCAACAAGTTTGCCGTCTTTTTCTTTCATTTCAATTGCACCGTAGGGGCATAGATATTCACAGATTCTGCATCCACTACATAAATCTTCATTTACGTTTGCCACAATTCCTTCCATTTCAAGTGTTGGTTTTGAAAGTATGGTTGTGGCTCTTGCGGCTGCAGCGCAGGCTTGCGCTATGCTTTCGTCTATATATTTTGGTGAATGCGCCATTCCGCATAGGAAAACGCCTTCAGTTGCAAAATCCACTGGTCTAAGTTTCATGTGTGCTTCCAAGAAAAAGCCATCCTTTGTCAACGGAACTTTAAGCATTTCGGCTATTCGCTTGTTGTCTGGGTTGGGTATTGTAGCAGCGCTTAAAACTACAAGGTCTGGTTCAATTTCAATAGTCTCGTTTATAACTGGCTCCCAAAAACGCACTTTAAGTTTGCCATTCACGTTTACAACCGCTGGTTTCCGCTCATCCTCATAATTTATGAATGTGACGCCTTTTGCTGAAGCTTCACGGTAATAATCTTCTTTAAACCCATAAGTTCTAATGTCCTTGTATAGAATGTAAACTTCCGTTTCTGGGCTGATTTCCTTAATTTTCAATGCATTTTTTATTGCTTGTCCACAACAGATTCTTGCACAGTTTGGGCGTTCCTCGTTTCTTGCGCCGACACACTGAATCATCACGACGCTTTTGGCGTTAAACTTTCCATTGGCTATTTCCTCTTCAAGTTCATGTTGGGTTTTCACTCTTGGGTCTAAGCCGTAAAGGTATTCCGTTGGTTTGTATTCAACAGCGCCCGTAGCCACTATAATCACGCCGTGTTCAACCTCTTTTTGACTACCATCCTGCTGTTTTATATGAGATTTGAAGTTGCCGACAAAACCGCTAACGCCAACAACTTCTGCGCCTAAGTAAACGCGTATTTTCGGGTTTTCCATAACAGCCTTTACCAAAGTCTCAAGCCTTTCCCTTGGATTCTCGTTTTCAAGCAAATAGTGGATTTTGCGTAGGTTTCCGCCAAGCTCCTTTTCTTTTTCAACAAGGTAAACTTCAAATCCTTGTCTTGCAATTTCTAAAGCGGCGGTCATGCCTGAAACGCCGCCGCCGATTATTAGGGCTGAAGGCGTAACCCTTATCAAAGGCTTTTTTAAAGGTTGCAAAAGCCTAGCTTTCGCCACAATTAAACGCACAAGGTCTTTGGCTTTTTCCGTTGCCTCTTTCGGCTGGTGCATGTGAACCCAACTGCACTGGTCTCGAATGTTCGCCATCTCAAACAAGTACGGGTTTAAGCCAGCTTCTTGAACGGTTTCCCTAAACAAAGGATCATGTGTGCGTGGAGTACAAGAAGCAACAACAACACGGTTAAGCCTATACTGTTGAATTTTCTCTTTAATTAGTTTCTGTGTGTCTTGCGAACACGTGTAAACGTTTGCTTCCGCATAGACAACGTTTGGCAAAGTTTTGGCGTATTCAACCACTTCTGGAACGTTTACAACTCCGCCTATGTTAATTCCGCAGTGGCAAATGAAAACGCCAATGCGGGACTCTTCAAGGCTGACGTCCCTTTCTGGTGGATAAGCCTTTTCAGCAACAAGTTTCCCACGTTCAGAAGCAATTATGCCCATGGCTTTTGCTGATGCACCGCTTGCTTGCGCAACGCTTTCTGGAATGTCCTTTGGAGCGGGAAAGGCGCCGCAAACGAAAACGCCGGGCTTTGAAGTTTCAACAGGCGAGAAAACCCCTGTTTCGCAGAAACCGTATTTGTTAAGCTTTATTCCTATGGCTTTAGCCAGTTTTTCAACGTTTTTTGGTGGTTGCATTCCAGTGGACAAAACAACCATGTCAAACTCTTCTGTTTTAGGCGTTTCGTTTTCCACGTAATGGACGAAAAGGTTGTTGGTTTTCGGGTTTTCGGTTATGCTAGCTACTCTTGACTTTACAAAGCGTATGCTCCACTCTGTTTTAGCGCGGTTGTAGTAGGCGTCAAACTCTTTTCCATAGGCACGTATGTCCATGTAAAAAATTGTGCAATCCAGCTTTGAAGGAGTGTGTTCTTTGGCTATTACTGCCTCTTTTATGGCGTACATGCAACACGCCGCTGAGCAATACGGGTTTCCAATTTGGATGTCCCGTGAGCCAACACATTGTATGAAGGCTATTTTCTTTGGGATTTCGCCGTCTGATGGGCGCAGAACCAATCCGTCGTACGGTCCCGAAGCGCTTAATATGCGTTCAAACTCTATGCTTGTTACAACGTTTGGATAACGCCCATAACCGTATTCGCTTTTCAATTTGGCGTCGAAACTTTCGAATCCAAGTGCAAGAATTACTGCGCCGACTTTTAATGTGGCTTCGCTGTCTTGTTGGTCGTAAGCCGTGGCTTTTGCCTTGCAAACTTCGTAGCATGTTCCACATCCAATGCATTTTTCACGGTCTATTTTGTATTTTAATGGTACTGCTTGTGGATAATCCACGTATATGGCGCTTCTTTTGCTTAAACCTTCATTGTAGGTGTCTACGGCTTCGATTGGGCATTTCTGTGCGCATAAGCCGCATCCATTACATTTTTCTTCGATTATGTAACGGCTATGTTTTCGAAGTTTCACTTCGAAGTTGCCAGCTTCGCCAGTCAAACCCAGAATTTCTGTGTTTGTTAAAATTGTGATGTTGGGATGTCTTCCAGTGGCTACCAGCTTAGGCGACAAAATACACATTGAACAGTCATTTGTTGGAAATGTCTTGTCAAGCTGAGCCATAACACCGCCAATGCTTGCACTTTCATCAACTAAATAAACACGAAAACCAGAATCCGCCAAATCCAAAGACGCCTGTATTCCGGCGACGCCTCCACCAACCACCAAAACAGCGCCAACTTTCTCGTTTGCCATGACTACTTAACCTCCAAAGCCTTGTAAAGCGGAGTGGTCCCTTCCACACGGTCAAGGGCTATCATGTTTTTCCTACGCATTTCCACGATTTGCCTAAGCACAACAGAAGGCTTCACGCCGAGGGTTTCCGCCAAATCCCTAACAGAAAACGGTTTAGCCTTAGTTAAAACGTGAATTTTATGGCGCATAAACTCTTCCCAAACAATTTCGTCCAACAACGCATCAAACTCTTCCTGCGAAATTTTTTCGCCGTAAACGTTCACATCTTCAGTTAACTCCTTTTCTCTTCCCAACAAAATCCTCAACCGAAAGTCAGCCGCAGCATTTTTTGCCGCCGAAACATTAACCCTAAATTTCTGAGCGTTTTCACCGCTTTTTAACGGTGAAAGCCCAAACTTTTTAACGCCGCTGAAAAATTCCTCTATAAATCCCACAAAAGATTTCCCGTCAACCGGTGAAAACCATGTTAGCCTTATGCGTTCAGGTTCTAAACCAGCCAAAGCCACAAGCTTCTTCAACATTTTTACGGCACGTTCAGCTTGAAGATTTCCTTCAACGAAATGGCAGTCTGGCGGTTTACAACCAACAAGCAAAACAGCGTCAAACCCATTTTCAAAAGCCTCCAAAACAATGACTGGGTCCACCCGTCCAAGACACATTACACGAACCGCGCTCACGTTGGGAGGCACAAGCGTTTCTTCTTGGCAGAAAACCCAGTTGCACATGAAACAAACAATTTTAGGATTGGCAGTCGCCATTATTTACCCTCCACAGCCGTTAAAATTAGGCTTATTAGACGTTCGTTAGGCATTTTCTTCATTGTTATGGCTTGCTCTGGACAACGTGCAGCGCATATCCCACAGCCTTTACACAAATCCTCGTTTACTTGGGCGATTTCCTTTTCATTCTTTTTTATTGCTCCAAATGGGCATACAACTGCGCATACGTTGCAGCCCACACAGCGACTTTCATCAACAACAGCTTTATCGCCTTCGCATAACTCCAAAGTTGCGAGACATTCTGCACATGGTCCACATCCCAAACAGCGAAAAGCTTCAAACATGGCTTCACGCTTTACCTTTTCCAAGTATTCAGCTGCTTCTTCAAAAGTTAAATGCGGCTTTTCTATTGGCGGTTCATATCTACGCTTTTTCTTAACAAGCGAACCCCAATTTTTAACCCAGGTCGTCTCCTCAATGTTTTCGTCTCTGTCTTTTCGCAAGTCTTGACCAGTTAAGTAAAGGTGAATCGAAACCGCAGCCCTTTTTCCAGCGCCTACAGCCTCAATTATACTTGCTGGTCCGGTGGCTATGTCGCCTCCAACGAAAACGCCTGGTATGTTGGTTTCCAATGTTATGGGGTCAAATTTTATTTTCGGCGTTTTTGCTTTTGTGTCTAAAAGTTCCTTTGGTATGCAGGTTGTTTCTGCAACTTGTCCAAGCGCTGGAATTACCATGTCCACTTCATATTGATGTTCAGAAAAGCTTATTGGAATTGGCGTTCTTCTGCCGCTTTCGTCGGGCTCTCCAAGACGCATCCGCAAACATTCAACAGCCTTAACCTTTCCATTCTCGCCAATAATCTGTTTTGGAGCAATCAAAAAATAGAATTTCACTTCGTCTTTTTCGGCTAATTCCACTTCGTGTGGAAGGGCGGGCATCTCCTCGCGGGAACGCCTATACAAAATCATAACTTCTTTTGCGCCAAGCTTTTTGGCTGTTCTAGCAGCGTCTATGGCGGTGTTTCCACCGCCTATAACAGCCACTTTTTCGCCTATGGCGACATGTTTTCTAAGGGCGATTGCCCTCAAAAAATCCACAGCGTTTATAACGCCCTCTAAATCTTCGCCTAGCACCCGTAATTTCATGCCTAATTGTGTGCCGATTGCCAGAAAAACCGCTTTGTAGCCATCAGCCCATAAACTTTCGAGGTTTATGTCCTTTCCAAATTCAACGCCAGTTTTTATTTCTACGCCTAAATCGCGAATGTAGGCTATTTCGTTTTGCACAACAAACTTTTCGAGGCGAAAATCTGGAATGCCATAACGCATCATACCGCCCGGCTCAGGCATACGCTCAAAAACTGTTACTGGATAACCCAACTTTGCAAGTTCGTAGGCTGTTGTTAAGCCTGCTGGTCCAGCGCCTATTATGGCTATTTTTTCGCTGTGTCTTTTGGGGATTGGTTCTGGTTTGACGCGTCCTTGTTCACGTTCAACATCCGCTACTATTCGTTTTAGGGCTCGTATGGCTACTGCTTGGTCAACGTTTACTCTTGCACATGCGTCTTCGCATGGACTGAAGCAAACGCGTCCGCATATTGCTGGGAAGGGCATATCACGCCTTATGAGTTCAACAGCCTCTTTGAACATGCCTTTTTGAAGCAGAGTCACATATCCTTGAACGTTAACGTGGGCTGGACATGCCGACCTACACGGCGGTAACTTTCTCTTTACGCTTATGCTATCATTTTTTGCCATTGTTTTAAACCAGCTTTTTAAAATATACTGGATTTGTCCCATATATTAGGCAAACTAATTCAAATTTAGCGTAAACATAGCATAATAAAAAGAAAGGGAAATTATGGCTATTCGCGCAGTCTACCCTCTAATTTAGTTATCCACTTGTTGTATTCTCTTGAACCCAGCAAAGTTTTAAGCTCTTGCTCCAAAACTAGAGAGTTTTTGGGTTTTATTTCCACAATCCATCCTTCGCCGTATGGGTCTTCATTGACAAGGTATGGTTCATTCTTCAAGTTTTCGTTTACTTTGACTATTTTACCGCTGACAGGTGCGTACAAGTCGAACATGAACATCCATGTTTCAGCCACCCCGAAAGGCTCCATTTGGTTGATTTCCTTTCCAACTGTTTCTAAATGGATGTGCGCAATCCCTTTTAGGTGTCTTTGTGCATAGTCCGAAACGCCGACGCGGATGTTTCCTTCGGGTGTTATTTGAGCCCATGTGTGTTTTGGCGTGTATAGCATTTGTTCTGGTATGGCTAAAAGTTCCCTTCGCTTCTCAATTGGTATTCCTCTGGCGCGCATCAGCTCTTCTAGGCGCAGGCGAATTGCTTCTGAAACGAATTCTGATATGCTCCTATAACGTCCTGTTTTGATTATGTCTTCTATTTCTTTTATTAGTTCTTGTCTTATGCTGACGGTTTTCCATTCTGGTGCTTTTTCATTCATTTTGGTTATCCTCCTTTAAGTCTGATTGATATATAACACAAAATCTTAAATATATACATAATGCATATAAAACATATAATAGTATTTACTATTATTTCGCCTCACCTTCCCTACCAAAACCCCAAAAATTCCATAAGCGCTCATGAACATAATAAATAATGGTTTTTGAAATAAGTTCTGCAATGCCGACGATGCCGCCTAACTCCCAATCTTTACTAAATGCGATTACTAAAATTACGGTTGTTATGGTTGCAACTATTCGCCAAGAAACTGCTTTAGCGAAACTTCTAATTGGCTTTTCCATTTCTGGTCACCTCTCACCCTTTAATTGTTCAGAAGATAAATAACTTCTAAATATACCACATGCACATTTATATTGGGAATATAGAAGTAAATACTATTGAGGATGGCGAGGTTTTGGAAAGCAGAAAAGTACAGAAAGTTGGATATTCAACAATAACGGTTTCGCTTCCACGTGAATGGATAAAACAAAATAACATCAAACCAGGCGACATAATCTTCATAATGCAGGAAAAAGATGGCACATTAAAAATAATGCCGAGCCAAATCGCCCAAAGAGAAGAAGCAGAAGAATACATAATAAATGCTGACGCTTGCAATGAGGAGGGACTGCTGGAAAGGATAATTGTTGGAAGCTACATTCTTGGGCGTGACGTTATAAGGATAACATCAACAAGTCGCATAGTAAAGGAACATGTCGACGAGGTTCGGAGCGTTGTCCGCAAGCTGATTGGTTTGGGCATTTTAGAGGAAACACCCAACAACATCCTTTTGCAATGTTCGGTTGACCCCACAAAATTTAAGCTTGATATGTTGATTAGACGTTTGGCTTTGATTGACGCAACGATGTTGTCTGAAGCGATGCAAGCCTTTCTGGAAAACAATGAGGCTTTGGCGAATGAAGCTATAAGCCGCGAGGATGAGGCTGACACTATTTATTATCTTGCAGTTCGCCTTCTTCTTTCCGCACAGGTAAAACCTGACATTGGAGAACAAGTGGGCGTAACAGACATTCTTTTTATTCCAGCTACACGTTTAATACTGCAATATTTAGAGTTAATCGCAGATTATTCCGAGGATATTGCCAAAAAAATTGTTACGTTTGGCATTTACAGAAAAAGATTGGCAAGGGAAATAATCGAAAAAATATACCATTTAGGCGAGTTGTCACAGAGCATTTTCCAAAAAGCATTGGACTGCGTTTTCACAGGAGATTTAAAAGTTGCAAACAGCGTTTTAGAAATGCACAAAATCCTTGAAGTTGAATCTGAAAGACTCATACAGGAACTTCCCGAAATCCCATATTTGAGGGCAATTATCTCATGCCTAAACAAAATCGCCGATTTAGGCGCAACAATCGCTGACATAGCAATTAACCGAGCATTGGAAAAACCAGGCAGGGATGTGGAAAACATTATACGGTCTGTGAAGCATGTGCGGACTTTACCCTTAACTGCAAAATAGTTTAGGGTATTTTTACGTTAAGTGTGACATAACAAGGTTAAAAAGATAGAGAAGTAAATATTGTAAATAGAGAACATGGTTGATTTAGAAGAGGTTTTAAAGAACATAGACGTTTTCTGTAAAGTGTTAGTTGACAAAATGCTAGAGAAAGAAAATGATGTGAAAGACGGCGTTGCCGTAGAACCCATGGAAAACCTTCTTCGAAGAAAACACATTGTAGAAGAAAGTTTAAAATCAAATCCGATGGCTAAGTGCATGATTTCCCTTCCACAATTTGAAGAACCATTAATTGACGTTTTCGAAGACGACAACTATGTCAAAATTTTAGTGCAGTGCCACTGTCAAGAACAAAAAATATCGTTTCACATGGATGTTGACGGCGTGGAAATCTGCAGAAAAGAATGTTATAATGATGCAGACGGTGAAGTTTGCGTTGACAAATGTCAAAAACTAAACTTGCCCGTGAAACATTTGCAAATTGAAAACATAACGGCAAAATGCAACAAAAACGAAGTTTTAGAAGTTAACATACCAAAACAAAAAGCAAATTAGAAAAGGCTATTGTGCAACAGCCAAAAATGAAAACTTATGGCATACGCGCTTTGATGGAGAGTTGTGTTAAAAGTTTTTTGGCGTTTTTTATGTTGGTTATTGTTCTGCGACAATCATTGCATATTTCCATAGCCTTTTTCAACGCGCCTTGAAACTCCTTGTACGCTGGAACTTTTTCATTTATCCTTTTTAACGCCCAGTCGATTTGGCTTTGCGGCACAAAATATTTTTCACATGAAACACAGCCTAAAAGGTCGACGGTGTTCGTTACATTTGTGGTTTGGCGGTTATCCGTTAGTAAGTGGTATTCATCTGTAAGCCTAATCGCTTGTGTTGGACATTCGTCTTGGCAGAAGGCACAGAAAGAACAATGTCCATAGTTCACTTTTATAATTCGTTTTCCATCATCCTCTAAAATGTCGATGGCGTCTGAACTGCAAACTTGGGCGCATGCGCCGCAGCCCATACATTTTTCACTGTCAAACTCGTGTTTTCCTCTGAAATCCTCTGGCGCAGTCCAATAATCCTCTTTTTCTTCAAGGTTAACGCCTAAAGCCTTTGCAATGGCGGTGACAATCGCTTGTGGACGTGGCGGACAACCAGCAATGTAAAAGTTTACTGGGATTAACTGGTCTGGGGGTCCAACCATTGGATAACCCTTATCGAATATTTCCTTTGTTAAGGCGCAGTTGCCAACGGCAACAACAATTTTTGGAGGCTGAAGCTGCTCATAAGCCTTTAAAAGTTCTTCTTTACCTTTAACGTTCATTCCGCCTGTTACCACCATGGCGTTTGCTTCTTCAGGCGTGAAAACAACTTCAACACCGAGGCTTGCAAGTTTGTATCGTGGAACTAAGCATTCAAGCACTGAAACGTCGCATCCATTGCAGCCAGCAGACAAGAAACGGTAAACTGTAATTTTGCCCATGATACGCTCCTCCTATTTCAAAACAGCCATCCTCTTTTCGCCAGTTTTAACATCTATAATGGTTATTCGGTCGGTACATGCAAAACACGGGTCGATACTTTCAATTATTGTTCGGGCGTTTTGAAGTTGCTCTCCACGAAGCATTTCAAGTATGGCATAATCATTAGCAAATGAGGGCGTGCGTACTTTAACCCTTTCTGGAATGTTTGTTCCATTAGACTTAATGTAATAAACAAGTTCTCCACGTGGCGCTTCAGCCCTTCCAACTTCTTCCTTCACAAGCGGTTGTCCAGGTTTAGCGGCAATTTCTCCTTTTGGCAAATTATCCAACGCTTGCTCAATTATTTTCATGCTTTCGTATGTTTCTCTTGCCCTAACAAGCGTTTTAGCGCGCACATCCCCATCTTTTTCAGCTATAACTTCAAAGTCAAGCTCTCCATAAGCCGCGTATGGGTCATCCTTTCTAACGTCGCTGGCAATTCCTGACCCACGAAGGGTTGGACCGACAGCGCCTACAGCTAAAGCCTTTTCTTTGGGTAATATGCCTATACCCTTCGTTTTCTTTGTTAATGCGCCATTATCGTCCAACAAAGCCATAATATAATCAGATAGTTGCCGCATATTTTTAAGCACTTTGCGAATTTTTTCGGCTTTTTCAGGTGTTATGTCTCTCCTCACGCCGCCGATGGTGTTAATCAAATAGTTTATTCTGTTTCCAGTTAAATATTCAAGCAAGTCTTGGATTTGCTCTCTTTCGCCCATAATTTTTAGGAATGCCTCATGCTCATGTAAGCTGTGAGTTAAAACGCCAAACCAAAGATAATGACTATGCAGTCGCTCTATTTCCATGTAAACACAGCGTAAATATTTGGCGCGTTCTGAAACCGTAACGTCAATTACGCCTTCGGCTGTTTGGGCATAACAAAGCGTGTGCACGCCGGAGCATATTCCACATATGCGCTCGGCAAGCGCAAGATTCTGCATATAAGTTTTTGTTGTAAACAGCTTTTCAATGCCGCGGTGCATATAGCCTAGCTCTAAATTGGCGTCAATTATCTTGTTGTTTTCAACAACCAACTCGAAACGTTCAGGCTCAACCAACTGCGGACGGTACGGTCCAATTTGAACTATTTCGGGCATTTTAAACAGCCTCCATTTTCTGAATTAATTGTGTTAACGGGCTTTTGTGAAATTCGAGGTGCAAATCTTTTGATGGAACCCCGAAGGATAACGCTAGTAGTTCCATTATGTTAATGCATGGAATATTAAATTGGACACCATATCGCTTAAGCATGGTTTGACCCATTTCAAACTGGATTGTACATGCTGGACAGGTCAGCACTACAGCGTCTGCTCCAGCATCCCTTATTTGCTGAAGTTTAAGCATAAGCCTTTGTTTTAAGGAGAATTCCTCATCTGCTTGCATGCTTGGATATCCACAACAAAGCCGTTCCAATCCATAATCGACAATTTCCACGCCTGTTAACTGCGCAAGTTTTTTCATCATGTTTGGTTTTCGCATAATGTCCACACCTTCTGGTTCCTTATACAAGTGGCATCCGTAATGCATGGCAACACGAGCATTTAATGGTTTGATCACTTGCTCTTTGACAGTTTCAACGCCAACATCATCGTGGAGAACCTCAATTACATGTTTCACTTCAACTTTTCCACCGTATTTTTTGCCATAATGCCCCAAAATTTCGTTAACTTTCCGCATTTCTTCCGGCTCACTTCTCAAAATATCGTTTGTTTCCACTAACGTTTCATAACAACCATTGCATAAAGTCATTAAGTCAAGTCCAAGCTCTTCGGCTAATGCGAGGTTTCTGGCGGATGTTGCCAGCCAAGCCGTTTTATCCAGCAATCGCGAAATTACTGGTTCTGGACAGCACGAATATCCAGTAATATCAACGGCTTCTAACCCAACTTTTTCGAAAATCTTTTTTGAAGCTATTTCAATGCTTGGAATCCGCATTGGAATTTGGCAGCCCAAAAACAATGCGTACTTAACCATTTTTCATATGTTCCCCCATCAACTACACCGTAGTTTCTTCTTTTCCAAGTCATAACCAACTTTATCACTTAAACCCGCGTCTTTTATTACACCTTGAAACTCCTGCATAGCCTTTTCATCAGTAAAAGCAAATGGCGGCGTTCTAGGCAACCCCGCTTCCTCACGTTTTTTCTGGATAAAAGCTGAAACTGGAGCTACACAACCTGCGGAGATTAAAGCTTCAGCCACAGGTCTCGCTTTCGGTGGAAGCTCCCCTTCTAAGGGCTTTCTTAATGGGCGCTTGTCTTCAGGCCAATCCCTTGTTAATATCAAGTGTTGTGGTTGGGGATGGTTAACAATTTTTATGCCGAAGAGGTCGGAGACTTCCCTTTCTATGAAGTTTGCGGCTGGAATAAGGTCTGCAATAGTTTCTAAAGTGTTGTCTTCTTTTGGTTTTACGCTTCGTAATGTGAGAACGGTTCCGCCGAGGTGAAAGTGATGTAGAAACTCGAAGTCTAAACCATGGTCAATTGTTGAAAGCGTCATAAACCGAAGCATTGAAAAGCGGTTTTTCAAAGCATTAACAGTTTTTCGGAGCGCTGTAGGCTTTATCCTTGCAAAAACTCTCCTCTCACGAGACTTAGACACTTCAATAAGGTCTTCGCCTAATTCCCGCCTCAAAAATTCGATTACCTCATCTTCTAAAACCATGCTTCACACCTTCACGTAAACTTTTTCGTTAAAGTCCCAAGCCTCTTTCCGTTTTGCAACCCGTATCGCCTTTGGAGAACAGAACTTGGCGCATTGTGGGTCACCATCACAAAAGTCGCACTTCATTGAAGTTCTATAATCTGCATTAAACCATGGAACAGAAAGCGGACAAGCAAAAGTGCAAGTTTTACAGCCAATACACTTCATTGGGTTTATTCGCACCAACCCAGTTTTCTCATCTTTAACTGCAGCCTCGCTTGGACATGCAGCAACGCAAACTGGTTCATCGCAGTGTTGGCAGTATATAGCCTCAAATTCGCTTATTTTTTCGTTGAATTGTATGTGTAAATGCGCTTTTTCTAAGTTGAATTGTTTAAAATGGTAGTAGGCACAAGCTATTTCGCAGTAGCGGCATCCAGTGCATTTTGAAGGGTCGTAGAGAAGGACTTTTTGTTCTTCAACTTCTGCCTTTTGCATTTGCTTCTCCTCGAAGCAATTATTCAATTAAGTTTAAGGTAAATATGGTTTAAACTTGAGTTATTTAGCGTTTTCCCTTAAATACCTAAATATCATCCATCACAAACTACAATTAAACAACAAGAGGCAGAAAATTGGCGCTGAAAAACGCACTCAAAAAATGGCTGATGAAACACCGCAAACTAGTGATTTTGGGCATTGGAAATCCAATGAAAGGCGACGACGCCTTAGGAATCGAAATCCTAAAACTCTTAAAAAACAAAATGCCAAAAAACGTTAAACTAATAGAATGCCAAATAACACCAGAAAATTTCACGGGAAAAATAAGACGGTTTAAGCCCTCACATGTTCTGATTATAGATGCAACACAGTTTGGGGCTAAAGTTGGCGAGGCAAAACTTTTCCTGCCAAACAGGATTTCATGTTCAGCTTTGTCAACACACACCATGCCCCTCAGCCTATTAGCTGAAATCATCCAAAAAAGTATAGGGGCAAGAGTTATGCTTTTGGGAATACAACCAAAAAACGTGAATTTTGGAGAGAAAATTTCGCCAGAAATTCAAAAAGCAATAAAAGAAACAGCTAAAATTATCGTGGAAGTTTTGAAGGAAAATAGCCTTCAATTTGTTCATTAAAAGAGTTATCGACTTAAAGTTTCTATTTTTTCTCTTTTAGTTGTATTTCTTTGACTTCTGTCTCTTCCGCTTCTGAAGAAATGCTTGTTTTTTCTTTAAGGTCTAGCACAGTTCTGACTAAACCATCTTCGCAGTACTTAACTGTGAACCCCATTTTCTTAACGAGGTTTATCGCCCTTTGATTATCTGGAAGTATTATACTATATAATGTTTCAACTCCAATGTCTCTGCAAATTTCAATTACGTAATCCACCATTTTTGTTCCTAACCCTAAACCCTGCCATGGATCAGCCACGATAAACGCCATTTCACCGCTTTTCTTGTCTGGTTCTAAAATTACTCTGGTAACACCGAGTATTTTTCTCTGTCCATTTTCAGTTAATTCGGCGATGATGGCTATTTCCCTATCGTAGTCAATGTTGCAGTATCTAACACGTATTTCGTGAGGCGTATCCTTAATTATTTGGAAGAAACGGTAACGTATTGATTCTTCAGAGAAGTTTCTAAACATTTCCAGCCATAAAGGCTCATCTTCAGGTTTTATTGGTCTAAGCAAAACTTGACGGCCATCCCGCATTTTCCACAAAGTTTCATATTTCTTGGGGTATGGATGTATCACCAAATGCTTGTAAGGTTCAACTTTTCTAAACACTTTCTCTTTATCAATAACTATTCTAGCATCCACTATCACAGCGTCTTTTTCATCTATAAGTAAGGGGTTAATGTCCACCTCTTTGAGTTGTGGAAAATCTATAAGCAACTGGGAAAAGCGAACCATTAATTCCTCTAGAAGCTTTATATTTGCTGGCGGCATGTTTCTATAACCTTTCAGAAGTTGGTAAACCATTGTTTCTTTCATAAGCCTTTTAGCCAATGTCTGATTTAACGGTGGAAGCCCCACTGAGAAGTCTTTGAACAGTTCCACACCTACACCGCCCATTCCAAAAAGGATTATTGGACCAAAAATGGAGTCAGTTTTCGCTCCAATTATTATTTCGTAACAGCGTTTTTTCACCATCGGCTGAACTGCAACACCTAAAATTTCCACGTTTGGGTTATATGCTTTAGCGCGCGCTACAATGCTGTTAAAGGCTTCTTTAAGTTCAGCCTCAGAGTTTATGTTAAGAATTACACCGCCCACCTCGGTTTTGTGGATTATTTGAGGCGACAAAATTTTGAGAGCCACAGGATAACCAATATGTCGAGCCGCTGTTATGGCTTCATCAACCGTTTTTGCCATGAATGTTTTTACAACTGGAAAATTATAATATTCCAAAAGTTTTACAGCTTCCACACCATCCAAAAATTCACGGTTTTCCAAAGCAGCTTTTCTTATTATAGCTATTATGGGCTGTTTCGGCGGAGCAACATCCACAGGTAATTCTTCCGGCGTTTCGTAAAGCAACTCGAGATTTCGTTTATACTGGTACATGTAAAGGTATGTTTTAACAGCTTGTTCTGGAGTGGCATATGTGGGAAATCCGTTTTGATTGAGAATTTCATTTGCCTTTTCCACAGCCTTGCCACCCATAAAAGAAGTTAGGATAGTCTTACTTTGGTAACCTTTGTCTTTACATATTTTGACTATGCTTTTTGCAATTTCACATGGTTCTGCCACAGCTTGAGCAGTATATATAATTAGTATGCCATCTACATTTTCATCTTCAAGGCAGGATTCTAAAGCAGCTCTATAGCGTTCACCATTGGCGTCTCCTAAAATGTCAATGGGGTTTCCCCTACTCCAATAATGTGGAAGGAGGCTGTTCAAATGCTCAATTGTTTTTTGGCTAAGCGTCGCAAGTTTCCCGCCTCTGGCTATAAGGGCGTCTACAGCCATAATAGCGGGTCCACCAGCATTTGTTATTATGGCAAGATTCGGTCCTTTAGGCAATGGTTGCATGCCTAAAACTTCAGCGCAGTTGAATAGGTCAGCGATTTCTTCAACCCTAACTATTCCTACGCGTTTAAAAGCGGCATCATAAACTGTGTCTTCACCAGTCAAGGCGCCAGTGTGGCTGGACGCTGCTTTTGCGCTTTCCGCATATTTGCCCGCTTTCACCACAATTATTGGTTTTGTTCTTGCAAAATGTCGAGCCGCGCTTAAGAATTTCCTTGCATCCGTCAAACCTTCTATATACATTAAAATGCTTTTAGTTTCGGGGTCTGTACCAAAATAATCAATTAAATCGCCGAAATCCACATCCACCATTGAACCAACTGAAACGAAATTGCTGAAACCAATGTTTTCTTGAATAGCCCAGTCAAGTATGGCAGCGCCTAAAGCTCCAGATTGACTTATAAAAGCTATTTTACTGGGTTTTGGCATTTTGTTTACGAATGTTGCGTTGAGGTTAATGCTTGGACGTATAATTCCTAGACAGTTAGGTCCAATTATACGTAGGTCATACCTATTTTTTATTTTGAGGATTTCATCCTCTAAGGCTTTGCCTTCCGCTCCTATTTCTTTAAAGCCTGCACTTATTATGATTATGCCCTTTACTCCAGCTTTGCCGCATTGCTCCACAATTTCGGGAACTGTTTTGGCTGGAGTAGCAATCACTGCAAGGTCAACGGATTCGGGAACTTGCCCTATAAACTGATAAGCTTTTAAACCTAAAATTTCAGTTTTGCGAATGTTAACTGGATAAACTTTTCCGTTAAAGTTTGAATCAACAAAATTTTTCATTAAAGCATAACCAACACTACCTTCTTTATCACTTGCACCAATTATCGCCACGCTTTTAGGATTGAAAATCCTGTCAAGATACTTGGTTACCAAAGCGCATCTTCAAGCGTTCTGATTTTAAGTGTCAAGATAAACTTTATGGTTTAACAATAAACATTTACACGTTTAAACCAAGCATTGAGAAGCACGCAAACGTAACCGATTTAAATGTGAATAAAAGTAATGAAGAAACATGGAAAGTTGGGATTTAGTAGTCGTTGGCGCTGGCGCTGCTGGTTTAGCCGCTGGAATTTATGGTGCAAGAAGCGGATTGAAAACGCTTGTTTTAGAGGAGAAAATAGCCGGAGGCACAGCAGTTAACGCGCCAGTCATTGAGAATTATCCAGGTTTTCAGCGTATAAGCGGAGCTGAACTAACCCAAAAAATGGCGTTGCAGTGTAAAAGCTCAGGCGCGGTCATTCGCGAACTTGAAAAAGTTTTGAGTTTAGATTTAAGAGGCGAGAAAAAACTTGTGAAGACAAATAAGGCGGTTTATGAAGCTAAAGCGATTATTATAGCTTCTGGCACAAGTTACCGTGAAGTTGGGGTTCTAGGCGAGAGAGAATTTCGCGGAAGAGGCGTAAGCTACTGTGGAATTTGCGATGGTCCACTGTTTAGGGGTAAACGTGTCTTGATTGTCGGCGGCGGAAATTCTGCTGTGGTAACAGCCCTTTACTTGGCTGAAATCGTTTCAGAAGTGAAAATTGCTCACCGCAGAAGCGAGTTCCGAGCGGAAGAAGCCCTTGTAAAAGCATTAAAAGCCAAAAACAACATTGAAATACTGTGGAATACGGAAGTTAAGGAAATAAAAGGCGAAAAACTCGTTAACAAGGTTATTGTGTTTAATAACAAAACCATGGAAACCAAAGAGCTTGCTGTTGACGGCGTATTCGTCCAAGCTGGAGAAAAGCCCAACAGTCAATTAGCCAAAGAAGCCGGTGTGGAAGTTGACAAGGAAGGCTATATTATAGTTGATGTTCGCCAAAGAACAAACTTGGCGGGAGTTTACGCTGCAGGCGATGTTACAAACCACCCAGTTAGACAAATTGGAACAGCCGTGGGTCAGGGAATAACAGCCGCGCTTGAGGCTTACGGCTACATCAAACGCCCATACTACTACAAGGAATAATCCTCAACAATTTTGCGGAAATAATGAGGCAAATTTTATATCTCTAATCACGCTCAAATTTCGTTTTCCATCCATACGCTTCGAAGGCTTTAAAATGCACCAGATAGTCAAAAAGAGGGAATTAGCTCCAAACATTAAACTAGTTGAGGTTTCCGCCCCGGAAATAGCTGAAAAGGCTCAGCCTGGACAATTCGTTATTTTGCGTGTAAATGAGAGGGGAGAACGTTTTCCCTTAACGCTTGTGAATTGGGATAGGCAGAAAGGGACGATAACGCTGATTTTTTTGGAAGTTGGGGTTTCAACAAAAAAGCTTGGAATGCTTAAAGAAGGCGATGCAATATTGGATGTGGCTGGTCCGCTTGGAAATCCAAGCGAAATAGGGAATTACGGCGTTGTAAGCGTTGTGGGCGGAGGTGTTGGCACAGCGTCCGCCTATCCCATAGCACGAGCGCTTAAAGAAGTTGGCAACAAGGTTATTTCTATAATAGGAGCAAAAACGGCCGAATTGCTAATACTTGAAAATGAAATGGAGAAAGTTTCGGATGAGCTTCACATCTCCACGGATGACGGAACAAAAGGGCAGAAGGGGTTCGTCAGCGACGTTTTAAAAACGCTGATTCAAAAGGGATACCGCCTTAACCTTGTGTATGCGATTGGACCAGCCGTGATGATGCGAGCAGTCGCCGAAGTCACAAGACCATACGGTATTAAAACCATTGCAAGTTTAAACTCGATAATGGTTGATGGGATGGGCATGTGCGGCGCTTGCAGAGTCACAGTCAACGGCGAAACAAAATTTGCATGTGTGGACGGCCCAGAATTTGATGCGCACAAGGTGGATTTTGGAGAGTTGATTAAGAGGCAGATGAGTTTTATTGCAGAGGAGAAAAGGTCTTTAGAAAACTGGGAATGTAGGAGGCATATGTCAAGTGGATGAGGCGTCTGCTAAACCGAAAATCAAAAAGAAATCTGTACCTATGCCGAAACAAGACCCAAAAGTTCGAATAAAAAACTTTGATGAGGTTGCGTTAGGCTATACGGAAGAACAAGTATTAGCCGAAGCAAACAGATGCCTACAATGCAAAAACGCCCCATGCGTGAAAGGTTGCCCAGTTGAAATCGACATTCCAGCCTTCATTAAACTTTTAAGAGAGAGAAAATTTGGCGAAGCAATAAAAAAGATTAAGGAGAAAAACAGTCTTCCAGCAATTTGCGGACGCGTTTGCCCCCAAGAAGAACAATGCCAAAAACAGTGCACTTTGGGCAAAATAGGCGACCCCGTAAGTATAGGCCGCTTAGAAAGGTTCGTTGCAGACTGGGAAAGGCAAAGAGGCTTTAACATTCCAGAAAAACCGCCGTTGACGGGTAGAAAAGTTGCAGTTATAGGCGCTGGTCCAGCTGGGCTGACTGTGGCTGCCGACCTTGCCAAGCTTGGGCATGAAGTTGTAATTTTTGAGGCTTTGCACCTTCCAGGCGGAGTGCTCATTTATGGAATTCCAGAGTTTCGCCTGCCAAAAAGCATAGTGCAAGCAGAAGTTGAATATATAAAAAGGCTTGGGGTTCAAATCCGCCCAAACCACCTTGTTGGGAGAACACACACAATTCCCGAACTGCTTAAGCGTGGTTTTGACGCTGTTTTTATAGGGACGGGTGCTGGTTTACCGCAGTTTTTAGGAGTGCCAGGCGAAAACTTGGGTGGAATATATTCCGCCAACGAGTTTCTGATTAGAGTTAACCTAATGAAGGCTTATAGGTTTCCAGAATATGACACGCCAATAAAAGTGGGTAGAAAAGTTGCGGTTATAGGCGCTGGTAATGTAGCTATGGACTCTGCAAGGTCAGCCCTACGCCTCGGCGCAGAGCAAGTCACCATAGTTTATCGCCGTTCAAGGGAGGAAATGCCCGCACGCAAAGAAGAAATAGAAAACGCTGAAGAAGAAGGAGTAACCTTCCAGTTTCTAACCGCTCCAACACGGTTTATCGGCGACGAAAAGGGCTGGGTTAAACAGATGGAATGCATCCGCATGGAACTTGGACCGCCAGACGAAAGCGGAAGGCGAAGACCAATCCCAATAAGAGGCTCAGAATTCCTCATGGATGTGGACACAGTTATTATCGCGATTGGACGCACGCCAAACCCAATAATCCAACGCACAACAGAAGGATTGGCAGTCACCCAATGGAGAACAATAGTGACTAACGAAAACGGCAAAACAAATCTTGAAGGCGTTTACGCAGGCGGAGACATCGTAACAGGCGAAGCAACCGTCATAAGCGCTATGGGCGCCGGAAAAAAGGCGGCAAAAGCAATACACGAATACTTAATGAATAAAAAATGAAACAGTTAGGATAATTCTTCTAGTGAGTAGGAGCCTTCTGAAAGTTTTGGATATAGATTCAGCATTCATAAAGCCTAAAGCCTAACATAGATGTAATTGAATTGTGGTTGAAGTGGGCAAGATACTTGGGTATGGCGAAGAGTCTTTAACCTTATGGACTTTAAAACAACATATATCACGAATTTTAGGAGAATTTAAAGATAAAACCGCGCCTTCAGAATGCCTTATCTTTTATCGTCCAAGCTTCGGAAGACGCAGTAGAAAAGACAGTTCAATTTTTGGAGAGTTTAATGCGATAATAGTGTCTTCAAAAAACATTTACTTAATAGAAAGTAAGTGGGACAACAATGGCGAATTTAAAAAGAAAGATTTAATGCTTGACAATGCGCAAGGATTACGACATAAAATCTTTGCATGGTATTTAACGCATTGGAACAAAAAATACTCAAAAAATTGGGGCAAATTCGTAAAAGAACAACAACATAATTTTAGATTCGAAGGGAAAACTATAGCTCAAAAAGATACATTACTTGCAACAAATCTCGAATTTATTCTAGCAGAGTGTGCAAAACACTGCAACAAAATTACAGCCAGCAACATCAAAAATATACTATTATTCTTTCATAACGGACAAAAATCTAAACTATCAATTGCGATAAACAAAGCCTTCAAGTTGATACCAATCGATTATAGCAAAGAGATTAAAGGCAATTTCGTTACTCTATTTGAAGAAAACTAAACGGATTTTTCTTTTTTACTATTCTGTTTGAAAAGGTTAATTGGATAGTGGATGTCTTTTCAATATTTCAACGTGAAGAGATGGCTAGTGTGCGTGTGAAAGTTAAGGTTACGGGTATAGTTCAGGGTGTGGGTTTTCGCCCTTTCATTTACCGAATAGCAGTCAAAAACAGCTTGAAGGGCTACGTTAGAAATAGGGGTGATGCTGTAGTGGAAATTCTCCTCGAAGGCGAGGAGGAAAACATTCGAAATTTTATGCGTGATTTGAGGGAGAAGAAGCCTCCGCTTGCGCAAATTCACGAAATTATTGTGGCGGAGCTGAAAGGCAGAAGCGAACAAACAGAATTTACAATTTATAAAAGTTCAGAGGAAACGGAGCTTTCGGGTTCGGTTATTCCTCCAGACATAGCCATATGCAACGAATGCCTAAAAGAACTTAGAAATCCAGCCAATCCAAGACATGAATATTTCTTCATCACATGCACGGATTGCGGTCCAAGATACACGATTATTGAGAAGTTGCCTTATGACCGTGAAAACACGACAATGCGTGAGTTTGCAATGTGTAGTTTCTGCAAAAGCGAATATACCGATCCTTTAAACAGGCGTTTCCACGCCCAAACAGTTGCTTGCCCAAAATGTGGACCAAAAGCGTATTTAACAACAAACAAAGGCGAATCAATCGAATGTGAAAATCCCATATGGGAGGCTGGCAAGCTACTCGCAGAAGGTTTTATAGTAGCCATTAAAGGTTATGGCGGTTTTCACGTTGCCGCTTCCACGCTGAAGGATGAGCCGCTGGTTAGGCTTAGAAAGGTGAAGCATAGAAGCCAAAAGCCTTTCGCCATTATGGCTCGAAACTTAAAAGCCATAAAGACATTTGCTGAAGTAAGCGAAAAAGAAGCGGAACTTCTAACTTCTTATACTCGTCCCATAGTTTTGTTAAATAAAAGCCGTGGCTATTACCTTTCAAGTTTGATTGCGCCTGGTTTGCATAACATAGGCGTAATGTTGCCGTACACGGGCTTGCATTACATGCTTTTTGACGGTGTGTATGAACCAGCGTTTGTCATGACAAGCGCTAATCCGCCTAACCAGCCGATAATAAAGGATAATGAGGAAGCTTTGCAGAGGCTTGGCGAAACAGTTGATTATTTTTTGTTTCATAATCGCCAGATAGCCCACAGATGCGACGACTCGGTTGTCCGAATGCATGGAGAAAACCCAGTTTTTATAAGGCGTTCACGGGGGTATGCGCCAGCGCCGATAATGCTTAAAGAAAAGGCTAGGTGTTGTGTTGTTGGTTTTGGTGGAGAGCTTAACAACACCGCGTGTGTCTTGCTTGGTGATAAAGCCTTTATTTCCCAACATGTAGGCGATGTGGAAAACGTTGAAACAAGAGACTTTTTGGAAAACTCGGCGAAACACTTAATCCGCTTAACAAACAGTAAAGTTGAGGTTGTCGCATGTGATTTGCATCCGAAATTTACGACTACAATGCTTGTCAAAGGACTAGCTGAAGAAAATGGTTGGCAAGTAATTAGGGTTCAGCATCATCATGCGCATGTTGCTGCTTTAATGGCTGAGTATGGCGTTAAAGAAATTGTGGGTGTATGCTGTGACGGTTATGGGTACGGCGTTGATGGCGAAGCATGGGGAGGCGAAGTGCTCATCTGCACATGGGAATCTCCAGACTTTGAAAGAGTGGCACATCTTGAAAAACAGCCGTTGCTCGGCGGAGACTTGGCTACACGCTATCCGCTGAGAACAGCCGCTGGAATACTCCACAAAAAAGTAAACGTAAAAGATTGGCTTGTGCAGAATAAAGCATATTTTCCACACGGCGAAAAAGAAATTCAAATAATCCTCCACCAACTAGAAAAACGCCAAAACATAATTGAAACTTCAAGTTGCGGAAGAGTTTTGGACGCTGTTGCCGCTGTTTTAGGCGTCTGCTACGAACGTACATATGAAGGTGAACCAGCCATGAAACTTGAATCCACAGCCATAAAAGGCAAAGGCGCACTGAAACTTGAACCCATAATAAAAGGCGACACGTTAGACACGACACAGTTGCTCTTAGAAATTTTTGAAAGAAGGGAAAAGGAGGCTAGGGAAGATTTGGCTTATTCCGCTCATGCCTATTTAGCCAAGGGTTTAGCCGCTTTAGCCATAGAAAAAGCATATGAAAACAACATCAAAATTGTGGGCTTTACGGGTGGAGCGGCGTGCAACCAAATATTAACGGATATTATGCGAAAAACTGTGGAAGACACAGGTTTACGTTTTCTCGTCCATAGGATGGTTCCACCGGGAGATGGCGGTTTATCTTTTGGACAAGCCGTTGTAGGCGGTTTCTCCAAGTTTTAAACCATAATTAATTTATTGTTGTGTTTTTCTTGTAGTTTGGATAAGTAATGTGTTTGGCTATTCCAGCGAAAGTCATAAGCGTCGAAGGTGAAAAGGCGAAGGTTGATTTTGGAAACGGCGTCTTGAGAGAGGTTAATGTGACACTTGTAAACGCCAAGGTTGGTGATTACGTTTTGGTGCATGCAGGCTATGCCATCCAAGTTTTAGGCGAAGAAGAAGCGAAAGAAACCTTGCAATTGTGGAATGAAATTTTGGAAGCTGAAAGTGGAAATGGCTGAAAAACAATGGTTTAGAAACCCAAACTTGGCTAGGCGCATAACAGAAAAAATCTGGGAAATAGCACCCAAAAAGGATAAAGCGAAGATTTGCCATGTTTGTGGCACACATGAATGGACTATTACGCATTATGGCATACGCACGCTTTTACCCGAAACGGTTGAGGTTATTGCTGGACCGGGCTGTCCAGTCTGTGTGACACCAGCCGCCGAAATTGATGAGGCAATAGCACTAGCCGAAAAAGGCGTAACCGTTACATGTTTCGGTGATGTTTTACGGGTTCCCGGTTCTGAAAAGTCTTTGTTGGATGCTAAGGCTGGTGGAGCGGATGTACGGGTCGTTTACAGCGTAAGCGACGCAGTTAAAATGGCAAGGCAAGAGCCAAACAGAGAATTTGTTTTCTTCGCCATAGGCTTCGAAACCACAGCACCATCAACAGCCAACGAAATTCTCAGCAAACCGCCAGCAAACATTAGCTTTTTGGTTTCGCATAGGCTTATTCCGCCAGCCATGGAATTGCTACTGGGAATTGGCGACCTGCAAATTGACGGTTTTATTGCGCCTGGACACGTAAGCACAATTATAGGCTTGAAACCTTACGAAATTTTTCCAAAGGTTTACCGCATGCCAACCGTTGTGGCGGGATTCGAACCATTAGACGTTTTATTCGCTATTTACATGGTTCTAAAACAACTGCGAGAAGGCGTAGCTCGTTTGGAAAACGAGTATGTGAGGGCTGTAAGCTGGGAAGGAAACATCAAAGCCCAAACGCTGATGAGCCAAGCTTTCGAGGTTGTTGACGGAAACTGGCGTGGCTTGGGAAAACTGCCCCAGTCCGCTTTAAAACTGAAAAAAGAGTACGCAGATTACAATGCACGAGAAAAGTTTGACATAAAAATTCAAAAGGGCAAGGACATACCCGCTGGATGCCAATGCCACCTCGTAATGATTGGAAAAACTAAGCCGACAGAATGCCCACTATACATGAAGGCTTGCACACCGCAAAAGCCTGTTGGTGCCTGCATGGTAAGCATAGAAGGAACATGCCGCATATGGGCAAAGGCAAAATCTCCATGATTTTAAACTTTTGTGGAAAAGCTTTTATTTAAAGGATGCAAAATCGTCTGCGAGGTCAAGGCATGAATTTGGAATCAAGCAAAACTTTGGGCGGCGTAGGGGCAATTTTAGTTGTCATTGGCTTCTTAGGTCTTTTGGGGTCGGGTTATGCTGGATTGTTGATTCTTATCGGCGCAATACTTACATTGGTGGCTTTGAAAGGCTTTTCAGATAACTACAATGAAACGAGCATATTCAACAATGCCCTTTATGGATTCATCACGCTCATAATAGGGGTAGTAGCGTGTATAGCCACAATGATGGTAGTGGTTCTCGCAGAAATCTCTAAAATTGATGTAGATATAACCGATCCTGTTGCTCTTCAACAATATCTTGTGACGCACATGGAAGTGGTTTGGGATATAATCACTGCTTTGCTCATAGCTTGGGTTGTGCTGTTCATTTTCGTTATTATTTCGGCAGTATTCTCCAGAAAATCATTAACAAGTCTTTCCACGAAGACTGGAGAGAAAATATTTGAAACTGCAGGGTTATTGTGGCTGATAGGCGCCGTTCTAACAATAATCTTGGTGGGTTTAATACTTATATGGATTGCTTGGATATTAATAGCTGTGGGGTTCTTCTCAGTTAAGCCTGCCGCTCAGCCGCCAACAGCACAACCCCAGCCTCAGCCACCTCCGCCATAAACCTTCCCTCTTTATTTTTCGATACTTTCCAGTTAAGGATAAAAAGGAAAGTTTGACTATTTTGCTGTTAATGGCTTTTCTATGCGCTTTATTTTTCCAACGGCAACTGTTTTTGGCATTAGAGTGGTTATTGTGAGTATTGTTCCCCAAATTGCGAGTGTAGCCACTGACATTGCTATGCCAAAAGTAGCCATTTCATGAAGCATTACAGGTATGTCTGTGGAGTTTGCCATAGCCGTTAAGAATGGTGGATATGGCGTTACTTCGCCGTGCCAAACGTGTTCAACCGCTAACAGTATTACGCCTCCCCACAGCAAGGCGTTTAGAATGCCCAATTTTAGCTTTTCAGCCAAACTTCGAGCGGTTTTTTGTATGGTTGTTGTTATTACTGCTATTGCCATGGGAACGATGAAGCAAGCCATGTTTTAATGCTCCTTTTGGTAACACTAAACTTAAATTCTGTAACACCATTTATAAGCTTATCGGAAAAGGTGAAACACATGTGGCTCCTAATCCTCGCCTTCAGCTCGGCAATGGCTACTGCCATCTGGTATTCCAAGGCTGAAAACGACAAGTATATGCTTAGGTTTTTATGCCTAATCCTCTGGGGTGCAACAATAATGGTTTTCGTAGACCATGCAATGGGGTATTTAATGGAAGGCGGCGAATTCCTTGAAATGACGGCGGAAACTACAGTTTTAGGCGTTACTCTGTTAACTACAGCACTTATAGTGTGGGAAATCGCCTTACTGCTTAAAGATCCAAAGGGCGTACTATACAAAAGAAAAAGCGCATAACACATTAAGTCTTAGACATTAAAACCCAGCTTCTTCCATATTCTCCGCTCGTCCCATCACTACTGACTAAAAGAAAGTTCCTTCAAAAGAAACTTGAGAAGAGCAGAAAAATCATGGAAGGTGTAAAGCGGTTAAGCTTTTAGGTTGGTGGTGGCGCTGGAGCGGTTTCAACCGGGGCCTTCATTGGGGCAACAAGCATTATGATTGCTGCAACTAGGGCTAGCCAGAAGCCGAAAGATAGATAAGTTGAATAATCCATTGATAATCCCATGAAATTATAGGAACCACTGGAGAATAAGCCCACCATTGGGCCGCCTGCTATTGTCGGCGCTTTTGAAATTTCACTTTGTAATCCTACCGCAAAAATTATGATTGAAAGCAAGCAAGTACTCCACCAATGACAATCACCGTCTTTCCCTTAGCAGGCATCACGCTACCTACTATTCCTAAGATGCCGCCCAATATAATAAGAGCGAGGGCAGCCCAGCCAAACCAAAGTTCCATGGCGACAGTCGCTGAGACTCCCATTGCTGACGCCTTTGCTTGGTATGGATATACTGAAACATCTACTGAGTAAGTTATTCCCATAAATGTGCTTGACATGGTCATTGTCCACCATGGCAGGGCTAAGCTGACGAATGCCAGTATGCCTCCAATAATGCCGATATAATTTGGTTTCAAATGAGCCCTTCCTATTTCATATTACATTTTCGCGCTTATGCTTTTTATAAAAGATTGATTATAAGGTTTTTCATCCTAACATATTCTTGGAACAGGATCTCCCACTGGGCGGGCTATTATTCTCTTGCCGCCAACCACCGTTTGCATGGCAACTCCGCTAAAATCTTTCGTGGCTTCGCCTATTATTTCCGCGTCTTTTCCCTCTTCAGTCGTCCTCAAAAGCTCCAGCAGTTCTTCAGCTTTTTCCTTCACAACACCTATCAACACTTTCCCTTCGTTTCCAACCTCAAGCGGGTCTAAACCCAACATTTCGCAGGCTGCCCGCACATTCTCTTT
Organism: Bathyarchaeia archaeon; assembly: GCA_038848525.1. Lineage (GTDB taxonomy): Archaea > Thermoproteota > Bathyarchaeia > Bathyarchaeales > Bathycorpusculaceae > JAWCNN01. The sequence goes on along the minus strand of JAWCNN010000003.1, from coordinate 29,740 downwards.
TATTGGAATTTTTTCTTCGTAAATTATTATGCCAACCCTAGATTTTTCGCTGAACTCGTTTAAGGCGTCTGCCAAACCGCCTCTTGTAGGGTCTTTCATGGCTACTACGCCGCCGACTTCGCCAAGCAAACGCTGGATTAGACGGTTTAAGGGTTTAACATCTGATTTTATGCTGCTCCCAAAGCTTAATCCTTCTTGTGCGGATAAAACCGCTAAGCCGTGGTCGCCAACAGTTCCAGAAAGTATTATTTTGTCGCTTTCTTTAAGGTTTGAATCCAAAATCCAACGCATTTTAAATTTACTTCTGTATTGCCTAACCACTTTGAGGTTTTTTTCTAATGCTTGAGTTCGCCTGCCAATTCCAGAAGTGTTTATTACGCATCCGCCCAGGCTTCCTTTCTCAACAACTTTCGTATCGCCAGTAACTATACTTACGCCAGCTTCTCGGCATGTTTGCCTCATGCTAGCCAAAATTTTTTCAAAATCAGTGAGTGCCAAGCCCTCCTCTAAAATGAAACCACAAGTCAAAGCGTATGGTTCAGCACCTAAAACTGCAATGTCGTTGACTGTGCCGGAAACAGCCAACCGCCCAATGTCTCCGCCTGGAAAGAATATAGGTTTGACCGCATGCGAATCGCTTTTTAAAACCACATCATTCACAACAGCAGCATCATCTAAGGCTTCCAGCGAAACTTCAGCATTGCCTACACCGCCAAAATACTTTACAATGTAATTTTTTACCAGTTCGTGCATGGCTACTCCCCCAGCGCCATGCAACATAGTAACATGGTCATTTTTAACGTTCAATTTTATTTAACCTCGCCATAAACCGAACATGTTAGGACAAACCGTGGTTTAAACCTTTTCAAAAACATTTCAGAGCGCAAAATGGTTTTGGAAACATTTTAACGGATGGAAAACATTATAAATCGCTGTTGCGCTGTTCAATTGCAAGTTGGAGCGAATATAAGTGCCAGAATGGGGATACTCCATAACAGAAGCGGAATTAGACCCGGAAAAAACCGTGAAGGCAAGCGGACGAGAGGTTAGGGTATCCCCTAAATCAGCAAGGGAAATCTGCAAAACAATTAAGGGAATGATGCTTACCAAAGCCAAACAGTATTTAAGGGATGTTACCGCCAAAAAACGGGCTGTCCCCTTCAGAAGGTTTAAGAAGAAAGCTGGGCATCGCCACGGTTTAGAAAAGACTTATGCAGGCAGATATCCAGTAAAAGCAGCAAAACACATTCTTAAAGTGCTTGAAGGCGCGGAAGCCAACGCCGAATTTAAGGGTTTAGACACTGATAGACTGCGCATAATACATGCATCTGCTTATCCTGGAATGAAAATTAAGAGATATCTGCCACGAGCTCATGGAAGAGCCACGCCAAACTTTGAAACGGTATGCCACATAGAAATTGTTTTGGAAGAGCAGGCTGAAACAGGGGAAACATGATGTCCGCAGTCAAACATTTTATAACAGAGTCAAGGAAAAAGACGGAAATTGACGAGTTTTTGCAGATGAAGCTTGAAAGAGCTGGTTATGGTGGAGTTTCAATTTCTAAAACTCCCTTGGGAACCAACATAGTGGTTTATGCCATGCGCCCGGGCTTAGTGATAGGACGCGGTGGAGAAAACATTAAGGAGCTTGCTGAAATTTTGGAAAGAGAATTTAAGGTTTCAAACCCGCAGATTTCTGTTTCAGAAATTGAAGTTCCAGAATTAAACGCTTATGTTGTTGCTTCGCGCGTTGCCTCCGCCTTGGAAAGAGGCGTACACTTTAGGCGTGCGGGATTTTGGGCTTTAAACCAAGTTATGGAAGCAGGAGCCTTAGGCGCAGAAATAATCATAAGCGGTAAACTGCGAACAGAAAGAGCTAGATTTGAAAAGTTTAGGGCGGGTTACATGCCTAAATGTGGAGACCCAGCCATAAAATATTTGAGGAAAGCCGAAGTTCACGTTCAGCTTAAACCCGGCATTTTTGGAGTAAAAGTTAGGATAATGCCTCCAGACGCTGTTTTTCCAGACAAAATCCAAATAGTTGAAAATGTTCCGCCAGAAGAGGTTGCCGAACCAACGGAAACGACGGAAAAAGCAACGGCGGAAGAAACGGAGGAAACCCAGTAAATGCCCATTTTACGGCTTAGGGAAATACGAGACATGTCATCTGAAGAACGGATGAAAAAGCTAGGCGAACTCAAAACAGAACTTTTAAGGTTAAAAACCATGGTTAAAGCTGGCGGCACAGTTGAGAACCCAGCAAGAATAAAGGAGTTACGTAGAACAATAGCCAGAATATTAACCATAGAACACGAACAAAAACTTGGTCTTGAAAAAACAGGGGAGAAAAAGAAATGAAAGTAACGTCAGACATAATCCGCGACGAGTTTATAGGCACTGAAGCCAAAATAGCCAAAAGCGCACATGCGGGTTATGTTGGGTTATCTGGCAAAGTGATAGATGAAACACGAAATACATTCACAATTTTACATGAAGGAAAAAGAAGAAAAATTGTTGTAAAAAACGCTGTTGTTTTCCATTTTAAGTTTTCTGATGGGACGGTTGTTGAAATTGACGGTAAACTTCTTTTGGGAAGACCTGAAGACCGCCTCAAAAGGCATGTTAGGAGGTTATGGTAATGGCGTTAACCTTTAAAAAACCCAAAAAAACATGCACTGACAGAAATTGTCCCTTTCACGGCGACCTTCCAGTAAGGGGGCGCTTGTTGGATGGTGTTGTTGTCAGCACAAAAATGGATAAAACAGCCATAGTGCGAAGAGATTACCTTCAGTATGTTTCAAAGTTTATGAGGTATGAGAGGCGGCGCAGTCGGATTCCATCGCATAATCCGCCGTGTATAGAGGCAAAAGAAGGCGACCGTGTACTGATTGCGGAGTGCAGACCAATAAGCAAAACAGTTTCGTTTGTCATTGTTGAAAAACTGGAGGGGAAGTAAATGGCGGCGAAGGCAAAACAGCGGGCATTGGTTGCGAAGGGGATGCTTGGACATGGACCGAAACTTTCAAGGGGACTGCCAATGGGTTCAATTCTACGCTGCGCCGATAACACTGGAGCAAGAGAGTTGAGGTTAGTTCAAGTTATGGGCTATAAGGGGCGGTTGCGGCGTTATCCATCAGCCGCCGTTGGAGACAGAATAGTTGTTTCTGTTAGGCATGGAACACCAGACATGAGGAAGAAAATATTTCAAGCGGTTGTTGTGAGGCAGAGAAAACCCTATCGTAGGGCTGACGGCTTATGGGTTCAATTTGAAGACAACGCAGCCGTAATAATAACTCCAGACGGAGAAATGAAAGGCTCGGAAATCCGTGGACCAGTAGCAAAAGAGGCTGCTGAAAGATGGCCAAGAATAGCAAGCGCCGCCAGCATAATAGTGTAGGAGGCGAAAAGGACCGTGCAAGCAATAAAACCCATAACAAAACCATCTAAACAGAGAAAAATGCTTTTTCAAGCGCCAGACCACATAAGACACAAGTTTTTCTCTGCGCCGCTTTCGCCTGAGCTTAGAAAATCACATGGGGTGAAATCCTTGCCCGTTAGAATGGGCGACACGGTGCGCATTATGCGTGGAGACCATAAAGGGGTGGAAGGAAAAGTTACAAGGATTGACCGAAAAAAATACAGAATTTTCATTGAAGGTTTAACACGTGAAAAAGTTGATGGAACAACCACCTTCATTCCAATACATCCATCAAAAGTCATGATTACACGTTTAAACCTTGATGATAAATGGCGAAACAAAATTCTGAAGAGGAAAAAGGAAGCCAAAAAGAAAGTGGAAGGGGTCGCGAAGCCTCCAGAAGTTGCAGAAGTCGAAGAGAAAGTTGTAGAGGAAAAAGTGGTTATGGAAGAGAAGCCTAAACGGAGAAAGCGAAAAGTAACTAGAAAAAAGGGTGAAGAGAAAGCTGAAGAAACTAAAAAGGAAAAGCCCAAAACAAAGAAAACAAAAGCTAAACGAAAAACCGCCGATAAAACTGAGGAGGAAACATAAGTTTGGGTAAAAAGGGAAAATCAACTGGACTGAAACGTAAACCAGCGCCGAGGTTCTGGCCAATCCACAGAAAAGAATACGTATGGATTATGAAACCATCTCCGGGACCGCACTCCAATGAAAAATGCATTCCATTAGCAATAATTCTTCGTGAAATCCTCGGACTTGCCAAAACGAGGAAGGAGTGTAAAGCGATAGTTTCGCAAGGTAAAATTTATGTTGATAGTAAGGTTAGGCGTAAAGACGATTTTCCAACTGGTTTAATGGATGTGGTTTCAATCCCTGAAGTCAGCAAGTACTTCCGAGTGTTACCATTAAAGAAGGGTTTAATCCTCCATCCAATAAGCAATGATGAAGCAAACTTTAAACTTTGTAGGATAGAGGATAAAACCGTCACGAAAAAGGGTCATGTGCAACTTAACCTTCACGACGGTTCAAACGTGCTTGTGAAGGTTGCAGACCCCAAAAGTCCGCAGGAAGATGTTTACAAAACCCTTGACACATTAAAAATAAGCGTTCCCGAAAGGCAAATCCTTGAACACATAAAAATTAAAGAAAATGCTTTTGCCATAATAACTGGTGGAAAAAACATTGGAAAGTATGGTAGGATAGCGTCTATTGAAAAGGCTGAAGGTAAAAAGCGCAGAAACGCCCTTGTGGTAATCGAGGATGGAAAGGGTAACCGTTACCAGACAATTTTGAACTTTGTCTTTGTAATAGGCGAAAAACAGTCGCTTATATCCTTGCCGGAGGAGGCAGTTCAAATTGTCTGAAGATGAAATCCACAAGAAATGGGAAGAACAGCCTATGCTTAAACCCAAAATTGAAAAGGTTACCGTAAACATGAGCGTTGGAAAATCTGGCGAACCGCTGGAAAAAGCTTCAAAAGTGTTAAAGGCTTTAACTGGACAGACTCCATGTAAAAGGAAAGCCAAAAAAACCATAAGGGATTTCGGAATTAGAAGGGGCGAACCAATAGCCTGTATTGTAACGCTTAGAAAACAAAAGGCAATAGAATTTTTAAAGAAGGTTTTGCCAGTTATTGACAACAAAATTTCTAAGAAAAGTTTTGACAAGTTCGGCAACTTCTCCTTTGGCATAAAAGAACACATCGAAATTCCCGGCGTGAGGTACGACCCTGAAATAGGCATATTCGGCATGGACCTCTGCGTTTCACTTTGCCGTCCCGGATACTGCGTGAAAAACCGACGCAAAAGAAAAACACATGTTGGTTTAAGGCATATTCTAACGCCTCAAGAGGCTATGGTTTTCGTTAAAGATGCTTTAGGAGTTGAAATAGTATAGGGTGAGAATTATGGGCAAACAAAAACCTAAGAAGGAAAGAAAATATGGCAAAGGAGCCAGACCTTGTGTTAGATGCGGGTCTTATGGACCTGTTATTCGACGCTACAACTTATATTTATGTCGTCATTGTTTTAGAGAGGTGGCTAAAAAATTGGGTTTCAAAAAATATGAGTGAAAGAGGAAAATGGCATGGATGTGTTGGCTAACGGTTTAACAACAATAATGAATAACGAAATGCGCAACAAACGTGAATGCGTAATTACTCCAGCCTCTAAACTTTTGGGAAGAGTTTTGAGGATTATGCAGTTAAACGGTTACATTGGAGAATTTGAATTTGTAGATGATGGACGTTCTGGAAAGTTCAAAGTTCAACTTCTTGGAAGAATAAACAAGTGCGGAGCAATCAAGCCGCGCTTTTCAGTTGAACTTGATGAATTTGAAAACTGGGAGAAAAAATTCTTGCCGTCAAGAGAAATGGGCATACTAATAATTTCCACGTCTAAAGGGGTTTTGTCCCATCTGGAGGCAAGGGAAAAACACGTTGGAGGCAAACTATTAGCCTTCATTTACTGAGGACGGTGTTTTAAAATGCGGGCAATAGAAGTTTCAAGAACTATTCAAGTTCCAGAAGATGTGGAAGTAACAATCCAAAGAAAAAAGGTAACAGTTAAAGGCGTAAAGGGAACATTAACCCGAGATTTTTCATACGCTCCCGTTTCAATTGAACTTGACGGCAAACTCGTTCGTGTTTGGGCTAAATGGCCACGGAAAAAAGAGGCAGCGCTTGTGGGCACGATTTATTCGCATATCCAAAACATGATTACTGGCGTTAAGAAAGGGTTTACATGCAAACTCAAAATAGTTTTCTCGCATTTTCCAATATCAGTTAAAGTTAAGGATAAAAATGTTCTGATTGAAAATTTCACTGGGGAGCGAAATCCAAGAAAAGCCAAAATAGTTGGCGATGTGCAAATCAAAGTTCAAAGTGAAGACATAATCGTTCAAGGCATAAACCTTGAAGATGTAAGCCAAACAGCCGCAAACATAGAACAAGCCACAAAAGTGAAGAGGAAAGACCCACGCGTTTTCTTGGACGGAATATACGTATATGAAAGAAGGGAAGGAATGGAAACATGACCGAATCAACCACAGCCACAGTTAAAAAAGCACTGAAACTTAGAGAGCGTGTGAAAAAGAAGAAGCCAAAATTTGTCAGATATGAAAGTTGGCGCTACAAACGCCTAAAAGAAAACTGGCGGAAACCACGAGGCATAGACAACAAAATGCGGAGAAAAATCAAGGGATGGCCATCCACAGTAAACGTTGGATATAGAGGACCGAAAGCCGCCCGTGGGCTTCACCCATCTGGTTACAAAGAAGTTTTGGTGTACAACGCTGAGGAACTCGGAAAAATCGACTCGAAAACTCAAGCTGTACGGATTGCACATACAGTTGGCAAAAGGGAAAGAGCAAAAATCCTCGTTGAAGCCAGAAAAAGGAAAATAACGGTTTTAAACCTCAGGGAAGCCGAAAAAGAAACTGAAAAAGTTGAGGAAGAAAAGGAGTTGGCAGAGGAGAAAGAGGAGGAGGTTGAAGAGGAAAAAGAGGAGAAAAAGGAAAAACGTAGAGGGAGAAAAAGAAAGCAATGACAAACCTCAAAAGTCAAAGGCGCATAGCAGCCGAAATACTGAAAGTAGGGCAAAACAGTGTATGGATGGACCCAGACAGAATATTTGATGTAGAAGCAGCGATAACACGGGAAGAAATTAAAAAATTAATCCATGAAGGCGTCATAAAACCCCTACCAAAAATGGGTGTGAGCCGTGCAAGAGCAAATCTTCTGGTGGAGAAGAAAAGGAAGGGCAGGCGACGTGGGGTAGGCAGCAGAAGTGGGGCTGCGCATGCGAAAGTTTCTAAGAAAGAGGCTTGGATGAGTAGGATTAGAGCGTTAAGGAAGAGGCTTCGTGAATTGAAAACTGGCAAAATCATTACGGAAACCACTTATCGAAAAATGTATAAGATGGCAAGCAGCGGGAGATTCGAATCTGTTGCTGATTTAGAGCGTTATCTAAAAGCGCATGAGCTTTGGAGGAAACGTTAAATGGCTAAAAATTCACGCTACTGCGTTCAATTCCGCCGAAGAAGGGAAGGGAAAACAGATTATAGGCGCAGAAAGGCGTTAGTGCTTTCTGGAAAACCACGGCTGGTTGCTCGTGACACCCTCAAAAATGTAGTTGCCCAAATAATCGTGGCTAAACCTTCGGGAGATGAAGTTTTGGCTTCAGCTCACAGCAGAGAGCTAACAAAAACTTTTGGGTGGAAAGCCTCAAGAAAAAACCTTCCAGCAGCGTATTTAACTGGGCTACTTTGCGGGTTAAAAGCAGCGTCGAAAGGAGTAAAAGAGGCAATTTTAGATATTGGATTGCATTCGCCATCAAAAGGCGCACGGGTCTTCGCTGTTTTAAAGGGAGTTTTAGACGCTGGAATAGATATACCGCACAGCGAGGAAAAACTGCCAGACGAAAAGAGAATAAAAGGCGAGCACATTGCAGAATATGCCAAAACTTTGGCATCCAACCCAGAAGTATACCAATCTAAATTTTCGCAGTACCTTAAACAGGAAATCCAGCCTGAGGACATCCCAAAACATTTTGCAAAAGTTAAAGCGGATATTATTGCCGCTTTTAAGGGAGGAGGGTAGAGAATTTGGCATCTATGGAAAACCCTTCAGAAAAGTTGGAGCAGTGGATTCCGAAAACACGCCTTGGAAAAATGATTCAAGAAGGCAGAATCACATCTATCGAAGAGGTTTTTATGAGTGGCTTGCAAATTCGTGAGCCGCAAATTGTTGACGCTTTAATTCCAGACTTGCAAGAAGAAGTTATAAACATAAATTTGGTTCAAAAGCAAACGGATGCCGGTGAAAAATCAAGGTTTAAGGCTGTGGTAGCCGTTGGAAATAGAGATGGCTATATAGGGCTGGGCTCCGACAAGGCGAGTCAAGTGCGAACGGCGATAGAAAAAGCCGCTGCAAACGCCCGTTTAAATCTCATTCCAGTGCGTAGAGGCTGCGGAAGTTGGGAATGCGGCTGTGGAAACCCCCATTCAGTGCCGTTCCAAGTTGAAGGAAAAACGGGTGGTGTAAGAGTTATAATCCTTCCCGGCCCAAGAGGTTTAGGTTTGGTTGCAAGCGAAGTTGCAAAAATAATTTTGGGTTTAGCTGGCATAAAGGATTGTTGGACCAGAAGTTATGGTTCGACAAGAACCGTTCCGTCTTTCGCCTATGCGGTTTTTGATGCTTTAAAGAAAACTTATAGTCTCATAACTCCAGTGGATTGGGTGAAGTAAGTGGCTGAAAAAGAAAGTAAGTGTTTGGCTGTTGTAAGGGTTCGCGGGATAATAAGCGCTCCGAAGCAAGTGAGGGAAACCTTGAAAATGCTTAATTTGACAAGAAACAATTATGCCGTACTCGTTGATAACCGCCCTTCATTCCTCGGAATGCTAAAAACAGCGCAGAATTTTATCACATGGGGTGAAGCCTCAAAAGAAGTTGTAAACAAATTAATAAAGGAGAGAGGTAGACTCCTCGGAAACAAGAAGTTAACGGATGAGTATGCGCAAAAGGTTGGTTATAAATCGCTGGATGAGCTTGCAGGGGCAATTTTTAACTGCCAAGTTGAGTATTGGAAGTTGCCGAATATTCAGCCAAACTTTAGGTTGCATCCGCCAACCAAGGGCTTCAAAGGAAAAATTAAAAAAGCCTATGGAGTTGGCGGCGAGTTAGGCTATCGAGGAGAAAAAATCAACGAACTGTTAGAGCGTATGCTTTAACCATTTAAATGTTATGCGATACATTTTATAACCACTTTTAGAATGCCATTATACCTAAGGAGAGGAGAATGTGAGCGTAAAGTGGCGAAGGAGAAAGAGAGTAACGAAAGAGTTTAGCATTAAACGAAACCTCCGAACATTTCGAATTGGAACTTCAAAGGTTAACAGGAAAAAACCACTTTTGAGGCTTGACATTTCAAAAATTCGAGGAAAATGGCGAGAACCGAAGCCTCTGATAGATGTTCTGAATGGCGAAGGTGAAGTAATCGTTGTCGCCGAGCTTGCGGGATTCAACAGTGAAGACTTGAAAATAAACGTTGAAAATCAAAGGTTAACTTTATCTGCTAAAACTTTTGAAAGAAAATACCATAAAAGTTTAAATCTTCCAGCAAAAGTGATTCCAAATACGATGTGTACAAAATATAAAAATGGCGTGCTTGAAATACGTTTAAAAAAAGCTGCTAAAGAAACTATAGGTAGAGTAGCTGGTTGAAATGCCGCATAAACTGAGAAAAATTAGGAAGAAGCGTGGTTCAAGAACTCAAGGCTACGGTAGAGTGGGACAGCATAGAAAAACCAGCTCTAAGGGTATGCGAAAGGCTGGACGCCACAAACATTTATGGTCTTATGTGTTAAAGTATGAACCAGACTACTTCGGAAAGAAGGGGTTCACCTCTCCGAAAAGCCTAAAACAAAAAATAAAAATCATAAATGTTGGGAAACTTGACGAATTAGCTGAAAAAGCAGCGCAGGAAAAAGAGGGCAAATATTTCATAGATTTGGAAAGCCTCGGCTACTCTAAGCTTCTAGGCATGGGAGAAATCACAAAACCCCTAATTGTTAAAGTGACTTTATGCTCGAAATCCGCGGCTGAAAAAATAAAAGAGGCGGGCGGTCAAGTTTTAATGGAAACTCAAACGCAAGGAGAGTAGCTGTTAAGCCATGGCTGGCAGATTCCTAAACCTTTTCAAACCCGTTGCAAGGGTCATACCAGAAATAAAAGCTCCTGAACGCAGAGTTCGATTCAACGAGAAACTATTCTGGACAGCAATTGTACTAGTAATTTACCTAATAATGTCTGAAGTTCCATTATATGGAATTCCACAAACACCACAAGAACAATTCAGCGCTCTAAGAATAATTTGGGCTTCCCACCGCGGCACCCTCATGGAACTTGGAATAGGCCCCATAGTCACAGCCGGATTAATACTTCAGCTCTTAGTTGGTTCAAACATGATAGAATGCGACATGACACGCCCAGAGGACAGAAGCCTATTCACAACAGCTAGCAAAGTCCTCACACTAATCTTAACGGGAGTTCAAGCTTCAGCCTATTTAATCACTGGAATGTATAATCCCCAAGGCGGAGCATTGCCTGGCACATCAGTCCTAATGGTTTTCCTCCAACTTTTAGCTACAGGAATCATCCTTATGCTATTGGATGAGCTTATCCAAAAAGGTTGGGGGTTCGGTAGTGGAATAAGCCTTTTCATTATGGCTGGTGTGGCACAGCAAATTCTATGGCAATGTTTCGGTCCGCCAACAGGCTTATTTACCAGCGCCCTAGCCTACATGTTAAACGGTCAAGCAACACTAACCGAGTGGATAATTGGAATTGGTCCCGCATATCCCTCCCTAATTGGGTTTATAGCCACAATCTTTGCTTTTCTAGTCATAATTTACATGGAGGGCGTGCGGGTTGAACTGCCATTGGCTTATGCTGGTTATAAAGGCTTCCGCAGCCGATACCCAATAAAACTTCTTTACGTGTCTAACCTTCCAGTGATTTTTGCATCCGCCCTCTTCGCCAACATCTACCTCTTCTCACAACTATTCTGGAGCATGAACGGACAGCCACTTCCTGGACGAAACTTTTGGCTTGACCTTATAGGACAGTACACATGGAATCGTTCAAATCCAGATAATCCAGTCCTTGAGCCAGTTGGCGGTTTAGTGTACTATGTGACTGCGCCGCATAGCATTGCAAATGCATTGGAGCGTCCAGATAGGACTATTGGTTACATGGTAATCCTCATTGTTTTCTGTATTATTTTTTCGCTTACGTGGCTGGAAGTTGGCGGTTTAGGGCCTTCAACAGTAGCCAAACAACTTGTTGACGCTGGTTTACAGATTCCGGGTTATAGGCGCTCAGGAAAAGCTGTGGAATCCATTCTTGAGCGCTACATTCCAGTGGTCACCATTTTAGGCGGAGCAATTGTGGGCTTAATTGCCGCAGTTTCAGATTTCTTCGGAGTTTTTGGTTCGGGCATGGGTATTCTGCTTTCTGTGGGAATAATTTATCAGTATTATGAAATATTGGTGAGGGAAAGGGCGGCTGAAATGTATCCAACTTTTAGGCGAATATTTGGAGAGTAACGCGTATGTTTCCAGCGAACATTCCACTCTCAACAATCTTCATTTTATTGTTGGCTCTGACTATAGCGTTTCTTACTTCGCTTGCGAATCGCCTTTTAACAGACCCTGAAAAAGTGAAGGCATGGAGAAAAGAAATTGCCGAATGGAATTTAGAGTTGCGAAAAGCCAGAAAGGAAGGGGATGAAAAACGTTTAGAAAAACTCATGAAGAAGCAACAGTACATCCTTCAAATTCAAGCCAAAATGTCATGGCAAACAATGAAAGTGATGCTGTTGTTTTTTGTCCCTTTGCTTATTCTGTGGCAAATCCTAGGCGGTTTCTACGGCGCACATGAGGTTGCTTATCTCCCTGGAATTGGCGCTTCCATTCCAATACCATTATTCGGCAATTCGCTTATATGGTGGTATATGCTTTGCTCTTTCCTTTTCAACACAATTTTTTCCCACTTGTTTGGATTAACAAGTGTGAGTGAATAGTATGCCCAGACCAAGCCAACGAACCAGAAGTAAAAAGCGCACATGCAAAGCCTTGCCTGGAGGCGACAAAAAGTTACATTTTAAACAGAGGCTTGGCGCTTTGCCACGATGTGTCTCTTGTGGAAGGTTGTTATCTGGAATTCCCCATACAACAACGTCCAAACTGCGTAAACTCAACCGAACTAAAAGAAGAATTTGGCGTCCCTTTGGTGGAAACTTATGCCATAACTGCCTCAAAAACTCTTTAAAACAAGCTGTAAGAGCAGTTTAATTGATGGTTATGGGCGAAATGACGGAAAAGATGGTTATTTGCGTTTGTGGAATGGCTGGAAGTGGAAAAAGCACCCTAGCAAAAAAACTCGCAAACAAATATGGCTTAAAATATTATTCGGGCGGAGACGCATTAAAAGCCCTAGCCATAGAAGAGGGTTATAAGCCAACCGAAAGCGGATGGTGGGAAAGCCTAGAAGGAATGCACTTTTTGGAACAGCGCAGACAAGACCCGAAGTTTGATGTGAAAGTTGACCAGAAACTTTTGGAATTGGCACAACAAGGAAACGTTGTTTTGGACAGTTGGACCATGCCGTGGCTTCTAAAAGAGGGCTTCAAAGTGTGGTTAGAAGCCTCATTGGAAAAGAGGGCAGCAAGAGTTGCGAAAAGGGATGGCATAACTGTTGAAAAGGCTTTTGAAGCTTTAAGAACCAAGGAGGAACAAACAAAAGCCATTTACAAGAAACTTTACGGTTTCAGTTTAGGCGAGGATTTCAAACCCTTCAATTTAATTTTGGATACTGACAACTTGGAAGCTGAAGAAACATTTCAAATATTATGCGTGGTAATAGACAATTTCGTTTTAACCCGAAAATGAGTAAAATTTAAAAAGTCTTCTAGAACTATATTCTATATTAATCTTCTATAACAAAAATTTCTAGAGGGCGACTAGGGGATGGAGGGAACGAGTTGAGAATGGACCATCTAACTTTTGGTTTGTTCACGAGTGCAACCTTCTCTTGTCTGTCCTTTTATTTTCCACAATTTCGCATTGAAACTGCAGTTACGCTTGCACTTTTTAATTTTCTTTTTACATCATTAATTTTTCCTTTAAACGGTTCATTAGTACAAAAAGTGTTTATGCTTTTTGTGGGTAATATTGTGGGTTTTGTTTGGAATTATCTTTTCTGTTTGTTTGTATCTAATGTAGCCAACAATTTAATATGCTTTCTCAACATTTTCTGCATGATTTTGGGCCCTTTCATAAACCTCGTTTGGATTGTCTCTTTTTGGTCTATAAGCCTAACAATCTTAGCAAACCGAAAACCGAGGAAACCGCTTGCTAACTGAAATTTTAGAGGCGTTATTCTTGTTATTGCTAATTTTTATAATAGCATACATTATCCGCCATTACATCTTCACTTTAGCGGTTCTCAAAAACAATCAAAAACACAGAAACATTAAAATCGTGAATTATCAACCAACAGTTTCAATTCTAATTCCAGCACACAATGAGGAACGGGTAATCGGAAGACTACTCCAAGGAATAACTAAACTGACATATCCAAAAGAAAAATTGCAAGTAATAGTTATTGATGACGCTTCAACTGACAACACTGGAAAAATAGCCGAGCGGTATTCGAAAGAGTACAGTTACATAAAAGTTTTGCATCGCAATGCAGAAGAGGGAAAACGTGGAAAAGCCTCAGCCTTAAACGCTGGATTTGAATATGCAACTGGTGAAATAATTTTCTTTTTCGACGCTGATTACTATCCACAAAGAGATTTTGTTGAAAAACTTGCGAAGGAATTTGTTGACCCGAAAGTCGGCGCAGTGCAGGGCAGAGTTGTGGTTTTAAACGAACCTCAAAACATGGTGACGAGACTTGTGGCTCTGGAAAGAATGGGTGGATACTGCGTTGACCAACACGCACGGGAACAGCTTGGGCTAATTCCACAGTTGGGAGGAACAGCTGGAGCTGTTAGGCGAAGCATTCTAGAATTGTTAAGCGGATGGGATGAAAACATTTTGGCAGAGGACACTGACTTAACTTTCAGCATACGGCTTTTAGGCTATAAAGTTCGATACGTCAACGAAGCGGAATGTTATGAAGAGGCTGTTGAAAGCTGGAAAGCCTACTTCAAACAGAGGCACAGATGGGCTTTGGGACACATGCAATGTGCCTTAAAGCATTCCCTAAAAGTTTTAAAAAGCAAAAATTTAACGCTTAAAGAAAAAATTGACGGTTTTCTCTTATTGCAAGTTTATTTCATTCCAGTTTTAATCTTATTCTCTTGGATAATTGGGATTCCACTGTTTTTTCTAAAGTTTTCGCAGTTCACAAGCGTATTTTGGACCGTTGCGGCAATTTCCCTTTACAGTTTTGTAGGCAATTTTGCGCCATTCTTTGAAGTGGGAATAGGCGTCTACCTAGATGGTCGAACAAGAACGCAACTGTTAATGCCTTTACTAATTTTCGCCTTTTTATACAACATACCAATATGCACAAAAGCATTCATAGACCTGTGCATATCAAAAATTTTCAAGAAAAACCGCAACCACTGGGAAAAAACCTTTCATTCAGGAAATGGAACACTACCTTTCAATCCAAATGTCGTCGTCGAAAAATCCGCAAAAACAACGACATTTAAACCGTTCAAGGATAACTGAGCGCAAACAACGGAAACAGTTATATCTGCAATTAAAACATAACTCTAAGAGTGTATGATTTCGAATTCGATTCCAACATTTATCTGGTTAACCATTGGAATCTTAACATTTCTCTTCATAATGTTTTTACCATCCTTAATCGAACTGAAAAAACCCAAGGACGCCGGACCAAGAATAATTATAGACTACACATTCGACACACAACCAAAAAATGTTTGGATAACAGACATAGAAGAACAAGAATTTGACCAAACGTCCACCAAAAAACTGGTTGACATTATTTCTTTTCTACCAAACATAGAGGTTTAGAGGCTCCCTCCCTCCAAAAAAGTTTTGCGCTTTTCCAATGTTCCTGAGCTATTTTCAAATTGCCAATTACACCTCCATGAATGGAATAAAACATGTAACAAAGATATGTACAACGGTCGCAGGCGCTGTAGGTTTTGCGGAGAGAATTAAATTCTGCACTATTCCAAACAATAGGTAAGTCAAAGATTGAAGTTACCGAATTGTGGAGGTGGCATCCGGCAACCTGACCCAAATGATTTATTACAAAGAAGTTTTGAAGTGCACGACAATTCCATGTTCTTTCGCCTTCCAGATAAAGGCGTTTTATGGCTTTTAAAACTTCAGTAGTCATAAGGATGCGCCCATCCTTCTTTTTCATCTCAATTAAAGAATCACAAAGTTTAGCCATGGCATCCCTATCAACTATTACAAACTCGTCGTTTTCCCTTCCTATTCCGAAAAGCGAAGCAGAATCAGAAAAATCATAAGAATATAAGCAATACCACACGGGAACACCCTTTTCCGTGAAAAATTTGGTGACATCAATAATCTCGTATAGATTAATTTGGGAAATTGTCGGTGTCACCGCCACGATAACTCCTTCATTACGCAATTTTTCAACAGCATGCATAGCCCTTTCCCAAGCTCCCTTAACACCCTTTAAATAATCATGTTTGTCTGAGTCTAAGCTGTCTATTGATATTGCGACAAAATCCGCATTCCGCAAAGCATCAACTTTTTCCGCTGCCATGCTACCATTATCATAAACCGTGGTGATAAAATAACGTGAAGCGTACTCGATGATTTCGTCTATGTCTTCCCTTAAAAGCGGGTTTCCTCCAGAAATTACAATTTCCATGACGCCGAGTTTCTTGAGTATATCTAAACCCTTTTTGATTTCCGCCGCCGACAATTCTTTAGCGTCTTGTTCTCGCCAAACATTGCACCCTTTACAACGGTAATTGCATTTTCTTGTAACCATCCATTGAACATGGTAAGGTCTACTTGAAGTTAAAGCTCGTGAAGTGACGCTTAATGCCTTTTTAAAGGACATCGACGGCAAATGCTACACCAGTTTTAGTCTATTCTTGTCTAATTTAAAATATAAACTGTTAGTAGACTTTATGGCAAAGATTTTAAACTGCTGACAGCCTAAAGTTTTTGAGTGTTATATTTGGAAACGGAAACTCTTAGAAAATAGGTGCTGTTAAATGACCAAAGATGCCGTAGACGTCGTTGTACTCACAAAAAACAGTGAAAGAGTTTTGGAAGAATGCTTAAATTCCATCTACAAAAACGTGCCTGTAAACCGCTTGATAATCGTCGATGGATATTCCACCGACTCAACTTTGGAAATTGCTGAAAGGTTTCGGGAGAAATATGGAAACGTTGTTATAAAAATGGATAATGGCACACGTGGCAGCGCAAGGATGAGGGGGATAGGGGAAGTTAAAACGGAATGGTTTGTCTTCGTCGACAGCGATGTTATTTTATGTGATAGATGGTATGAAAGAGCTAAAAAATTTGTGGGGGACGACGTTGGGGCGGTGTGGGGCATAGAAATTTGGGAAGGCATCCAAAATCCAGCAACGTTAAAAATTTTTTTGAAAATAACTAAGAAAATATTCGAGTTAAGGGGCGGAACGCATGATTTACTAGTGCGTCGTAAAGCCCTTGAAGGTATAACCATCCCAAAGAACTTGCACTTATTTGAGGATATGTTCATTAAAGATTGGATACAAAGAAGGGGCTACAAAATAGTGGCAACATACAATCCATACTGTATGCATTGCAGACCGCAAGAAGCATGGACGATAAAGGGAAGCATAGGCATACTTGCTGAAAACATCCGTTTCAGCCCCCTTCGGAAACTGCCAAAATTAATTATTGCCTATGGATTTTACACAGCATATGTTGTGTACAGAAGTTTATCTAGAATAGGGCATAACGTAATGGATGGAAAATGAAAGGCGAAACATTCAAGGTTTCAGTTGTAATTCGCACAAGAGACGAGGAGAAATACTTCAAAAGTCTGTTGGAAAGCTTATCTTTGCAGACGCTTGCGCCGTCAGAGATAATAGTTGTGAACAATTATTCTTCTAAAAAAAAGAAGCAAATTTTCGAAAAGGAAGCCCTAGAACTTTTTTGGAATTTCTTCGCACACAAGAAAACCATCCTTAAAATGGTTGCGCTGTCAGACGAAGAGTTCTCCCACGCTTATTCCACAAATTTAGGCGTGCACACTGCTGAAAATGAACTTGTTTGTATAACAAATGCTCATTCACTCCCAACATCAATTTACTGGTTGGAAGACGGCGTTAAATATTTTAGAGATTCAGCGGTTGCGGGTGTAAGCGGTTTCTTCTTGCCTCACGGTGAAGAAACGATTTTCGGAAAAATTGACAGAACACTGTATTACATTTCACAGAAAATTTTTTTGCGTCAAGGCTGGTCAACAGTTAATTGTATAATTAGGAAATCATTGTGGCAGATTTATCCCTTCGACGAAAACCTGCCGAAAATCATACCGCAAACCCAAAAATATGGTTTAGAAGATTATGATTGGAGCAGAGAAATGACCTTTAGAGGCTACAAAATAATTGTTGACCCGAACTTCAGCGTTTTTCACTCACACAAAGAAGGATTCGATGAGATTATGAGGAACATGAGGCGTTACTTTGTTTATAGGCGTTTACAACAAAAAATCAACAAGCTAAAAAGACCTAGAGAATCCTTCAGCAAACTCCTCGCTTAGTTTTCTCTCTAAGACCAGCCATAAATGGTCGCATTCTGGTCTTGCCAACTCTTCTTCACGCCCGTCCTTACGTTTAATGAGACGCTTGTCTGACGATGACAAAAATTCTCCTATGACATTTGCGGTTATTCCGTTATTTGCCAAATTGCTTAGGACAACATCTTCAGAACCTTGCTTAACGGCAATTAAAACGCCTCCAGAAGCAATCAAATAAAGAGGGTCTATTCCGAAGAAGCGGCAAATCGCCACTGTTTCTTCGGCTACTGGAATTTTCTCCTCATATATCTTGAAGCCGAGGTTCGATGCATCTGCAATTTCATGTACGCCTCCGGCAACTCCACCTTCTGTGGGGTCATGCATGGCATGCACCACACCAGTTTTGAAGGCTGTTAAGGCGTCTCTAACAACGCTAATTTTATCGAAGAAGTTCTTAGCGTTTAACAACAATTTCTCATCGACTGCTTTCCTTAACTCTTTTTCCATGTCCGAGGCGAGAATTGCCGTACCTTCAATTCCAGCACTTTTAGTCAGAATCAGCCTGTCTCCGGCGTGGGCGCCTCCAGCTGTCACGTAGTTTCCTTTTTCTGTGATACCCATTATACAACCAACAACTATTGGATGTGACAGCCCAGGAGTTGCTTCGCAATGTCCGCCGACGATGGCTATTCCTAAATCCTTCGCCGCTCTATCCATTTGAATGCAAATGGTTTCAAGGGTCTTTTCATCGATGTTTTCGGGAAGCATTATGCATGACGAGAAAAATGCGGGTTCAACACCGAAGGTTGCAACGTCGTTGGCGTTTATGTTTACGGCAAGCCAGCCGATTCGCTCCTTTGCACCAGTGATTGGGTCCATAGAAACAATTAACGATTTATTTCCAACATCAATCACGGCGCCGTCAAACCCAATGGAAGGACCTAAAACAACCTCTTCCCGTTTGGCGCCGAGATTTTTGAAGACTATTTTCTCTAAAATTTCAATGGGAATTTTTCCATATGGCAGTTTCAGTTTTAAACCCTCCGTTAAGGTTAAAGTCATTATCAGTTGAATTTATCTATTGCACAAGTTTTGCAAAGTTGTTTTAAGCCTTCACATCATATAAAATCTATTGGAAATAGGAGCGCGAAAACATGCCTGTGCAGCTATGTTCTCAAAAAATCCTTGTGACTGGAGGAGCGGGGTTTATAGGAAGCCATCTGGTTGATAGATTATGCGAAAGCGGGAACAGCGTCATTGTGGTTGATAACCTTAGCTCTGGAAAACTTGAAAACCTAAAGCGTTGGCTAAAAAATCAAAACTTCAATTTTATACGAGAAGACCTCTTAAAACCGAAAGGCATATTTAATTTCTTGCCGGAATGCGAAACAGTTTTTCATTTGGCAGCTAATCCAGAAGTTAGGGTTGGGGTAGTAGACCCAAAAGTTCATTATGAGCAGAATATAGTTGCAACCTTCAACCTTTTAGAGGCAGTTCGCATGGCGGGACAAATTAAAAATTTTGTTTTCACTTCTTCTTCAACTGTTTATGGAGAAGCTGAAGTTCCCACATCAGAAGGTTATGCACCGCTTAAGCCCATCTCAGTTTATGGCGCTTCTAAACTGGCTTCCGAAGCCTTAATAACATGTTACGCCTACACTTATGGCTTTAACGCCATAATTTACAGATTAGCCAACATCGTAGGACCCAGAACACAGCACGGCGTCATATACGATTTCATAAAAAAACTCATGAAAAATCCGAAAAAGCTGGAAATTCTTGGAGATGGAACTCAAAGAAAATCTTACTTGTATATTGGCGATTGCATAGACGCCATGCTTATGGGCATTAGCCATTCCCACAACAAAGTGGAAATATACAATGTTGGTTCGGAAGACCAAGTGAATGTTAAGGAAATAGCTGACATTGTTTGTCAAGAAATGGGTTTAAAGGATGTTGAGTATCTCTATACTGGTGGTGTTGACGGCGGAAGGGGTTGGAAGGGAGATGTGAAGGTGATGTTGTTAAATATCGAAAAAATTAAGGGTTTGGGATGGAAGCCAAAACTGAACAGCCATCAAGCAGTAAGAAAAACCGTGAAGGCAATTTTAGAGAACATAAAATAGCTGGTTTATCAACTTTTAAGTTGGGGTAATGTACGTCTGACTATTTTAACTAGCGGTGTGGCTACGGCTAATCCTATCGTCATCTGCCCAATATTTATTGGTATTTCAGCAATTGCCAAAACTCCGAGAACAAATTGTTCGTAGAGAAAATAGCCGAAAACCATCAGTAATCCTCCAAAAATTATTGAGATAATGGTCCATCCGTACTCTGGCTCGGAAATAAAAGCGATGCATGCGATTAATATTGCAGTGAAAGCGCCGAGTCCAAGCCAAAATTCCATTGGAATAAAAAGTATTGCTGCCAGATTTTCTGGTGGCGGAATCCCCGAATAAAATTCCACTGTACCGCTGTAGTATAGGAAGCCCAGAAGGCTTACTAAAATTCCAACAAGCACGCCCATTTCGAAAGTGAAGATTTTCCATTCACGTTCAGTGTGAAATTTGGATAGGCTACGTGTTTTGCGGCTTAGGAAACCCACCGTTCCGCCTTCTAAGGCTTTAACAACTAAGGTTGCTGGTGCATAGTAGTAATAGCCAAGAAGCACATCCGCAATCATAGAGCCAACACCGCCAGCGAAAGCGCCTACACATGAACCGAAAAGCAAAGCCGCAGTGTACACCATTGTTTCGCCAATGTTAAAGAAGCCCTTCGTGCTTGGCACGTAAACCGTAAAAACCATGGTTGCCACACATACAAGAGCTGTAAAAATAACTGTGGCTGTTAACTGGACAGTGTTTGCCTTTTGTGAATGCATTTGGCAACCCTCATGGATTAGTTTAGTTTTAACTATACTATTTTAACCTATCGCACAAAACCCTACATTAAAAGCTTCAAATCGCTTATTGCACGCAAAACCTTCTTCCCACGCTCTGTAATTTTAAAGAATTTCTTTCCATCCTTTGTGTAGCTGACGATTAAACCCTTTTTTAAGAGCTCGTTTAAGTGTTGGTATATCGCTGCCCTCGTCATGGTTTTTCCAAATTTCTTCCACAAATCATAACCATACGTGTCCTTTCTGTTTAGAGCTTGCAATATCTTTTCCTTAGTCGTTAATTCCAAGCCTACACTAGCGGTTTTCTGCTTTTTAGTTAAAGCGTGGAGTATATCTGTGGCTTTCAGGCCGCTTCCAGTGATTAGGCATATAATACTAGCCCTTCTATCAATTTTTCCAGTTTCAACCGCCTTTTCTAAAGCGGCTATTGTGGCTGAGCTTGCGGGTTCGGCGAATATTCCTTCAAGTTTGGCTATTTGAAGTTCTGCATTCAAGATTTCAGAGTCTGAAACCGTTAAGGCTAAGCCACCAGATTCTCGTATAGCCTTTAATGCCAGTTCGCCCTGCATTGGCTTTGAAACTAAAACAGCAAGCGCATGTGTGGAAGGCTTTGCAACTTCAACTATTTGTGAAAGTCCCTCCAACAATGCTTTGGTTATGGCTGAGCTTCCTTCAGGTTGAACTCCAACCATTTTCGGCAGTAAATTCACCATTCCAAGCTGTTCAAGTTCCTTAAAGCCTTTCCAGATGGAGTAGATGGTTCCTCCGCTTCCCATCGGCACTAGAAAATAGTCTGGAGCGCCAAACTGCTCATAAACTTCATAAGCGATTGTTTTTTGAGCTTCAACCGCCAACGGGTTTAATTCTGCTGTTGCCTGATACCAGTTTGTCTCCCTTGCTAGGGCTTCGGCTCTGCAAATTGAATCATCAAGGATTTCGCCGTACTCCTCAATTGTGGCATCATAAACCAGCATTTGAACCAGTTTCCCAACATCCACAAGTTTCGGCACGATTAAGTGGCAGTTAAGCCCAGCTTTTGCGCAGTAAGCAGCCAAAGAAGCGCCTAAATTTCCATTTGACGCACAAATCAACGTGTCATATTTGAGGGTTATGGCATTCGACGTTAAGAGTGCAGAGGCTCTATCCCTAAAAGAGTTTGTTGGATTTTGAGTTTCATCTTTTAAATGTAAGTTCTGCAAACCAACCGTTTTGGCAAGCCTATCCACTTTATGAAGCGGCGTTCCACCCTCGCCTAGGCTGACAATGCGTCGCACAGGCGGAAGCAAAGCCCTATACCGCCAAAAACCAAAACCACCAGAAAACTTGACTTCACGCTTCCCTGATAAATCAAACTTATATTCAAGCGTTCCTCCACAATTTTCACATCTACCCATAAAAGGCGAAAATGGAAATTTCAAACTACACTTAACACATTCAAGACTCATGCTTTAACCTGCATCCCTTTCCAGAACAAAATCTTTCCTTTGAACTTATCAAGTTTTTGGGATGGGAAAACATAAAAGGGAGATGCCATTGATAAAATGACAAATAGACGGGTTGACGGTTATGAGCGCAAAAGCCAAAGAAGACCCTGTGAAACTGCATAAGGATGCGAACACGCTTTATGAAACTGGCAAATATAAGGAAGCTATGGAAAAGTTTTTGCAAGCTTCAGAATTATACCGTAAAGCCAACAATTTCTTTGATGCAACATCCATGCTTTTCAAGGCTGGCGAATGCGCTTACATGCTTAAGGATTACGAGTCAGCCGTGGAGCATTTCACGAAATCTGCGGAGTTATCCTTCAACAAAGGCTTTGACAGGTTCGGAGTTAGCGCTTTAGAATACGCAAGGGACTGTTATAACGCTTTAAAAAACAAAGAAAAAGTTGAGGAAATTGAAAAGAAAATAAGGGAAGTGAAGGCTAAGCTAGAAGCTTCCTTCTAACACCATCTTTTTCTACTACGCAAAATGTTTATTTTTCTATTTGATGATTGCTGATTTATAGTATAATTTTAAAGGTTAAAGTCATGCAAACATCGTTTGGGGCTTTGGCGGAGCTATGTGAAAAATTGGAAGCTACACGCAAGAGGCTTTTAATGATAGACCTCGTTGCAGACTTTTTAGGGCGTTTAGATGCTGAAGAGGTTGAGCCAGCCGTGTCAATGATTCTTGGGAGACCATTCCCAAAGTGGAGTCAACAAGCGCTTGATGTTAGTTGGGCAACCCTCAGCGAAATAATAAGGCATGTAACGGCTGTTGAATGGAAAGTTTTTATGGAAGCTTTCGGCAAGACTGGCGACGTAGGCGCAGCTACGAAAAAGGTTTTTGAAGAAAGCAAAGTTAAGCGGCAAGCGCCACTTTTCGAGAGAACCTTAACCATAACTGAGGTTAGACGTAGCTTCGAAGCCATAGCGGAAGCCACGGGTTACGGCGCAAGGGAAAAAAAGGAACGCCTAATAGAGGCTCTTTTAAGCTTGGCTTCGCCATTAGAAGCAAAATATTTGGTTAAAATTTTCATTGGAGAAATACGCAGTGGTTTTCACGAAGGCTTAATGGAACAAGCAGTTTCAAAAGCCTTCCAAATACCCTTAGAAGCCGTGCAAAAGGCAAGCATGACTGTGGGGGATATAGGCGAAGTTGCAACCATAGCTAAAACAGAGGGAAAAGAGGGCATATCAAAAGTTGGTTTTAAAGTTTTTAGACCAGTCAAGCTTATGTTGGCGCAAATGGCAAGCGACGTAGCCGAAGCCTTAAAAGAACACGGCGGAAAAACAGCCTTTGAATATAAGCTGGACGGCGCCAGAGTTCAAATTCACAAATTCGGCGACGAAGTAAGAATTTTCAGCCGAAGGCTAGCAGATGTGACAGAAAGCCTTCCAGAGATAGTGGAAACAGCCAGAAAAAACGTCAAGGCGAAAGAGGCCATCTTAGAAGGCGAAGTTATCGCCACAGACAAGTTTGGCTGTGCAATTCCATTCCAACATTTAATGCGCAGATTCAAAAGAATTCACGCCATAGAGGACATAGCCCAAAAAATCCCAGTAAAACTATACCTATTCGACATTTTATACCTAAACGGCGAAAACCTAATCGCAACCTCATACATACAACGAAGGCAAATCCTCTCTGAAAATGCGGGGGATATACCATTAACAAAACAAATAGTCACAGACAAAATCGCAGAAGCAGAGCAATTCCTTAAAGAGGCTATTAACGCCGGACATGAGGGGCTTATGGCGAAAAAGCAGGACAGCCCATACACGCCTGGAATTCGTGGAAAACGCTGGCTTAAGATAAAGCCAACCCTTGAACCCCTAGATTTAGTTATTGTTGCAGCAGAGTATGGCTACGGTCGCAGACACGAGTGGCTTTCAGACTATTATTTAGCGGCTAGGGACGGCGAAACTGGCGAATTCTTGATTGTGGGTAAAACGTTTAAGGGCTTAACCGACGCTGAAATCATTGAAATGACAAAGCGCCTTAAGGAATTAGTCATAAAAGAAGAGTTTAGGAAGGTTTTTGTCCTTCCCAAAATAGTTGTTGAAGTGGCGTATAACGAAATTCAGAAAAGCCCAAAATACAAGTGCGGCATGGCTTTACGTTTTGCTAGAATAAACCGCATAAGAGAAGACAAAATCCCTGAAGAAGCGGACACCATACAAAAGGTTAGGGAAATTTATGAAAAGCAATTTTTGAGGAAAGGCAAATATAATAATTGGAGAGGAAACACCTTAAAAGCGGAGTTGACGAAATGAGCGAAAAATCCATTTACAACGAATTTTACAGTCGCCAAACCGTTTTGAAAGAGCTTGGCTGGAAAGGACAAAGGAAACTTGCAAGTTCAAGAGTTGCCGTTGTTGGGCTTGGCGGTTTAGGTACAGCCTCATCGCTTTATTTAGTGCTTACAGGAGTTGGATACATACGCCTAATAGACCAAGACACGGTGGAAATGCACAACTTACATAGGCAGATTCTCTACACTCCAGACGACCTGCACTATCCAAAAGTTGAAGTTTCAGCTGAAAGACTTAGAAAAGTCAACCCGCTGGTAAAAATTGAGGCTGTCCCCGAAAACATAAACGTAAACAACGTCGAGAAACTGCTTTCTAACGTGGACTGCGTTGTTGACGGTTTGGATAACATGCAAACCCGTTATTTGGTTAACCGTGCATGTGCAAAATTGAGAATACCTTATGTTTTTGGAGCAGCCATAGGAATAGAGGGAAACCTCTCAGTTTTTTCTCCGCCAGAAACTCCATGTTTAGAATGCATTTTCCCAAACATTGACGACCGCCAACTTTCAACATGTGATGTCAGAGGCGTTTTAGGAGTTACACCAGGAATAATCGGAACATTACAAGCAATGGAAACAGTAAAAGTTTTAGCGGGAATAGGCTCCGCCTTAAAAGGTAAACTTTTGATATGCGACTTCAGCGACATGCACTTCGCCACAATAGACATTTTCAAAAGAGAAAACTGCCCAACATGCCAAGGCACAGCCACAACAACCCCTCAAGAAAAACACGAAAAACTTGTTTGGCTTTGCGGAAGAAACACAGTTAACATAAACCCAGAAAAACCATTAAAAATAAACCTCAACGAACTGTACGAAAAAATAAAACAACACTTTAACACACGCATAAAATCCCAATTCGCCATAATCTTCAACTACAAAAACCTTGAAATAAGCATTTTCAAAGGCGGACGCATGCTAATAAAAAACGTCAAAGACGAAAAAACAGCATTGAAAGTTTACAAAGAAATAATGGAAAAACTCAGCCACCCTCTTATAGATTGAAAAGTTTGGTATACTAATATTCCTTCTCTATGAATTTAACGAAATACATTTTTATTAAAGCTCATAAATATTTTATACTGCCGGGGTGGCCGAACGGTTCAGGCGGCGGCCTGCAGAGCCGCTATATGTGGGTTCAACTCCCACCCCCGGCTTAAAGTTGTGAAAGCTTCGGTTTTACGTGCAATATTTAAGCGTTTCAAATTTTGAATAGCCCTAAATCATAGTCTTACTGGGACGCCGTGTTTGGCTAAATACTCTTTCACTTCCTTAACTGTGTATTGCCCGTAATGGAATATGCTTGCTGCTAGGGCTGCGTCTGCCCTACCAACCGTTAAGGCTTCTAAAATGTGTTGGGGGGTTCCAGCTCCGCTGCTTGCTATTATTGGAACGTTAACCCTTTCTGAAAGTTCTTTAAGGAAGAGTATGTCGTAGCCCTGTTTTGTACCGTCGAAATCCAGTGAGGAAACCAAGATTTCACCTGCTCCAAGTTCAACAACTCGCTCCGCCCATTTAAAGGCGTCCACGCCGACGGGCTGTCTCCCACCGTAGATGTATATGTCCCACCAACACTTTCCAAGTGGAGTATCCAAAACAACTTTTTCTTTGGCTTCTGATTCATCGGCGACATAAACGCGTTTGATGTCTATGGAGGAAACAATGCATTGACTTCCGAATATTTTGGCTGCTTGGCGGATAAGTTCTGGCTCTTTTACGGCTGCTGTATTTATTGAAACTTTGTCTGCTCCTGAACAGAGGATTTTACGTATGTCATCGATTGAACGGATTCCGCCGCCGACTGTGAAGGGAATAAACAAAGCGTCGGCTGTCCGTTGCACCACGTCTATGAGTATTTCACGTTTTTCATGAGAAGCCGTAATATCCAAAAACACCAGTTCATCTGCACCTTGACTATCATACAAAGAGGCAAGCTTAACAGGGTCTCCCGCATCGCGAAGCTCTTTGAATCTAATGCCTTTCACAACACGTCCATTTTTCATGTCTAAACATGGAATTATTCTTTTCGTCAACACTTTCACACCTTCACCTTTTAACATAGTTAACAAAGTTTTTTAAGATTTTTATTCCAGTTGTAGCTGACCTTTCAGGGTGGAACTGCGTGGCGAAAACATTACCCTTAGATAATATTGAGGGAAAAACTATGCCATACGTGGTTTCTGCAACCACGTCTTTTTTGTCTTCAACCTCGCCATAATAGGAGTGAACAAAATAGGCGTAGGAATTATTTGGCAAACCATTAACCAACGGGTTTTCTGGCTTCACAATTTTTAGGGTGTTCCATCCCATGTGTGGAACCTTCACGTTAGATGGCAACTCAACAACTTTCCCCTCGAAAACGTCAAGTCCCCTGCGCAAGCCGCCTTCAGTGCTAACGGAGAACAGAAGTTGCAAACCCAAGCATACGCCTAACAAGGGTTTTCCAAGCTGAACTTGTTCGTATACTATGTGGGAAAGTGGCTTAAGGTTTTTGATTGCTTCTTCGAATGCGCCGACGCCTGGCAGAACAACAGCGTCAGCCATGCAAACATCCGCTTCACGTGTTATGTAAGCTTCCGCTCCAGCTTTCTCCAAGCCTTTTCTGATGCTTCTGAGGTTCCCAAGCCCATAATCAATTATGGCAATTTTTGGCATGCTAACATCACTTCCACTATGTTGTTGAAGGCAGCACTTGCCCGCCAAAGTCCAAGATTAGGATAGCATCAGTTTTCATGGTTTTTTCTCCACTCACACAGAGTGAAATAATTTTCAAAGATAATAAGATAGCGTAATGCGTATTCGCCCATGGCTTTTCAATTAAACTTATGCTGCGAAGGATAAGCTGACCCTACTAGGGCTTCCTAGGATTTTCATAGCCCTCTACCCCTTTAGGTTTTAGGGATTTTTTATTAATTCTAATATGCGAGTAGAACAAAAGGATATGTAATAAATACTACATAAGGAGAGTATTCTTGCGAGGATTTAATGGATGGAAATCATTGATTGGGAGTCGTTCCCAAAAAACCGTAAGGGTCATGATGCACTCGTGAATCAACTTTTAGAACTGATAAAGTCCAAGTATCATTTAAGATGTTTGGAGTTCGATGAGAAGGAAGCAGCGATAGCTGAGAGACATGGTCAAAGACCGCGTTATTATGTGGCACACAAACCTGACCTCATAATAGCCGATGAGCAAAGACTAGAAAGCAGAATTTTTATCGAATATGTGAATACTCCCCGCTCATATTTAAGAGACCTTAGGGGAATGCTCGCTCTTTCAACGTTGATAAAGCATTATAAGGGATTTGTCTTAGCGATAAGGCATAGTATCTTTCCACGCATTTGGTCTACTGCCCTCTCATTAGAGATCCCTGTTGAAATAATGTCTCTTAAATCTTTGCTGTTTGCACTTGACAAGCAAGATTTAGACTACCTAGTAGGAAAAAGAGGGAGCTTAAATGGAAATTCACGAGCTTAAACAGATGTCCCTATATCCTTTTTAAGTCGCTTTTACCATGTTATTCATGTGACCTTATATGAAAACGAAAGAGGAATTGGTAGGATTCCTGAAAAAACAAATTGAAGTTGAAAACGAAATTGTGGATTCGTTAAACAATGCTTTGGTTGAAATAAAAAATCCGCCAGTAAAAGGCGTTTTGAAGGGCATATCATTAGATTCTGTTAAACACGCAGAAATGTACGCCGCAGCAGTGGAACTGCTTACAAAAGTGCCTCAAGCCCTTAAACAAGAACAGCTTGACAAGCAAAAAGCTGTTGTGGAAAAACACATACGCATGGAAGCCGAACTCATCCAAAAAATCAGCAACATCCTACCAACAGTGAAAAACGAAAAGGTTAAGCTTCTTTTGAACGCAGTTTTGGAAGATGAGAAAAGACATCATGAACTATTAAAAATGGTGTTAGAAATAATTATTCGAGGAGAAACAATAACCGAAGAGGACTGGTGGGAGCTATTGTGGAAAAACGTTCCATTCCACGGCGCACCAGGAGGATAAAACTTCTGCAACATTAATATTTTTATCTAACACAAAATATATATTGGAAAGTTGAGAATTAAAAATATGAGAAAGAGGGGAGAGGAAAATGAAAATACGCAGTCTTATTTTTGTGGCATTACTGCTAGCGGCTATTGCGCTTCCTCTAAGCCTAACTTTGGTAAATGCCCAAGCCAAGTTCCTAGGCAACATTTTCAGGTCAGCGTCAGAACCCACAAATTTCAGCAAATATTGGAATCAAGTGACACCTGAAAACGCTGGCAAATGGGGTGAAGTTGAAACAAGCAGAGACTCCTACAGTTGGAGCACATTAGACAGTATTTATAACTACGCAAAGAACAAAGGCTTCCCATATAAACACCACACTCTTGTCTGGGGAAGCCAACAACCAGGCTGGATAAGTTCACTTTCGCAACAAGAACAAAGAGAAGAAGTGGAAGAATGGATACGCGAGGTTGGAAATAGATATCCAAACATTGACCTTGTAGATGTTGTCAACGAGCCTGTACATTCCACTCCATCCTACAAAGATGCTATAGGCGGCGACAACGGCTTATATGGCACTGGATGGGACTGGGTGGTCTGGTCTTTCGAAAAAGCAAGGCAATACCTTCCAAACGCTAAACTACTCATAAACGAGTATGGAATTGAATGGGGAGGTTCTGACCTAGACAAATACATCAACATCATCAACATATTAAAGAACAGAGGTTTAATCGACGGCGTCGGTGTACAAGCACACGGTCTAGAAAGCATATCCACAAGCACACTAAAATCCAGTTTAGACAGAATTGCACAGACAGGACTGCCAATTTATATTTCAGAGCTTGATGTGGACGAAGCTGACGACAATAGACAATTGCAAATTTATCAAACAATATTTCCAGTGATGTGGGAACACTCATCCGTTAAAGGAGTAACCCTATGGGGTTACATACAAGGACAAATATGGAAGTCAAACGCTTACTTGCTAAGGTCTGATGGCACTGAACGCCCAGCCTTAACATGGTTAATGCAATACGTCAAAGGCGCAACTCCTACGCCAACTCCTACTCCTACGCCGACGCCAACGCCAACTCCTACTCCTACGCCGACGCCTACCGCTACTCTTAGGACTTCTACGATTACGAGTACTAGGACTACTACTATTACCACTACGCGTTTTGGAAGGAGAACAACCATAACATCAACCATACGCACAACAATAAGAACGACGATAACTGGAACAGCCACGCCTACTCCAACTGCTACTCCTACTCCTACGCCTACTGCTTCGCCTACGGCTACGCCTGGCACCACATGTAGCCCAGCAACAGACATCAGCGTACCATTCACTAAGGATGGCTCTGGC
>JAWCNN010000002.1:37531-160102 GCA_038848525.1 Bathyarchaeia archaeon | reverse complement strand
AGTTTGACAGGTTTTCGTCAATATCATTGTGGTCAATGGTGAGTTTGACACGTTTGCTCCAGTTGCCAAGCCAAACTGGAGCTGTAACGCTAACTTTTGCGCTTGTGCTGTTCATATAAATTGTGCTAGTGCCAGTTATGCCTTCTTCAAGAAGAATAGGCGACGAGCTAACCACAGCATAAGGCTGCATCATCATAGAAAAGCATGCGCTTCCTGCTACGTTTTGGACTAAAAACTGCATGATGTATAGGGTCATAAGTAACCGAACAAAATAGTGAAACCTAAAGGTACGGATACTCAACCTTCGCATGTGAATCTCCTTCTGACCAAAAGAAAAGGGAGAAAATTCATCATCAGCGGAAGTATAGTCAATAACAACTTTTTCAGTCTCCCATCTAACAAACTCTGAATTTGAACATAACATATTAAAAAGATATGAAGCCAGAATCTTAACCAAAAATTTAGACTCTCTATATCATCAAGACAAACAATGTAGAAGAACTTTTATGTCTTAACTTTGATAGTAACAATCTGGGGTAACAATTAATGAGCAAGTTATCTTTGTTTTCGGGTTTCTATAAGCTTAGCCCTAAAGAACGTTTAAAGTTTGTTAAAGAGTTTGCTGGTTTAACCGATGAAGAATGCGCTTTGTTGCAGAACACTGGCAGTTTACCTTTAGATTTGGCTGACCGCATGATAGAAAACGTTGTCGGCGCCATTCCAGTGCCGTTGGGCATCGCCGTAAATTTCCTCATAAACGGGCGTGATTATTTGATTCCAATGGCTATTGAGGAGCCATCCGTAGTAGCTGCAGCCAGTTATGCGGCTAAAATGGCACGGGAAGGCGGAGGCTTCCATACAAGCAGCACACCGCCAATAATGATCGGGCAAATTCAAGCTGTTGGTATGAAAGATCCTTATGCCGCTAAAATGCGAATACTGCAAGCCAAAGAGGAAATTTTAAGGAAAGCAAACGACCAAGACCCCGTGCTTGTTTCTGTCGGCGGCGGAGCCAAAGACTTGGAGGCAAAGGTTATCCAAACAACGCGGGGACCAATGGTTATAGCGGAATTGCATGTGGACTGCCGTGATGCCATGGGTGCTAATGCTGTAAACACCATGTGCGAGGCTGTTGCCCCCCTAATAGAGCGAATAACGGACGGACGTGTTTATTTGCGGATTATCTCAAACTTAGCCACAAAACGCCTTGCAAGGGCATGGTGTGTTGTGCCTAAAGAGGCTGTTGGCGGAGAAGAAGTTGTAGACGGCATTGTAAACGCTTGGGCTTTCGCCGCTGCAGACCCGTATCGGGCGGCAACCCACAACAAGGGCATAATGAATGGTATAATAGCCGTTGTAATCGCTACATGCAATGACCACCGCGCTGTGGAGGCAGGTGCTCATGCCTACGCAGCCAAAAACGGCTATTACACGACGCTTTCAACATGGGAGAAAAACGAAAACGGCGATTTAGTCGGTTCAATTGAGCTGCCAATGGCTGTTGGGCTTGTAGGCGGAGCGGTGCGAACCCACCCAATAGCAAAAATATGCCTAAAAATCCTCGGTGTAAAAACAGCCAACGAACTCGCAGAAATCTTAGCAGCAGTTGGCTTAGCACAAAACTTGGCTGCTTTAAGGGCTTTAGCCCACGAAGGCATACAACGTGGTCACATGTCACTTCATGCAAGAAACATAGCCATAGCTGTGGGTGCAACAGGTGAACTAATAGATTTGGTTGCTGAAAAAATGGTTGAAGAACGGAAAATCCGCATGGACAGAGCAAAAGAACTAATAGAACAGTTTAGCTCTGGAAAATCTAAAATGTAAGCTTAACAGCCTTTAAACGGCGAAGGCAAATGAAGATAATACCTGGACCAGCTTCGAATGAGCTTGGCATAAAAATAGCTGAGCTTTTAAAGGCTGAAATTGTACCCGTGTCTTTCAAAATTTTTCCAGATGGTGAATCCTACATTCGCTTTGGCGTGGATTCGCTGGAAGGCGAAGACGTGGCAATAGTACAAACAACGAGCCCTCCGCAAGAGCAAAGGCTTATTCAGCTGTTGCTTATAGCTGACAACACCAAAGACCTAAAAGCAAAAACTATAACAGCAGTTGTGCCTTATTTGGCTTACAGCCGCCAAGACAAACGGTTTTTGCCTGGGGAAGCCTTCAGCATAAAAACAATTGTGAAGTTGCTGGAGGAATGCGGCATTGATAGACTTATAACCGTGAATGCACACAGCCCATCAACATTAAAAGCCTTTAGCATTCCAGTTGAAGATTTGTCGGCGATTCCGCTTTTGGCTGAATATTTCAAAGCTGAAGGTTTAGTGGAAAATCCAGTTTCGCTTTCGATGGGTAAAAAAGCGCTTAATGTGGCTGCTGAAGCCAACAGCATCTTAAAAGGCGGCTTTGATTACATCGCAACGAAGAGGGATGTTGTAACTGGAAACGTCATGCTTGAAGAGAAGGCTTTACCAGTTAAGGGTAGGGATGTAATAATTTTTGATGACATTATTAGCAGCGGCGGGACGATGGCGAAAGCCGTCAAATACGCAAAAGAACAAGGCGCACGAAAAGTTTATGCGACTTGTGTGCATCCGCTTTTGATTGGAGACGCCCAAAAAAGGATTTTGAAAAGCGGAGCCGAAGCCATAATCGGCACAGATGCTGTTCCATCCTCTGTAAGTGTGGTTTCCATTGCGCCTTTAATAAGCAAAGCCCTGACCAAAAAAGGAGTGTAAAAGTGGCTAAACTTTTCTTTCTGCTTTCGGGAGAACATGAAACCCTGCCAGTTGCCGAACTAAAAGCTATTTTAGAAGCGGAAAACCACCCATTCGGAATAACCGAAAAGCTTGACCAAACATTAAGGCTTGAGGCGGAATTAAACTGTGTAGAAGCCATAAAACGTAGAGCAGCGTTCACAAGGCTTTGCGGAATGGAACTTTTCACTTGCAAGGCGGAAACAGCCGAAATAGTTAAGGCTGCAAACGCTATAAACCCAAACGAATTTTTGAAAAACGGCGAAAGCTTCGCAGTTCGTGTAAAACATATAAAAAATCACTGCGCACATGTTGACAGTATGGTAGTTGAAAGAAAACTCGGCGAAATCATCCTTAACAAAAAGGCAAATGCAAAAGTAAACCTTAAAAATCCAGAAAAAACATTTTTTGGAATTTTAACTGATGAAAAGTTTGTTTTCGGCGTGAAAATCGCAGAGTTTCCGCCAACGCAATTTGTTGAGAGACGCCCAAAAAAGAAACCTTTTTTCCATCCGTCGGCTATGCCAGCCAAACTTGCAAGGTGCATGGTGAATTTAGCGAAGCCAAAAACTGGCGAATTGGTTTTCGACCCTTTCTGTGGAACAGGAAGCATACTCATCGAAGCTGCACTTATCGGCTGTCACATTTTAGGATTGGACATTCAAAAACGCATGATTAAGGGCGCAAACAAAAACATGAAACACTTTAACATTAATCCAGAAGGCATTATAGTTGCAGACGCCGCGAAACCGCCAATAACAAAGGTGGACTGCGTCGTTGCAGACCCGCCTTATGGGAGAAGCGCATCCACCATGAAGCGAACCACAAAACAAATAGTTGAAGAGTGTTTGGAAGCTGTTCGTGAAATGCTAAACAGTGGAAAACGTGTTTGCATAGCCGCTCCAAAAACGTTAAACATTACAAGCCTAGCCGCAAAAATTGGTTATAGGCATTTAGAATCAAATTTTGTTTATGTTCACAGAAGTTTAACACGGGAAATCGCCGTATTCGAAAAGGCTTAAAGGTCTACTTTTTTACTTCAGTATTCTTCTCTTTTAGTTTTTGGGTTAGGGGTCAAATAACAACTTCTGCCCCCAGAACTAATAAACTTTGCCGCAACCTTTTAAGTTTTAGTGGCAATAGACAAGATAAGAGGCAAAAACCATGAGTTTGCATGTGATTTTCTTAGGCACTGCTGGAAGCATTCCAACGCCAAAAAGAAGCCTACCAGCTATACTCGTACAGCGAAAAGGCGAACATTTAATGTTTGACTGCGGCGAAGGCGTGCAGAGACAAATGGTACGGGCTAAGGTTGGCTTTCACAAGAAAATGAAGGTTTTTGTTACGCACATGCACGGCGACCACATTTTAGGCTTGCCTGGGCTTTTGCAAACAATGGCTTTGCTTGACAGAAAGCGGAAACTCGACGTTTACGGACCGTCTGGAATAAAAAGGTTTTTGGAAGGCATAAGAGAAACTGTGCAGTTCGCCTTAACCTTTCCAGTTGAAGTTCACGAAATATACGAGGCAGGCGTCGTATGCGATGAAGAGGAATATTTTGTTGAGTGTGTTTGGGCTAACCATGTAATTCCAAGTTTGGCATACGCCTTAACAGAAAAGCCTCGTCCAGGAAAATTTTATCCGGAAAAGGCGAAAGCCATAGGCGTTCCAGAAGGTCCATTATGGTCGAAACTTCAGCATGGACAAGAGGTTGGGCTGTCTAATGGGCGAGTTGTTAAACCCGAGGAGGTCATCGGACCGCTTAGACCTGGGAGAAAAATTGTTTATACTG
Organism: Bathyarchaeia archaeon; assembly: GCA_038848525.1. Classification (GTDB taxonomy): domain Archaea; phylum Thermoproteota; class Bathyarchaeia; order Bathyarchaeales; family Bathycorpusculaceae; genus JAWCNN01. Next base: position 155,548 of record JAWCNN010000002.1, on the reverse strand, counting down.
GTGATACGAGACCGTTTAGGGGGTTTGTGAAGTTTGCGGCAAATGCGGATTTGCTTATCCACGACGCCACTTTAGATGTTTCTTTGGCTGAAAGAGCCGAAATGGATGGGCATTCCACAGCGGAGCAAGCAGCCAAAAACGCAAAAAAAGCCAAGGTGAAAAAGCTTGTTTTGATGCATATAAGCGCTAGATATGAGGACGCAACCATACTTTTGGAACAAGCGCAGAAAATTTTTAAAAACACTTGTGTAGCTGAAGACTTTATGAAAATTGAGATTCCGCTTTTGGAAGGTTAGGGAACATTTCCTTTAGTCTTCGTATGCTTTCTTTAACATGCTCAACAGACTCGACAACCACAACCTTGTCGTAGCCTATATCCTTCAACATGTCTCCAAAACTTTTCCAGTTGATTGTACCGTAGCCTATGCCTAAATGCTGGTCGCTTCGCCCATTGTTGTCGTGGGCGTGTATATGCACAATTTTGTTTGAAAAAGTTTTAATGAAAAGAGCTGTTTGCCCATTCAAGTTTGCATGTCCAACATCCAAAACCAAACCTATTTCCGCATCTATTTCATTGTAGAATTTGGTGAATTGCTCCACATTTTTCATTAAGAACGGGTATGGTTCAGGCACGTTTTCTATGGCTATTTTAACGCTGTAATCCTCTGCAATTTTCAGCAGTTGCCCAATTGACTTTAGGTTTTGAAGCCAATCCATGCTTGGATAAAACATGCTTATGCCAGTGGCTAATCCAGGATGGAAGACCCAAATGTAAGCGTTTAGGGCGTTTGCATTAGCAATTGACTGCTCCAATCTTTTAAGCATAGCCTTTAACATGGATTTTGAGGGTGAGGCAATGTTTATGTCTGCAAAGGGCGCATGCACCGAATATTTTAAGCCGTAAGACACGCCGACGTTTTTAAGTGTTAAAACTCTTTGTTTGTTCAAAGCGTGAAAGCCGTCGTCGACAATTTCTATGTAGGATGTTTGTGTTTCAGTGAGGTGTTTGGTCATTTTCTTGAATGGTTCGCCGAGGCAGTAAAGCATAGACAAACCAATTTGGGACTTAGCCATACTTAACCCTTCAACGTTTATCCCCATAAGTTTTAGCGGGTTTTATAAGTGTTTGTTGGAAAAGGTTTATTTTGCCCTTTTAATGCATTGAATCAAGCGCTGGCGGATAAACGCTTCCGCTGGAATGTAGCCTTTAAAGGCTGAACCACAAACCAGCGTAGAGGTGAAAAGTTTGGCGTATAAATACATTGCCGAAGCTTGGAGTGTTCCAGAAAAATCCTATGTGGATGAGTTAATGCGTGAAAGACTCATAGAGTGGCGTAGGCAACCAGCCATAACACGCATTGAAAAGCCAACCCGCCTTGACCGGGCTAGAAAATTGGGTTATAAGGCTAAGCAAGGCTTTATCATTGCTCGTGTCCGTGTTAGGCGTGGCGGATTAAGGAAACAGCGACCACGAGCGGGGAGAAGACCGAAGCGCATGGGCGTTAAAAAGTTTAAGCCAGCTAAAAGTTTGAGGTTTATAGCCGAGGAAAGAGCCGCTAGAAAATTTCCAAACCTTGAAGTTTTAAACTCCTACTGGGTAGGCGAAGACGGCCGCTCAAAATGGTTTGAAGTCATAATGGCTGACCCAAACCATCCAGCAATAAAAGCCGACAAAGACATAAACTGGATATGCCAAAAACAGCATCGTGGAAGAGTTTTTCATGGATTAACAAGCGCAGGCAAAAAAGTTAGAAGTTTAAGACGCAAGGGAAGGGGAGCGGAAAAAGTTAGACTAAGCAAAAAGCCAACATAGGAGAAAAGCCTTGATGATGGCTGTTAAGCCTAAAGTTGTTAAGAAGGGTGGAAAACAACGGTTTGGGCGAGGATTCAGCCGTGAAGAGTTAAAGCAGGCTGGGATAAGCCTAAAAGAAGCCTTAAAACTTGGAATTCCAGTAGATTTTAGGCGTAAAACAGCCCATCAAGAAAACATTGAAACCCTCAAAAAATTTTTGGAATCCAAACTTGAAAAGGGAAAACCTAAAAGCTAACACACAAATATTTTTGATGGGGCTTATGGGTTTTGTCTAAGATTCCGATAGGGTATATAGACATACGTGTGTTCGCCCACGCCACGGAAGACCCGGACAAAGTTTTAAGGGCTGTCCAGAACATTCTGCCAACTGAATTAATCAACAATATCACTTTTAAAAAGGCAAGCCTAACTGGGCATTATGGAAATCCAATTTTGTTTTTTGAAACAAGAATCAAGGATAAACAATTTTTCCAAGCGATTTTTGAAAGGTTGTCGGCTGGGTTAAATGCTTTGGATAGGGAAACGCTTAGCAACGAAATTGAAAGACATGTTGAAAATGGAAATCTCTATATTAGGTTGGATAAGCAGTCAGCCTACCACGGCGAAGTTAGGCTTTCAAATGTTGACCCAATCCACCTCAAAATACATTTTAAGAAACAAAGCACAAAAGAAATAGTTGAAATCTGCAGAAAGTTTGGGTTAATCCCATGACAAAAGCCTACGCAGACCTTCACTTGCTTCCAAACGTTAAAGACAATAAAAAAGTTTTGGAAATGGTCAGTAAAGCCTCAGAGCTGGGCTACCGCCTTGTCGCCCTAACTTTTCCCCAAAACTTTTTTGAGGAGGACATTCAGCAACTACGGATGAAATGCCAAGAATACGCTGTGGATCTGGTTTCCCGTGTGGATTTAAACCCTAAAACTCCGAAAGAGCTAATCCGCAATTTAAGAGTTTATAGGCGAAAGTTTGAGGTTTTGGCTGTTTTATGCGAATCTAAAAGCGTTGCAAGACAAGCGGCGAAAGACCGCCGCGTAGACTTACTAAATTTTCCAGCGTTTCACCATGCAAAAAGATTTTTTGATATAGCTGAGGCTGAGTTGGCATCAAAAAGCCTAGCTAGTTTAGAAATAGACATAAACCCAATACTCCGTTTAGAAGGCACGGCGAGAATAAGGCTTATTGCAAGTTTACGGCGAGAAACATTAATCGCCAAAAAATTTGATGTTCCAATAGTAATTTCAAGCGGAGTTTCAGATGTGCGGTTAATGCGGAAGCCAAAGGAGCAAGCGGCTTTAGCCTCGCTTTTCGACTTGGACGAGGCTTCGGCTATACAGGCAGTTTCAAAAAATCCAGTGGCAATAGTTAATCGAAACCGTGAAAAGCTTAATCCAAAATTTGTTGCGCCTGGAATACGCATAATCCGTTGGGGAAAGGACTGTTGAAAAGGGTTAAAAGGCGCTACTTAGCCTTAAAAATAGATTCAAACGAAAATTTCAGCCAAAAAGAGATTGTGGATGCCATTTGGAACGCCGTATTAAAGCTTTTTGGAGAGTACGGCGCAAGCCAAACTGGTTTAAGGCTCATAGACTATGACGCAGAAAAGAAAACAGCCATAATATACACGGTGCACACATCCCTCACCATGGTTAGGGCGGCAATAGCCACAATCATACAAATAGGCAATAAACCATTAGCCCTACACGTAACAGCAGTTTCAGGAACAATAAAAACACTGCGTAAAAAATTAAAAGCTAACATTTGTGAACAATAACCATTTAAGAGTGAACAGCGCCTTTATTCTTTTGGGGATGATGTAGCCGCTCCAGTCTGATTAACAAGATGAGGAGCTCATGACGGACAGACCCTTTTTACAATCGGAAATGCTTTTCCAACGCCTTTTTCATTTCCAACCCAAAAATCAAAGCCAAAAACATACCCGTCAAGAAACCGCCTATATGCGCCCAATAGGCAATTCCACCGCCAATATCAAACATTCCAAAAATCCATTGCATAGCAAACCAGTAACCCAAAAAAATGAAAGCGGGTATTGGCAATATAAAATATGAAACAAGCGTGAGTATTCTCGATTTTGGATAAAGCACGAAGTATGCGCCTAAAACCCCCGATATTGCTCCTGAAGCGCCGACAACACCAGTAGACAAGTCTGAGGTGCCAGTTCCATCTATAAAAATGGGTAGGTAAATTATGCTCATTATGTGGGCTAAAGCCGCAGCCATACCGCAAATAAGGTAGAAGATTAAGTAGCCAACATGCCCAAAAACATCTTCCACGTTATCGCCGAAAATGAATAGGAAAAGCATGTTCCCCAAAAGGTGAAGCCAATCAGCATGCATAAACATGGAAGTAAAAAGCGTGTAAAGCCTTTGCCCATTGATTATGTCAATTGGCACCATAACAAATTTGCCTGGAACGGCATTATTCCCCAATATTTCCTCTGCAATTTTTGGATTAAGGTAAATTTGGTTTTTTGAAAGCCAATAAACTGCAAAAATGATTACATTTGCGATTAAAATTAGGCGGTTTACATGTGGGGTTTTTAAGGTCTTGTTTAAATCTTTAAGTGGAAGCACGCTTTAATCACTGAAACGGAATAGGCTACACAGCCATATTTATGTTTAATGAACTAGGCATTCAACCATTTTTTCGCATGTTAGGCACTCGTCTGGAATCGGCGTGTTCTTCGGGCGCTTCTTCAAATATCCCAGAAAATGACTGCATTTCGCGCTGCCTTCTTCCGCAATAATTGCCTTTTTAACCTTTTCTACAAGAGGCGAATCTTCATCTTCGCTTTTTGAACTTCTCGTTTCAGCCACTTTTGTTAAGCATCGTGGACATGCATAATAGGTTTGGACTTGACCGCTTGAGGAAAGCGTTGCCAAAATAGGTTTTGAAAAGGTTTCGTCGCATTCGCTACACCTAAACATGGCGTGGTTTTCCTCTTCTTCTTGACTGTTCCATTTAAGCATAATCGGGGTTTTCTCCATTTTTTCACCAGCAAAATATATAGTGTATATTAACATTTAATAAACCTTTTCACGTACATGTCCAACAAAAAGACACATAAATGGGCCCGGCCGGATTTGAACCGGCGACCAACAGGTCTCTCAGCGCATCGCGTTTATGAGCCTGTCGCTCTAACCTAGCTGAGCTACGGGCCCGCTCTTTTCCATTTTAATATGCTGTTTCTAATTTAATTTAAACATTTTTGCATTTGGCTGTTATGTGTAAAGGTTTATAAAAAGAGTTTTCTGTTAAAAGTTGTTTTAGGATGGGAGGAGAAAACTTTATGGAGTTAAAGGTTTTCACTTTGCCTACTTGTGCAAGTTGTCCACTGGCTAAGCAGATTGTGAGGGAAGTTGCTGAAAAATTTGGCATAGCCTTCAGAGAGGTAAATTTGGCATCTGAGGAGGGATTCCGTGAAGGTTCAGCCTACAATATTGTTAGTACTCCAAGTATAGTGTTAGATGAGGAGGTTATAGCGAGTGGTCAAATCCTTTCTAGGGAAAGGCTTGAAATGGAAATTGCCAAAAGAATTGAAAAGTGGAGGAAACGCGCCGTTAACGAGTAGCACTCACCCTTTCATAATGGTAAAGGTATTCTTGAGCGTAACCAGCATATTCCCCAAAATATTTTCGTCCAAAAAGGTTTAGTTGCCTGTATTCCGCTGGAGACAGCGATTTCCGACTTGAAATTTTCGCTATAAACTCCTTTGGGAAATGTTCTGCATAATGCCTCAAAATGGCACGTTTTATCCACACGTCAACTGGAAAAGCCTCAAACTTTTCTAAAGAAAAAAACAACACGCAATCGGCAACTTTCAAGCCTACGCCCAGAAACTTTAGCAGTTCTTTTCTTGTTTTTTCGTAGGGCATACGCCTTAAATTTTCAAGTTCAAAACCGCTTTCGTGAATATTCTTCGCTGTTTCGAATACGTATTTGGCTCTGTAACCGAGACCGCAACTGGCAAGTTCCTCAGCAGTAGCCTTCACAAGTTGTTCGGGTGCTGGAAAGGCGTAAAACGTGTAGTTGTCAAAGTGTATGGCTTTTCCGAATTTTCGGGAAATGTTGAAAAGCATTTGCCTAATCGCTGAAATATTTTTGTTTGTAGCGCAGATGTAGGAGATTAGGCATTCCCAAGGGTTTTGGCGGATAATCCTCAAACCCTTAAGGGCTTTGATGGCGCTTTTGATGTGTGCATCTTTGCTAATCAGCGAAAAAATACGTGGCAAATCATCGTTCAAACCAAAATAGTTTCGAATAAAGCATTCATCAACATTCTCAAATTCCAACTCATCGCCAATTTGGCGCACCTTAAAAACTTTTTCGCCTACTACGCCATACCACCACACGCCACGCTTTTCCCATCTAAAAACTTGTCCACAACAAAGAGTAACATCCAAACCAAACGGATTTGAAATGTCCAACCGAATTCTCATACGGTTTCTTCACCTCAATATTATTTTCAAAATTCAATTCTACACACTTCTATACTACTTACCACACACTCTACACAAATTTTCATTTTGTTTCTCCTTAGTCTATGAATTCTTCTGGTTTTGGAATTTTCGGCGGTAAGCCTCTTCTGGCTCGGATTTGCCTTATAACCTCAATGGCAATATTCTCTGGAGCTTTGTCCCAATGGCTGAAGACGCACTGCCAAAAGGCGGTTCCAGAAGTTGCGGAGCGCATTTCTGAAGCCAACCCAAAAGTTTCTGAGACTGGAATATAACCATTAACCATTGTTAATGCGCCACGATTTTCCACAGAACGAATTTTTCCACGCCTACGAGTTAGGATGTTTGTGCATGTGCCAAGCCATTGTGTTGGAACAGACACTTCTATTTTGTAGATTGGTTCGAGAAGCGTTGGCTTGGCGGTTAAAGCTGAACCCAAAATCCCTCGGCTTATAGCCCGCATGATTTGTGCTGGTTCACGCATTTCTGGGTCTTTGTGAAGTTGAGCATCCACTAACTTAACTTTAACGTTTCTTAATGGTTCTTCGCAGAGTGATCCATGGTTGCATGCCCATTGAAAGCCTAAAACAACGCTGTCCTCAATTTCTGCGATTTTTCCCGCAAAGTTTACAAGAATGTTTCCATGCTTGTTGAAGGCGCAAACTTTTTCCGCTTCTGCTTTTGAATACCCAACTTTTAAATGTAAAATTTCGCTGATTTGCTCTAAGGCTGTTTCCTCCGCAATCTCGCCTTTATCTATAAGTTTTACAACTTCTTTTTCCAATGGCTCAACCTGCACCCAAAACACATTCTGCTTATTAGAAGTTTTAGCTGTGACAACAACTCCTTGTTCTAAAATGGTTTCTCTGTAAGCAACTATGGGACTGGAAACTACAAGCTCGATTCCGCCGCTGTACTGCGCCAAGGATTTTATGGCAATTTCCAAATGAAGTTCGCCAATCCCACTTAGCAAATAATGACCAGTTTCCCTATCAACTGCAACGTTTAAGTTTGGGTCTTCTATGCAAAGTCTGTTCATAGCCTCAACCAAAAATGGCAAATCCCGTGGGTTTTTCGGCTCCACAACCATCGTCATCACGGGTTCTGAAAAATAACTGACATGCTCAAAAGGAACGGCAACCGCCCTACTTCTTGCGTTGACAACTGTTTCGCCTGCCCTTGCAAGTTCAAGACCAGTTAAAGCGGCTATGTTACCAGCGGAGATTTCGTCAACAATTTCCCTAAAAGCACCCATATACATGGAAACTTGCTTAACAACGCATTCTTTTCCAGCGTTAACCAAATAGACAGGGTCGCCAGCCTTAACAGAACCAGAAAAGAGCCTTCCGGTTGAAACTAAACCCGCAGTTGCGTCTGGTTGAACATTTGTTATACACATAACTAGTGGTCCGTTGCTGTCGCAGTTCAGCATCGCTTGCCCCATCTCCGAGTCTAATTTGCCCTTCCAAATTTTTGGTATGCGATATTTTTGGGCTTCGGACGGATTTGGAATGTTTTTTATCACCACATTGAATATTGCGTTGTGAAGGGGAGTCAGCCTCGAGAACTCTTCATGTTCACCTTTCTTGTAAGCCTTAATTATATCATTGAATTTTATTCCTTTTTCATCGGCTATTTTAGCCGTTAAACCCCAATTGTGAAGCGCCGAGCCGAAAGCAACGCTTTCGCCTTTTGGGTTAACTTTCCACGCATCTTTAAACTCGTTTTCTCCGTAAACCTCGATTAGACTGTTGACTCCTTCAATTATCCGAGTAAATTTGTTTTGAATTTCGTTTTCAGAAAGCTTCATCTCCCTAATTAGGCGGTCAACCTTGTTTATGAAAAGCACGGGCTTAACCCTTTCCGCAAGAGCTTGCCTAAGCACGGTTTCCGTTTGAGCCATAATTTCCTCCACAGCGTCAACCACAACAACGGCGCCGTCTATGGCGCGCAAAGCCCTTGCAACCCTACCAGTAAAATCCACATGACCTGGAGTGTCAACCAAATTAATAATGTATGGACGATTATGCGCTTCGCATAGAAACGAAATATTTGCCGTCTTTATTGTTATTCCACGTTTCTGCTCCTCTTCAAGATAATCAAGGGCTCTGCGCCCAACCATTTTCGGCGGTAGCAATCCAGCTTCCACCATCAAAGCGTCAGTCACCGTTGTTTTTCCATGGTCTATGTGGGCAATCACGCCTATGTTACGTATGGCTTCCTTCCTAGCCATCAACCCTAAAATTTCGCTTGTTTGCCTAAACTTTCGCATGGTTTTCTCCTTTATATTTAATGGCGTTCCACAGTAGATATAAGGGCTATCCCACGTTAGATAGAACATGATGAAAATACCAATCGAAGAACTGGAAAAAGAGGCTTATGCGCCGATAATATGTTATCCGAAACCAACAAAAACAGAATTAAAAAAACGTTTAAGAGAACTGCGAAAGTTAGGCGTAAAAGCCATAGAATTTACAGGCGAAAGAACAGCCTTTAACATGCCAGTTTTGGGCAAGGGATGCGTCGGCATAGTTGTTATTGCCTACCTAAACGGTGGAAAGGCGGCTTTAAAAATTCGCAGAGTCGACGCCGACCGCGCCGAAATGGAAAGGGAAGCGGAAATGCTTAGAAAGGCAAATTCAGTCAATGTTGGACCAAAACTTTTGGCAGTCAGCCCAAACTTCCTTTTAATGCAGCTTATCGACGGCGAACTGCTTCCGAAATGGCTGGAAAAACACAAAGAAAAAACCATGATAAAACCGGTTTTACGCTGCGTTTTGGAACAGTGTTATTGCTTGGACTGCGTGGGTTTAGACCATGGAGAGTTAAGCCATGCCCCAAAACACATAATTGTCAACAGGAAAAACGTGCCTTTCATAGTTGATTTTGAAACTGCAAGCCTAATTAGGCGACCGTCAAATGTCACGGCTATCTGCCAATTCCTATTCATAAGCGGAGCAGTAGCCGAAAAAGTTTCTGAACGGCTTGGAGAAAAGGATAAAAAGGTGATAATTGAAGCGTTAAGGTGCTATAAGATGGGTAGAACACGTGAAAATTTTGAAAAAGTGTTGGAGGCTTGCAGTTTCTAAACTATATAGCTGAGTGTTGAATGCGCTTCTTTTTTGGTTTCACTTCGCCTTTCTATTCCAAGTTCTTTAACAAGCATGGAAAGGTCAAGCCAAGCTTCAACTTGAAGTTGCCTTGCAACCCTACGCTTTTCATAAAGCAAAGGAACAAAGTCCACAAACAACCAACCGCAAGTCTCAGCCATACCGCCTTTCTCCTCCAAAATGCAAAGTCTTTCCATGGCTTATAACCATGTATGTAAAAAGAAAATAGAGGAAAATTCTAGAACAAACCATTTTACTTTCTTGTGTGAAAAAGATTTAAAACTCCGTGTTTAGATTCCCTTTTAGCCGAAACCGTGATGTTTATGGTCATCAGCAGAGAGGAAATGCAAGAAATAGTTAAGCGATACAAAGAGCCCATAGGCTTGAATTTGGGTTCTCACTCAGCCCTAGACGCTTGGCAGGGACAACGCAATTACGCCCTAAGAAACATAATTTACACGACGCCCGGCAGAGCGCGCATTTACCTTCAAAATCCAATGGTTGGGAAACCAGACGAGGATGTTGAGGACTTGCCAAGTCTTGTGCGGAGAGACTTACGCATCGTAAATGACTTGAAAGATGTGAAGAAAAATGATGATTGGAAAAGCGTCATAGTAATTCTTGACAAGTATTCTGACATAGTCAAATATGTTGATGAACTTGTTGACTTGGAATGTTTGCAAATTCCAAACAGGGCTTTCGCCGTTTACGTCGGCGGAAACGAAAAATGCAGCACAATCGAAAATGAATTTGCGGTTCCAATAGTTGGTTCCAGAACGCTTCTAAAAATAGAGAATAGGGGCGAAATTGAAAAGGACTATTACTGGTTCGCAGAAAAAGCGGGCATTCCATGCCCAAAATCCTATGAATATGAAGTTCACGAGCATGGAATAATGTTTAAGAAGCCAGTTGACGAGCCGTTGCTTCTTAAGGCTGAACACGCCCACAGAGCCTTCGAAAGAGAGTTCATTTTCGCCGCTGACTCGCATGATTTGGAGGAGAAGGTTGAAAGGGAAGTTGAAGCTGGAAACTTGAATAGGGAATCCCTAGAAAACGCTCGTGTTGAGCAGATAGTTCTTGGACCTCATGCGAACTTTAACTTTTTCTTTTCGCCTTTAGATGCAAAAAGCGAGTGGGGAGACGTGGACGACTGGTTTGCCAAACTATACAACGTAAGCCTAGAAGAGGCGCGGATATGCCTAGCAAACCAGTTCCTTTCCATAGACGAGCGTAGAGAAACCATACTTGACGGTTTAAAACGGCTTCCAACAGACGTGCAAGAAAAAATTAAGAGGGTTCCATCCTTTGAAGTGACAGCCCACGCCATTTTAAGCCTAAGAGAATCCCTATTGAAGGATGTGCACCGCTACGCAGACCGCTTTTTGCTGACATGCAGAGAACACGCTTATCCTGGAATCGTCGGCGCATGGTGTTTACAGACGCTTATCACTTGGGACCGCATATCCAAATACGAGCTTAAACCCACGGTTAAATTGGACTTTACTAGTGGTGTGGAAGCCAAAACAGCAACCGATTACGGCTTATATGATGTGCCAGAAAAGCGCGACCCGTACATGCATATTCCAGTTACGCAGGACGTAGCCTTAAGGCATGGCGGCGGCACAAACGTTCACATGGGTTTGGGTTCGCAGTATGCTAACGCCAAATATAAGAGGCGTATGAGTACTGGCGACCGTATAGCGCTTGAAATTAGGCGGGCGTGGAAAACAAACCAACTGTACGAAATAGTGACATAAGTTTGGAAAATGTTATATCATTGGTTTTCGAGAAGTGTGAAGGGCGACTGGTTTGGTTAAGGCTCGAATTGTTGTTGACGGTGTTGTTCAAGGCGTTGGTTACAGAGCCTTAGTGAAACAGATTGCACGGCAGTTAGGCTTAAAGGGGCTTGTTAGGAATTTGGAGGATACGAAGGTTGAGATTTTCTGTGAAGGGAAAGAAGAAAAAATAATGGAGTTTTTAAGGAAAATTGACGTGAAAGCTGAGCCAACGGATTTTTTAAGCATTAACGTTTCAGAAATTAAATGCTTTTTTGAAGGAGACCCGAATTATAAGCCTGCATGGAAACCATATAAAGAGTTTGAAATAGACTACGGCGTAGAAGAGCTTTCGGTTTTTGAGAGGGCGACGCTTGAAGACCACGAGTTTGGCAAACTGTACTTTATTGGTTTTAGAGATGAAATGAAAGGGTTTAGGGGTGAGATGAAAGGCTTTAGGGATGAATTGAAAGGTTTTAGGCAGGATACAAATGTAAGTTTTAAGGAGATGACGGAAAAATATGAGGATTTATCGAAGGAATTGAGGGGGTTTAGGGAGGATACAAACAGAAATTTTGGGGAAATGGCGGAAAAATACGAAAATACATCGAAGGAACTGAAGAGTTTTGGGGAGGAGTTAAGGGGTTTTAGAGAGGATACGAATAGAAATTTTAGGGAAATGGCTGAAAAATATGGTGACATATCAAAAGAACTAAAAGAGTTTAGAAAGACTATTGAGAAATTTTTGGAAGTGTTCCTTTCAGAATACCAAAAAAGAACAAGGATGTAATAATTTATAAAGACATATTATAATTCTAAAATTATGAGGTTAAAAAGTTGACGAATGAGGCGAAGAAAGAGGATAAAAATGAGCACTCAAGAATATCGGTTCGCTTAGGAGAATTTCAAATAGAACTTGAAGGAACACATGCAAATGTTTTGTCATTAATGGGAAAACCACTCTACGAATTTATCAAGGAACTGCAGAAAGTAGTAGGTGAAATTCCGTCTGTAGAAGAAGTAAAGACTGTAGAAGAAGTGCCTCCTACTGAATATCCGCCACCGTTGGGTAAACCATCGACTCTTGGAGAGGCCTTAAGAAAGCTGATGGTGGAAACAGGTTGGGGACGAAAGCCTCGCAGTCTAGGCGAAATTATGACTGCTTTGGAAACTAACGGTCTTTATCACAAGCCAGCCACGGTTGCAACAACCCTCGTTTACTTAGTAAAGAACGGGACACTCCGCAGACTGGGAAGTCGTGGCAACTTTAAGTATGTTGCGGCATAATCGGACGGCTCATTCATGGGTGAAAGAGCCAGAAGCATAGGAGAAGAAGCAGAGGATAAAATATGGAATCTTCTTGAATCCCTTGGATATAACATACAAGACACAAATAATGAAAAGTATGATATCGACTGTATTGCTGAGTCTCCTCCTGAAAAACCAAAAATTGGACTGGCAAATCCTCGTTACTCACCTAAAGGACTGGTTGCCTTTGAAGTAAGAGAGTCAGCTATAAGCAAAGAAAGAACCGAGGACTTTAGGAAGAAGATTGTGAAGTATAACCGTGAAAACAGCAATAAATTGAACGGTGGCATTTACATCGTTAACCGTAGAATCTCGCTGACAATCCTAGAGTTTATGAAAAGGCGGAGAATATGGGGGTGGGATGACAGAAGACTAAGACTCTACCGAGAAAAAGCAAATGCCTTTAATTATTGGTTCAATAAGGAGAGAGCCTTTACAACCGAAATTCCCATAGATTCTTACACATCGTATCTCCGTATTTCGACACCACCACCCAAAAAATTTAAGCATCTCCTTTATTTTTCTGTCTTTTTCGATAATCCGGCACAAAAACTTTCTCCTAAAACAGTAAAATATATAATGAACAAAATTAAAAAAGTTTCTATATCCCCTTTAATTGAGTTGGGAATCAGACCAATGAATGTATTCTTCGAGTTCTACTCAATTGGAGGATTATCAAAACATCTAAGAGAAGAGATATACAAGAGCGTCATCGAACCTTGGAAAGCCGAAGAAATAACTGTGATTGTTAAGCCGGAGCCATTTGTGGATTTTCGGACATTTACAACTCTCTGAAATGCATTAGCATATTGAAATTTTTATACTCCTTAACAATGTCTGCAAGTTTTGGAATATCAAATATTTTTTTTTCGGTTATTTCGTTTGTTGTTGCCATGTACATTTGGCTTATTAACGCTTTAAGTTTTGGGTTTAGTTTTGGCGGTTCTGTTTTCACCAGCTCTTTCCAGTTTTTTACGCCTTGTTTTTTTGCTTTTTCCACTTCTTCAGCCCATTCCGTCCGCCTATAATATATGCGTGCTATTTCCTTGCTTACATGCAACCCTTCATAGGTGAATCTGCACTCGTCCAATGTGCCCACAACATCCACAACCATAAGCCTTCGTTGTGGGTCAAAAGCCAACTCAATTTTACCATCCTCATTCACCAAACCTGCTTTGGCGGCTACTTCCGTAATTGTTTCATCAACTTTTAAAAGCACGCTTTTAACTTCTTCCATTTCTTTGTCTGTTAAACCCGCAATTTGCTGTGCTTCTTTCCAGCTTACGTATCGGTCGCCTTCCTCCAATTTCGTGCTTACATCAAAAATTGGCTTTGCAAGGCGTTCGCCAGCCCTTGGGTAATGGTTTAAGCCCAACTCCTCAAGCGTGGTTAAGCCCTGCTCAAGCCGCTTAAAAACTGAGGAGCCCTCTGGCAAACCATTTCGGTAAATTATTTCAAGCGGAATTAGGAAGTTTGTCAGTTTTGGCGTGTAAACGCCATAGTCATATTTGATTTTGCCGTTTTCCACGTAGGTTTTAGGCTTATACACATTTACAAGGTTAAATTCCATAACATCTGTAGGCTCTTCCAACTCGTCGAAACGCAGAACACGCCCGCTTTTGTCAACCAGTCCACGATAATGTGTTTTTACGCCTTTCTCTTCAAGCCTTTCGAAGCAGTATGCACCCATAAGGCACAAAGCCATTCCTTTCCCGTATATGCGATCAGGCATTTCACCCCAATCAAAAACAGAATAGCGGTCTGAAAAATGGAAGCGTCCAACACCCATTTCCGTAGGCGTCGGCTTCTTAATGATTTCTAAATCCTTAACGCTTCCCATATTTTAGGCACCTAAACCCCTAACGGATTCATCTGCCTTTTCAATCTCCCTTTTCCTTGCAGTTTGATATTCTCTTATGCATTTAGCCAATTCCCCATCGGCAACAGCCAAAATTTTCGCTGCGGCTACGGCTGCACCTTCAGGCTCTATGGTTAAGACAGAGCCTATTCCGCTTGGAACCCTAAGTGAAGAGTAAATGTCCGCTCCACTGAACTTTTCAGAGTAGGGCGGACAAGCAATTACGGGTTTTGTGGTGTTTGCATCAACAAAAGCGCTTAGGGCGTTTGATTTTCCAGCAACAGTTATGTAAACAACCATTTCACCTTCAAATTCACGCAGGATTTCCAAAACCTTTTCTGGAGTTTTGTGGGCGGAAGCAACACGGAACACGCAGTCAAGACCAAAGGCTTTTAGGTGCTTGGCTATTTCACGACAGAAATCCACATCTTTGCCAGAAGCCATCAACACAACGACTTTACCCGTCACAGCCTTTCACCCGCCATAAGCCCTTTACCATTAACAACTAATTAAGTTTTTAAGTTAGAAAATTTCCATTTTGATTGATGGGAGGGCCGCTCATGTCCTTCCAGAAAAAACGTAAAAAAAGCATTATAGACGATTTGTTTGGCGGTTCAATATTTGAGGAAATGGAAACATTTTTCGATGAAACTCCAGAAAGCGGATACTCAATAAGTGTTGTGCAAACGCCTGAAGGCACAAAAGTCAAAGCGAAAGTTGGAAAAGACATGGATGTGGATGCACTTAGGCGAAGGCTTCAACAACAATATCCAAATGCGAAAATAGAAATTGAAGGCGGTAAAAGAGAACCGATTATAAGAGAAATATCAACAAAAAACCTCAAGGAAGAAAACCAAAAAACCTAGAGAGACCCTATTCCCTATTGGCAACACGGCAATCCAAAAATGATTAAAACCAGCAATTTTAGAAAAAGAAAATGGAATTTGAGATATTCGTTAGTTAGTTCTAAGATTAATGGAAATATCCAGTTCTATTAGGAGACACTAACAGAACTTACTTATATCGCTCCATTCTTGTCCACATAAACTTTGAATATGTATTGGCGATTCGGAAATTATATATTGTATATCACGAAAACAGATATAAATGACAAATCACTATAAAATATGAGGAAAAATGGTATGCATTCAACCGTTGATCCGGAAATCTTAAAACTATGCAGATGGGGGTTTTTCGCATTTAGTGCACATGCTTTATGTAATGCTTTTAGTTTAGCTGTTTTCACAGCATTAGAGCTTCGGTTCAGAGCCGAAAGTCTAATATCTCCACCGGAGCTTCCTTATGCTTTCTGGATGTATTTTTCTTTATTTCTATTTGTTGTTCCTCCTATAATTCTGGCACCCGTTGCCTACTATAAACTCTATAAGCCGCTAAAGGACGGTGCATTCACCGTTAAAACGAAGAAATGGAATTTCGCGCTTTCGATTCTCGGTTTTCCGTATGCCTTCATGGTAGGGGGACTTGTTCTCTTTAACGCTTACAAAAAATGGGGAAAAAGTAAAGGAACCGAATGAATTAATTAGGTATAGTACCAGTTTATGTAATTTACTTTTATGTAATAGTCACCCGCGAAGGTATAGCTGGACTGCGCTACTCCACCGAGTGCTGCTTGAGCTGCGCATTGACTCTCTACCCAAACCTCTATTGCGTATGTGCGACCCGCGGCGCACGGAAAATCTACAGCTACGTAATATGTTTCATCAAAGTTCTTTGACTTAGACCCTGCCCAGCTTACTCCTTGATCATATACCCAGTTGGTGTTTTCTCCAACGAGTTGCCAGTTGCTTGTGTCATAGACCCTGATTTTCTGTAATATCCAAATGTGAGCTTCCGCATAACCAATCCAAATAACATAACAGTATTGCTGGACATGCCCCTTATAGTAGACCTGCGTATAGGCATGTATATGACCGTTCTGCGAAGCAGTTACATAAATTCCAAAATATCCCCAGTTATCAGCACGACCTTTAGTAACAAGGCCTGCCGCTCCAGATATCCCAAGCATTTTTAACGTTCCATTATTCAGGTAGATTTCAGTAGGCCAACAATTCCCATTGCCCTCTGTCCACTGTCCTGCCCCGCCATACTGGTAGGGTGGAACGGCGGCGGAAACCCCTGCGATCATCATTGAAAGAGCAATAAGCGAGAAGAAAAGCATTTTAACCCGAGACCATTTTACAACTTTCAACTTCTCACCTCTCGAGGGATTTTTGGCTCTGTCTATTAATATCTTATCGATACAAAAACAGCAATTTTGATTCGGTGTTTATGCGCATTTGTTATTTACATTAATACTTAGCCCAATAGTGGGCTTTCCATTTTCACATTTCTTAATCCTGAGTTTTTCACTGAAGCGTAGTTTCAGTTGATAACATGCTTGATCGCGGAAAACTCGCCGATATTGAAATGAATCCCTCCTATTATTAGCTCTAATTGGTTGTCCGCTGAGTATCAACATTTCCTGATTACACTACTTCTGTTAGTAACGTCTAATTGAAAGTTGGCAAGGAAGCAACTTATAGAAGCCGGCTTTGAATACGTAACAGAAATAAACGACATCAAACTTTTTAGAAAACGGAAATGGCAGGGTACTCGTCCAAGAAAATGGGGTAGTCGTCTAGCTTGGTCAAGGATACCAGCCTGGGGAACGCAGTTTGCGTGTCTAGAACGCTGGCGGTCCTGGGTTCAAATCCCAGCTACCCCACCACTACGGCGTTAACAACACCAGTACGGCGGTCAAGGGCGCTGGTGTTTTGCAAAGTGAAATTGAAAGTCGCCACGGAATGCTGTCTAGTCAAATGTTATTGTTAATTTTCCATTGAAACTAACAACATTTGCGTGGTGTCGGTGTCAAAATCCGCAAAAACCGACGACCCTTAAACCAAAATCGTTAACAGAAACTAAGAAGTTAAACATAATAAAGTTAGGATGCATCCGAAATGAGCGAAAAGCACATATACGTAATTCAGAAGCATGCGGCTACACATTTGCATTATGACTTACGCTTAGAAATGGACGGTGTGTTAAAGAGTTGGGCAATCCCTAAAGAGCCGCCAACCGCCACGGGTGTTCGAAGATTGGCTGTTCAAGTGGAAGACCACCCAGTTGAATATGCAAGTTTTGAAGGTGAAATTCCACAGGGCATGTACGGCGCTGGAACTGTGGAAATATGGGATAAGGGAACATACCGCCTAATAGAACGGAAAGAAAATAAACTCATCGTGGAAATCAACGGCGGTAAGCTGAAAGGCGTTTATGCGCTTATTCAATTTAAAGGCGACAAAAACTGGCTTTTCTTCAAGAAAAAGTAGCATTTACGCTACAACTTCAGCTTCTGCAAACCTTCTGCTTATCCTTGTTATCCTAATTTTCACGTGGTCGCCAACCTTAGTGTTAGGTATAAACGTCACTAAGCCTTGTATCCGCGCTACGCCTTCACCTCGACGGCTAATTTCTTGAATGTCAACTTCATATTCCCTTCCAAGCTCAACTGGTTTCGGAGGAAATCTGCCTGTTCCGGCTCTGAATCCCCTTCTCCGACCGCTTCTTTCGCTCATTTCCTTTTCACCTCTCACATCCCATTTAACAAGTTCCGCGTTTTCACACGACAGTTAGTTTCCCGTATTTTCCAATGTTTAATTGGATTTCCCCTCTGAAACTTGTGACGTAGCCATTTTCCACCTTAACAGTGTCGTCCACATTCACCTGGTTAATCTGCTCATTCCATAGGGTCAATTTTATTTTGCCTGTTTCGTCGGCGATAACTGCTGTTGCCACCTTGTAGGTTTCATCCTTAAACCTTGACAAAACCTCGTATGCTTCAGTTTTTTCTATGACTTTCGCTTCCACACTTACATTTTTCATTCCGCTTCGCAAATCCTTAATTTTCAAACTTTATCCTCTCTGCCTATGCTATTTTTTCCGCAACCGCAAACTTTTCCCTAACCGCCACTATCCTAACTTTAACGCGTTCGCCTATTTTGCTGCGTGGAACAAAAATTAAATAGCCCTGTATTCTGGCTATTCCATCACCTCTGCTTCCAATGTCGTCAATGACGACTTCCAATTCTTGGTTTTCCTTAACTGGAGACGCTTGGAAAAACGGTCTCGCTGAGCGGAACCTACTTTGACTTCCATGTCTTCTAGGCTTTCTCTGCGCATTTCTTGTTTTTTCCGGCAGTCTTCTCGGCATATTATGTTTTCGTCCTGTCCGCGGAACCCAGCCTTAACCACAAAACCAACGCCGTGTGGCACTGGTTTTTGGCAACGGCTGTTACATGAGAAAAGTCCATCAAACATATAAACATTGCTAACTGTTTATTCATAACGTAATGCTTCAACGGGATTCAGTTTCGATGCCTTTCTAGCTGGATACAAGCCAAATATTATGCAGATGATTATGGCGAATATAAAGGCGATTATTGTCCATTCTGGAGAGAAAACAGCCGTTAATTGGATTCTTTGGGTTTCAGGTGCTTGAGCAATTGGTTTTTCTTGGCGTTGCTGGATAAAGCTTGATAAAATTTGTGCTAAAACATGCGAAAGCCCATAACCAGCAAACATGCCTATTAAACCGCCCATAACGCCTATCAAAACAGCCTCAGCCAAAAACATTCCCAAAACTGTTCGGCTTTTCATTCCAATAGCCTTCAAAATTCCAATTTCACGAGTTCGCTCCATAACAGAAACAGTCATAATATTCATTATGCCAACTCCCGCAACCAAAAGCGAAATTGAACCTATAGCCACCAAAAACATCTGAACAATATTTAAAATGTTGTCAACTTGACGCATCAAAGCAGAAGGCACAAAAACCGAGATTGCATACGGCGGAAAAAGCCCCTCAATTTCTTTGGCAACAAACTCTGAACATTTCGGGTCGGAAACCTTCACGAGAAGAATTTGGTATGGATTTGGCTTATTTTTGAATTGTGGCATTTCAAGGGCGGTTTCAATTGGAATAAAAGCCCAATAATCAAAGTTTGTTATTCCAGAGGTTCCGCCCTTCTCTAAAATGCCAGCAACCGTGAAATTACAAGTGTAAATGCCAAACGAAAATGACACAGTGTCTCCAACGTTTGCAACCACTGTTTCATTAACTATGCTTGCCTTATAACCAAGAACAATCGAGTTATTTTCGCCATGTTCAGGAAAAGTTCCGTTTAAAAGGCGAAATCTCAAGGGGAGCATGTTCTTCATTTCTGTAAAGTTTACAGCGCCAACAGTGAAAGCGCCGAGTTTCTCGCCGGTTTCCGCATTAGTTAGGTTTGCAGTTGGCATTGTTATCAAAGGCGTTACAAGCGTCACATTTTCTAGGTCTCTGATTTCGGCTATTGTTGAATTGCTGAAACCGAAACCCTCTAACACACCAGTTATGAAACTGCCGGGAAAAACTATTAAAACGTCAAGTTCAAAGCCTTGTTCCAGCCGTTCTCTGATGTTTCCCCTGAAGCCTTCAGCCAACGAAGCAATAGCCACTATTGTTGTTATTCCGATTATTACGCCTAATGTTGTAAGTGAGGTTCTAAGTTTTCTCTGTTTTAGGTTTTCCCAAGCCATGCCCCACATTTCGCCAACCTTCATGGTTTATTTCTCCGTGGTGCTTCTTTTATTCCCTCGATTAAGCCGTCTTTTAAGTGGATTATGCGGTCGGCTGTTTCCGCAATGTGCGGGTCATGCGTGACAACAACAAAAGTTTGCCCCTTCTCTTCGTTTAACTGCTTCATTAATTGGACGATTTCCCAGCCAGTTTTCGTGTCCAAGTTGCCAGTTGGCTCGTCTGCCAAAACAATTTTTGGATTGTTAATTAAGGCTCTTGCTACGGCTACACGTTGTTGTTCACCACCACTCATTTCTGAAGGGCGATGGCTCATGCGGTTTTCCAAACCCACAAGCCTCAACATTTCCTTAGCCCTTTCCACAGCTTCTTTTTCAGAAACTCCAGCAATGATTAAAGGCAGTTCCACGTTTCGCAGAGCCGTTAACCTCGGCAACAAATTAAAAAACTGGAAGACAAAACCTATTTTTGAAAGTCGAAGCTCAGCCAACCCATCATCGCCAAGTTCGAGGACGTTAGCGCCTTCAATTAGTATTTCGCCTTCATCCGGACGGTCTAAACACCCGATAAGATGAAGCAAAGTTGATTTTCCACTACCAGAAGGACCAAAAATGGTTAGAAACTCGCCTTCCTCAACGTTGAAGCTTACTCCTCGCAAGGCTGGAACAACCACCTTGCCCATGCGATAACTCTTTTTTACATCGCAAAGCTCAAGCAGAGTTTTCATTTCAAATCAGTAAAAATGAACATTCCATTTGCCTATTTAACCTTACCTTCTTGTAACGTGCCTTGGCTGGATTCAATTTCGCTGGGTTTTCGGCTTAGCGCCAAACCAAAAATTAGACAAACTATTATTATAACAATAAATGCTACCAATTCCCATTCAGAAAATAAAATAACCGCTCCTGGAACAAGTGGTAGAAATATTATTGCATAAACTGGGTAACACGCAAACAGTAAAAACACTAACACATAAGTTAGGTAAGAGGGAACTGCCACAAGAAAGCTTTTCAGCCAAGAAATTCCAAACATAAGCTTAAGTGCAATGGCGCATAAGGCAATAATCCACACCCATACGACTTTGTCAATAACCCAAATAACAGCGAGGAACGGAGCGAAAGTTTGTATGTAAGCTTCTGGTTCACCTCCTGGAACCCCACCAATGGACTTAATGGAAAGATAGAAATCAGACGATACCAAGCTTACAGCCGCAAAAGCTATTGTCTGTATAATAAGAGGGACAAGTGTGAACCCTGCAACTATGAACCATGTTTTCCAAGAAGCCCTTAACTTGAAAATTTTAGGAATCAAATATAACATGGTGCCAAGCAAACCACATTGAATTATAAACTGCATAACCACATTAATGGGAATAACAAACAAGTAGGCGCTGTCAGTTTCCATTAGGGACTTGTAAAGACCATGGAAGAAAAGTCCATCAACCAGCAAAGTTATATCTGATACATTACGCCAAGTGAAATTAAACATTAAACTGGTTATGTTGCTCCAGTCAGCGTTGTCGCCGTTGCTTTTCCATTCTTGGCTTCCAAGAGAAACTGTAATGTTTTTCCAAACATTAACAGCGTCCAATTGACTTGTTAGGTTGTAATAGAACTTGTCTTCGGGGTTTGTGGAAAATAGATATAGGCTCACGTTTGAAGGCGATTCTGCACAAACCATTTTTACGCTGAAGGTTAGGTTTCTGTAGCCTTGCTCGGAGCAATCCAACGAGCCGCTAATGTTTAGTTGCATCCAAACATTGAAGCTGGAATTTGATTGAAATTCTATGCTCGTGCTTCCGCAATATGTCCCATTTACATAATCGCCAGTGTTATTTGTGGTTTGGACGTTTGAACTCCAGAAAGCGCTGTTTTCCGTCCACTTGTCCTTGCCCAGTTCTGAAGGGGCTGGAGCTGTTTGGTCAATGTATCTTTTTGATAAATAGGCATAGCCCCATCCAATGTTCGCAACAGCGAAAAGAATCATGATCAACAATGGTCCCAGATATCTGGGTTTTTGGATTATTTCCTTAAACATTTTATGAGGTGCATATATGGTTTTGGCTATTTGACGTATGGACATTTTTGATTTGAACTCCGCTTTTAGTTATTGCCAGTTACTGATAAAGTTTGTCACATCCCCAGCTTAAGTCTTCTATAAGTTGTGTAGTCCACGTATTCTAAGAAGGGGTTTTCAGCTTGATACCTAACCGTCAGTTTTTGGCGCTTCCGCTTTTCAAGTATTTGATTTGTTGTTATAAAGGAGTAGGCGTCGCTTCCAGCTCCTGAACCATAACTGACGATTAAAACGCGCTCTTCGGGCTTGGCAATGTCGAGAACAGCCGCTAAACCAACAGGCGAAGAACTAGAATATGTGTTGCCGAATTTGGCTACTTGAAGCGAGGGTAAGTACTGCTCGTCTTTAAATCCAAGTTCCTTGGCGATTTTAACTGGAAATTGAACGTTTGGCTGATGAGCCACAAAATAGTTTATGTCTTTCACTTGCAAGTTAAGCCTATCCATCAATTTTTTCGCCGCTTTTCTGATGTGCTTAAAATATGCGGGGTCTCCAGTGAATCTTCCACCGTGCATGGGGAAGGGTTCACCGTCTCTGCGCCAAAAATCAGGCGTGTCAGAAGTGCATGAGTACCAACCCTCAATTTCCGCAATCACATCGTTTTTTCCGAAGATGTAGGCACATCCGCCGAATCCAACGAAAAAGTCTAATTCTCCGCCTGGGCAGTCCCTCGGCGCAGATTGGGCGTTGTCTGCGCCTATAACCATGGCGTATTGAACGTTTGATTTCGCATAGCCAACAAGCGAAGCGGCATCCTTAAACATGCTTGTGGCGGCTTTACATGCAAACTCCGTGTCCACGGCGTCAACGCCTTGCACATCCTCGTCTTCCTCGCCGAGCTTTAAAACTTGGGCAACTTTTGAGGCTATGGGCTTAACAGCGTAGGGATTTGATTCTGAACCCACATAAACCTTGCTAACTAACGAACTGGCAATTCCAGAATGAATTAAAGCGAGTTTTCCAGATTCCACAGCAGCCGTTATAGAATCTTCATCAATAAAGGGAATGGAACGTTCCATGCCTCCCTCTTTTATTCTGAATTTTGAAGTGTAAACTCCATAGCCAACTATTCCAGGCGCGTCATACTCCTTATTGGGCTTAGCAACATGGTATTCTTGGTGTGGATAATATTCATCTGCAAATGTGAAAGCCAAAGAAATTGTTGGGATAACATCACTTTTATCGACAGAATAGCGACGCCTAAACCTTGGGACAACCTCCCTTCCCTCAAAAACTGAAAAGTCTATTCCTTCATTCTCCATTATTATTCGGTCTGTAATCCTTCCCGGAACACGTATTTTACCGTTGTGGAATGAAACTATGCCATAAATGTAACTGCCAAGTTTCCTAAACCTGTTTGTTGGTTCGTTAACGAACGTGCATATTTCAAGTTTACCTTTTTCATAGAAAAGGTCTACGTCAACCATTTTTCCAAGGCTTTTTCTTCCGCAGTTTCCGCAATACTCTCTCAACTCAAAATATTCTTTGCCGCAGATTCCACAGCGTCTACCCCTTAACCTGTCGCCTAAATAGGAAACTCGGCGCTCTATTGGTTCACTGCTCATTTGGGCTATTCCCTCCCTAAAATGTGAACGTAACCCTTAGTTCCAAAACCCTCAAGCTCAAGCACACATCCAAACCGCAACGGCGCATCGCCTCTTATTTGGCGTTCTCCAGCTTCACCCCTCAACTGTCTAAAAACTTCAAAAGTTTGGGCGCCGCCAGTTGCTCCCAAAGGGTTTCCATCAGCCTTTAGCCCGCCGTTCATGTTTACAAAAATCTTACTTCCACCAATTTCGTAATAGCCCCTATAATCCTGACAACTTTCATATATGCTTTTCCAAGCTTCGCCTTGCTCGCAGAATCCTAAATCCTCAAGGGAAATCATCTCCATAACAGTGGATTGGTCATAAAGTTCTATCAGATGTATGTCCCAAAGGTTTATGCCAGCCATTTTCAAAGCGTTTTCCATAGCCATTTTGCTAACAAGAAAATGCGTCATGTCTTTTCTGGATGGAAAGGTTAGGTAATCCGTTGCGGATGAGGAACCAAAAATATAAACGGGTTTGTCCGTGAATTTTTTTGCGGTTTCTTCGTTTGTTAGGATAAGCGCAGATGCACCGTCGGAAATTGGTGCTAAATCGTAAAGCCCTAATGGTTTTCTGGCTGTTTTTCTGGCGTTTAAAACTTGCTCAACTGTTATTTGCCTCTGAAACTGTGCATACTCATTTTTTGTTGCATGTAAATGATTTTTAACAGAAATCTGCGCCAGCGCCACATTCAGCTTTTCCAAGTCTTCGCCTATTATTCCATACTTTTTGATGTATGCCCTAAGCATTAGCTCGTGGTTCGCCTCAGGCGTGCAACCAGCATAGTAACTCCAAGGGTCTTCCAAAAGCATTAAATCATCGCGGATTTTGTCCCAGCGGTCAGTCATTTTTTCTATTCCCCCAACCAAAACTACATTGTATTTTCCAGCTTTGATAGCGTTACAAGCATTTATTAAGGCTGAGCTGAAGGAACGCGTAACTTCCATTGGAACGTGAAGTTCCGTCAATTCCGAAAGGAAGCCTTCTTCAAGTCCAAGTTTGTTTGTGATTGGCAAGAAATAGTCTGAAAGGTAACAGGCTTCCAAGTCTCTGCGTTCTATATCCGCCTCTTCAGAAGCCTTAAGCCAAGCCTCCTCAATTAGTTTTTCAGGCTCCTTCTCGTAATGCTCACCGAATCTTGTACGTCCAACAGCAACTATTGCTGGGCGACTCTGCATTTTACACAACACCTATTTCTCAATTTTCCCTTCGCAGTAACTTTTAAGCCTTTGCCAATTAACAGTTTACAAACGGCGAAAAACCATGTACCGCTTGGTTATAAATGTTAAGGAAGTAAGGGGCAAATGTTCAGTTTTTAAGGTTGGAGACAAAATAGTCATCGAACCGCCGAAGATAGTTGTCAAAGAAACCAGTAATCTCTGCGTTCACTTTGGGGTGTATGCCCTCCATGATTGTCCCATTAAGCCACGGAATAAGCTTTAAAGAGTTAGGCTTGGCAAAAAGCGAAAAAGAAGAGAGAGGCTATATTCAATGTTTAGACCCTGGAGAACCCTACACTGACGGCGGAACAGTGCTTTTCGAAATAGAACGGGAGAAGGTCTGAACACTCCATTCACAAAACTTTTATTTTTAACCGTTAAAATAGAGGGCTAAGCATCAGGGGATTAGAATATGCCCAAGCATTTGTTAATGTTTGTGCTGAGTGTTTGTTCAAAATTTTGGAAGCCATGGTGGGGGGATATCCAAAAAGCAATTGGCACGTTGATAGCTATAGCTTTCTTTTTAGTTGTTTTCTTTGCTTCACTTTTTGTTTTAACTATTGTTTTTTACGTTGCTGGGTTACTTGTTGTCGGTAAAAAACGTGCTTTAATGTCAGATGCCCTTTTGATTTCGCTTTTAGGAACAATTTTGTCGACGCTTTTCTTCATGTTTATTCCAGGCTGGCTTGCCCTGGCTATCAGCATCCTCACATGGCTTCTCCTCATAAAACGCTTTTACGAAACAAGTTGGCTTAGAGCAATAGCCGTAGGCTTGTTGGCAGCCATAATCTACGTGGCGTTAATACTCATTATAGCGTTGATTTTCGGTATAATAGAAGTGATAATATCGTTAATAACTCGGTAGGAGCGAACTGAATTTTTTGGATGCCGAAAGAAAAACGGTTTTTCTCGGCTTAGCTTTCCTATTCTTTCTATTTTTGGCTTATGTTGAAAACATGTTTTTCTTCAAAATTTTAAACGAAATTCTCAGCAACCATTTATTGGCTGTTCTCATGTTTTTCATGCACAACATCCTCGTAGTTTCGCTTATATTGTTGGGCATGACCTTCTACGTTAATTTGGTTCTCCTAAACTTTTTCAAAAGAGAAAAGTACGGAAACATCATCATTGAGCATCCACGCCCGTTCGCCATAGCCTTCGCAGTCATAATTATCTTCATAAGTATTTTAAGGGGTGCAACTCTCATTTACGGCGGAGTAAACATTGAAGTTTTATATTTAATTTTGCTTGTAAGCACACCCATAGGCATTGTTGAGGGTTATGGCGTCTATTTAACGTTGGAGAAGACCCTAAGCAGAGCCATTTCTATGAAAGACTTAGCTTACATTTACGGCATATTTTTTATTGCCGCTTTAATGGAAGTCGCCTTCATAACAACGCTTAAAATTGTTTCTGCGAGGTAAACCCTAAAAAGTTTATTCAACCTATTAACACTCATATTCTGGAGAGCGCACTAAAATGAGAATGTTCCATTACGCCTCAGACGAAGAAATAAAGTACGGCGAAACCACAGACATATACTTCGTAAGGACAAAACAAATTATTGAAGCAAAAGGCTTAGACAAAATCCACGTTGTCGCGGATGTTACGCCGGGCAAACTTCCACACAGTTGGCCTTGGGGAATCCTCTGCGGAATTGAGGAAGTTGCCCACTTGTTTGAGGGTGTAAATGTAGATGTTTATGCCATGCCAGAAGGAAGCGTTTTCCGACATGAAGATTACCGTGGAATTCGTGAACCAGTAATGCGGATAGAAGGCGAATATGGAGAATTCTGCTTGTACGAGACGCCATTGCTTGGTTTGATTTGTCAAGCGTCTGGCGTGGCAACACGTGCTGCAAGAATGAGGAAAGCTGCTGGTGACAAAACTTTAATATCGTTTGGCATTAGGCGTATGCACCCAGCCTTATCGCCGATGATTGACCGAGCAGCCTACATTGGAGGCTTTGACGGAGTTTCAAGCCTAAGCGGAGCAAAAATTTTAGGCATAAAACCTTTTGGGACCATGCCCCACGCATTAATAATCGTTTTCGGAGACCAAGTTAAGGCTTGGAAAGCCTTTGACGAAGTTATATCCCCAGACGTTCCGAGGGTTGCCCTAGTGGACACTTACTCAGACGAAAAAATGGAGGCTATAATGGCTGCTGAAACCCTAAAAGAACGTTTATATGGAGTTCGCCTTGACACCCCAGCTTCGAGAAAAGGCAATTTCGCCGAGCTTATACGCGAGGTCAGATGGGAACTTGACATTAGGGGCTATGCACATGTGAAAATTTTTGTTTCTGGAGGATTAAATGAGGATAGCATAAAAGAGTTAGGCGAGGCTGGAGCTGAAGGCTTCGGTGTTGGCACAGCGTTGAGCAATGCGCCTACAATAGATTTTGCCATGGATATTGTTGAAGTTGATGGCAAACTATGCGCAAAACGTGGGAAAATGAGCGGTAGAAAAGAGGTTTGGAGGTGCACGAAATGCCTAATAGACACCGTTCAACCCTTAAGCAAGCCTCAGCCCAGATGTCCAATTTGCAAGGGGAAAAAAGAGCCTATGCTCAAGCCAGTAATAAAAAATGGGGAAATAGTTGCTGAACTGCCCGCTCCAAATAAAATCCGCCAATACGTGCTTAATCAACTTGAAAGGCTTTCCCTTGAAATTGGGCATTTATAACTGTTCTAATGAATAGGTTTAAAAATAGATTCTTTAATTGTTTTGGTGAATGGTGCTGAGCTTATGCTTTCCTACGCTGTAAAGCGAGTTGTTCGCTCTTTGGGGCTTTTCGCAGCGCTATTTTTAGGAGTGGTTTTGGCTTCAACGTTTTTCGCAGGCATCAACATGGGCGCAGACACAACAGCAAAAGCAGCGTTACTCCAACAGTTAAACCGAATCCCCGTTGACATAATTGTTTCAGCATACAATCCAAAAACATCTCAAACTTGGGCTACTGCAGCCTCAAAAGCTGCGGAAATCGACGGTGTGAATGTCACAGAAGTAATTTCTAAAGCCTATTCATCTGGAAACTTGCCTTCGGAAGAGTACACAAGTTTTGGGATTGTAGGAGTATCCAGTAACTCACGTATATATGATGGATTAACCGTAACGTCTGGTGCTGGCTCGCTTGGAGAAAATGAAACTTACGTGTGGATTGGCTCTAAAGACAGAGATAAAATAGATTTGGACAACACGCTTAAATTGAACCTTACATACTGGGATGTAAACGAAAAAACCTTGAGTTTATCTCTTAAAGTTGTGGGTTTTGTGGAGCTTGACGAAAAAGCGTATTCCATTGCCACAGGCGAACTGGAGTGGATGATGCAGTTGCGCATAGGAATAGACGCCAACGGGAATTTGCTTATCGTAAGTTGGGAAAAAACCTTCGCAAAACTTTTAGATGCAATTTCATCTTATAGTAGTCCCTTCACCACTCAAATTCTGGTTTATTTGAACCGTGATAAACTGATTAATCCATGGGATGTTGCTAGTTCCATTGACGCCATACAAAAAATAACTACTCGGGTAAATGATAAAGTTGCTGGGTATGGTATGAGCGTCAGCAACAACCTACAATGGGCTCTTATACAATATCAGTTCACCAGCATGATTATGCGATTAATTTTCTTTGTCGTGGGGCTTCCCGTTTTTTTTGTAGCTTGGTATGTTGGAACAACAGTTTCAAACGTTTCCTATAACTTGCGTAGAAGGGAAATTGGTTTGCTTTTAACAAAAGGGTTTTCAAATAGACAACTTTTCAGTTTATTTTTAAGCGAATCCATAATAATAGGCGTGATAGGCGGCTTAATAGGGGTAGGCTTAGGTTTCTTATTCAGCCCGATATTTGCTATTTCAGTTGAGGGTGTAACAGCAGCAGCTGTGCCAAGTCCCGACGTTATCACCATAACAGTGATTTTCAGCTTAGCCATAACCTTGCTTTCTACGTTCCGCCCATCCAGAAGAGCCGCAAAGCTTCCTCCAATAGAAGCCCTTAGAGAATACACATACATAGAAGAGGTTAAACCCTACAAACAGCGGTTGCCCTGGCTGGCTTTAATTTTAGGCATATACAAAATAGTTATTTTTCTTTTCGGCAAGGCCAGCATCGCCCAAATATTCGCTGGACCGCCCTTCACAAACATATTCCTTGTTATCCTCTACGGCGTTTGGGTAGTGATAGACGGTGCCCTAATTTTTATTGGACCACTGCTTTTCTTTTGGGGCTTCACAAAAATTTTTATTCAAGGTTCCTTAAAGTTTCAGGAGCTTGTCACCCGTGCAGTTAAGTTTTTGGGTGATTTGGGCACGTTAGCCACAAGAAACGTCCAGAGGAACCCGGCGAGAGCCGCTTCCATAGCCTTCTTAATCGCCTTAATTGTAGGTTACAGTTTTCAATCGGTTGGTTTGGTTGCAAGCGAGCAAGACTACGTGATACGTAGAATCAAAGCTGATGTTGGCGCAGACATAAGCGTTCAACTAACATTCGCAACCAACGCTTCCAGAATAGTTGATGCGATAGAAAACCTTACAGAAGTGGAATCAGCAACATTGGAGTATTCTTTTAGCGATTACATTTCCTTCTATTCAATGCAGATTAGGGCTGTTGACCCTGAAAAATGGCTTAAAACCGCTTATTATGAGGGTGAATGGTTCAGCGGAAACGATGCCGCCACGGCTTTCCAACAAATGAAAACTAACAACAAAACCATAATTCTGGAGCGAAGTATAGCAACATACCTAAACAAAAGGGTAGGCGACAGCATAACCTTAGGAATTGGAACCTTAACAATCGTTGGATTTTTCGGTCCAGAAGTCCCCCAACAATCATACACTATCCAACCAGTTCAATATCAGTATTATGGAGGAAGTTTTTGGTCTTATATACCATTAAGCCTCTACGAAACTTCACATGTAAGTGCCTCTTCGATTAGGGTGTTAGTGAAACTTAAGCCGGGAGCAGACGGAAAAGCCTTTGCGTCCAACATTTCAAGTTTTGGAGGCGTTTCCAGTGTGCAGTCTGTGGCGGAAAAATTGGAAACTTATCAAAGTAATTTGATGTTGATGGGTCCGATGAATATTCTGCTTGTAGGTGCCGTCTTCTCAATACTGGCTGCTTCTGTAGCAACCGCGCTGGTAACCCTAGTCAGCTTGCAAGAGCGAAAGCGTGAAGCCTCCATCATGAGCGCACGTGGGCTTTCATTCAAACAGTTAGCAACAATATTTTTGACGGAAAACTTGGCAATAATCGTCTTTTCAGTTTTTCTAGGCGTTATAGTGGGTTTAATTGCACTGCGAGGGTACATTTCCACCCTTAACGCGTCAATACCAGTCTATTCCCTTGTTACACACCGCATTGCATTTCCGCCAGACGCAACGCGTCTCTTATCCACATGCGTAATCCTAATTTTTGCGTCGGCAATAATTCCCGTGATTTTGCTCATAAAAAGGTACATTTCAAAAATGGAGAGGATAGTGAGACTTTGAAAGGTGTAAAAGTAGTGGTAAAGGATTTGATTCGTGTCTACCGACTTAGAAGCATTGAAGTCCAAGCCCTTAGAGGATTAAGCATGGAAGTAAAAGAAGGCGAAATCATTTCTGTTATAGGACCAAGCGGAAGCGGAAAAACCACGCTGCTAAACATTATTGGCGGATTAGACCAAGCCACAGGCGGCTACGTTCAAGCTGGCGACACAGTGGTTACGGCTCTACATCCATCACAACTCGTCGATTATAGAAGAAGAATTGTTGGACATATTTTCCAAACATTAAATTTGATTCCAACATTGACGGCGGCGGAAAACATCGAACTTTCAATGATAGCCTTAGGCATTCCAAAAGGAACAAGGACAAAACGGGTACAAGAACTTCTTGAAATAGTAGGTTTAACGGACCGCGCCCATCACAAGCCAGAAGAGTTAAGCGGTGGAGAACAACAACGTATAGCCATAGCAGCCGCCTTAGCAAATGATGCCCCTCTTCTTTTGGCGGATGAACCCACTGGCGAGTTAGACACAGTTAACGCAAAAATTGTTGTTGACTATTTAGTTAAAGTGAACAGAGAACTTGGTAAAACAATAATTATGGTGACGCATGATCCGAGCGTTGCAAGAGCAGCCGACAGAATACTCCGTATAGAGGACGGCGTAATAAAAATGGCATTAACCCCGTCAGAAGTTATCGCCGAGGAAAAGGCGGTTTCTTACATTGACCAGTTAAGGGCGAGAATAGCCGAAATAAACGCTCAACTGCAACGGTTAGATGAAGATTTTAAGGTAGGCAAAATAGGCGGAGACGAATACGTGCAGAAAAGACAGAGTCTAAAACAAATTATGGAAAGCCTCAAAGAGGAACTGCATAGAATGGGCGTTGTATCATAGCCCCAATATAGATTGCTGATTTGAAAATCTTATATACTTCCGTGATATTGTAGAAATTGAGTGTCATGGCTGAAATTTGTCCAACATGTGGGCTTCCTAAAGACTTATGCGTCTGCAGCGAAATAGAACGTGAACAACTGAGGATTCGCATAAGACTTGAAACACGCAAATTCGGCAGACCAACAACCATAATAGACGGCATAAACGACAAAAACACAAACCTAAACGACATAGCCCAAAAACTTAAAAGCTTCTGCGCCTGCGGAGGAACAGCCAAAAACGGTCAAATTATGCTTCAAGGAGACCACCGCGAAAAGGTTAGGCAATACCTAATAAAGCTTGGATACCCAGAAGAAAACATTGAACTTCAGTAATCACTGCCATTGCCACAAAAAGGAGCAAAGCCCCAATTGAAACTGCTGGAAAACATCCGTGAAGTATTCCGAATGCTGAAACATAGAAAACCATCAAAAATTTATTGTCCAAAATGTGGAAGCCCAAAAATACACTTATCAACAACCTTAATTGTTGGATTTACCCCCAGAAAATACGTGTGTGAAAACTGCGGATACACTGGTCCAATAGTTATGGAACTTGAAAAAGAAGAAGGTTAACTGTTTAAAATTTTCGCTTAGGTCTTTGCTGTGTCAATTAATTTTTGCAGCCAAACTGTGATGGCTGTTGGACCGACCAGGGCTGTGTAAATGTCTAATGTTAAGCCTGTTATGTCAAGTCCAAGAGCGCTAAAAGTGCCTATGGCTATGGTTCGCAGGAACTTCCGCAAGTTAAACGGCTTGTCTTGGCTTGCATATCCAAGAAACGCATAGAGTAAAGCTGCACAAACGCCTAAACCAATGTTTACTCCATTCACCAATTTTCACCTCCTTTTAAGTGTTTATTTCCCGCCTCCACGGAAAACAACGCATTTCCACGAGGGGGAGAAAGGAGAAGGCAAAATCATGTTTGTTGCGCTTCCATGGAGGTTTCGGGTTGAGGGTTTTCCCACAATTCCCAACCGAATTTCATGGCGTTTTTACGGAACTCATCTCGGCTTATCAGCTCAAGTTCCGCGGCTTTCAGCATATCAGCCAATAGAATTCTGGGCGTTTCTGGACTGCCCCAGTTTAGGCGGACTTGAACTTCAGCTGGGTTAAAGCCGTTTTGGGCTAAAACTGGAGCGAAAATTTCGCGTTCCACTTGGCGTTTAATGTAGCGTTGTATTGGTTTGACAAGCGTGTTTTGGAGTTCAAGCGCCGCCTTTGCAGAGGCTTCTGTGAAGCCAGGCGTGCTAAACAGGCGTGGCAAGGGTGTTTCGCATCCGAGGTAAAATTGGTTTATTATGTGGTCTATGTAATATTCGAATCGGGCTCGCGGGTCGAGGGTTATGGGTTTTATGTCTCCTTTTCCGCTGTAGAATAGCCATGCGCCTTCTTCACTTCGGTTTTTTATTGCTTTTTCAAATTTTTGGATTGTGGTTTCATCTGCCCTTTCCAGAATAGCCAAAACATCTGGTCCAGCGTATTTTTCGAAGATTTTTGGCATTATGCGTTCTATTTTGGCTTTCATCCAAGCGTAGGCTGGTCGACGGTCAGACTGGAAAGCCAAAGTGTGTAAAAGCACTTGCAAGACGCCCGTTCCAAAGCCGGAAGTGCCAAGGCAGTTTATTCGCCAGTGGATTATGGCTGTTGACTTAAGGGTTTCTCCGCCATAGGCGTGTTTTAGGCGGTAGCCTTCAACTTTGATTGGAATTTTTAAGCCGTTTTCCGCTATGTAGCTTTGTTCTATTTGGTTTATGGCGTCTATGGGAAGTCTATGCAGTTCCGTGAGGCGTTCAGGCGTGATTTTAAGCCAAAAATCGTTTCCACAAGCAATAAGCACACGTGCCATGTCGCAG
This sequence comes from Bathyarchaeia archaeon, assembly GCA_038848525.1. Taxonomy (GTDB): domain Archaea; phylum Thermoproteota; class Bathyarchaeia; order Bathyarchaeales; family Bathycorpusculaceae; genus JAWCNN01. The sequence goes on along the minus strand of JAWCNN010000002.1, from coordinate 122,469 downwards.
AGAAGCCCATCCAAGTTGACTTTTTCGTTAAAAGCGTCAACAACAGCTTTTGCCTCTTCAGCCCTTTCATATTTTCCGTTGGCTGTTGTGTAGAAGCCCATGCCAACGGCGGATGCCGCAAGCAAATCCACGCTTGCTTTGCATGTTGGGTCTCGCTCGTAAAGTTTTAACACATCTTCAAGCGGTATGCTGGGCGTTTCGTAAACGGTTGCGGACTGCGAATAGGCATATCCGCTTGGTTTTCTAAGCCTAAAAGCCTCAGTTAGACGTTTTAAAATGTTTCTCATTCTAAACCCTCCAGAAGTTTGACGCCTTTTTCCGTGATAACGTAGGGCGCACGGTGTTTCTGCTCGCTTTTCTGCACATATCCATTCATGACGAGATAATGGAATATGCTCTCAAAACTTGCGTGGGTGCCAACTCGCCTAACAGTTCTCTTTTCAAGCTCCGTTCTGCTAAGAGACTGTCGGTTAAGCTCTTTTAAAACGGTTTTTGCAAGTTTTAATCTTTCATTTAGGCTTTTCATATGCAAACAACCTCAACTGGTTTCTGAGTGCTAAAAAAGGGGGGAGAATGGCGCGTGCAAACCATTAGTGTTTGCAGTTCGCGTTTGCCGTCCAAGCCGTAAGTGTTAGGTGTTAGGTCAGGCGTGTAAGGCGTCATTTCCGCATTGCAAATTGGACAGATGCGCCAACAATCGCATGTGACGGTGTCGCCTTTGCGGTTTGAATGGTGTACTCGTCCGCAGTTGGGACAAGTGCCTTCATACTTTGCCATTTTTAATCCCTAAATGGTTTTACGGCTAAAGTGAAGTGCTAATGTTAACCATTTTCGCGACAGCCTTGCTTCGCAACACGCCCAAGCCAAATCTTGTTGTGGCTCTAACGCCGAACTCACCGCTTTTCGGGTCTTCCCAATCATCAACTGTTATGTCTCTGCGCAAAAGCATAACAGCAGCCACACGCGTGTCTATTGCATACGCAACGCCATTAGGCACTAAGGTGCTTGCTAAAACTTTCATGCCTAAAACGTTGCCGACAACGCCACGTTCTAAATCCACCTGTTCAGACGGCAAATATTGAGCATGGATGAATTTGTCGTCGCTTAAAAGCTGGTGCAACTGAACCTCGTTAACCGCCAAAACCGTTGGACGCCAATTCTCGTTTCTGACAACATTGTGAAGTTTAAGCACTCCAGACCATGTAAGCGCTTGATTGTTATTGTCGATAGGCACTCCACCAGCCAAATCCGCATTGTTAATGGCATTGTATAGGGCTAATATCTTGTTTGTTTCAGCCTCGCCTAAGGCTCTTCCAACCTTTTCGGTCATAGTGTCTAAAACGTTCCATGTGGCATCCTCCAAAAACTCACGTGTCCAAGTTTCAGAGGCTTCAGCAACAATGTTAGTGTAAACATCAACCGTGCTTAGCTTTTTGCCGCTCAGCCTTGTGTAGGCGCCTTCAGCATAACGATAAGCAACAGCACCCTCGTCAAGCGGAAAACGTTCCATGGGTTCGGTTGTAGGTCTGACCATGATTATTTCTCTGCCAATCATTTCCGGATGCGCAGCTTCAACAAGCGTATCATGCATGTGTCCCAAAGCGCCCACCATGTCGCTGAACAAACGCTCCTTCACGCCTGTTTCGCAGTAACGCTTAAGAAACGGGTGCGTAGCAGCCTTATGCCTCAAATTCTCCATTATAAGCCTAAACTCTGGGTCGGAACGCACTAGGCTTTCAAAAAGCTTCGGTTTCATGATGCATCACCGTTCCACATAAATGAAGATTAGGTCGTTTGCAGCTGAAGCGGATTCCAGGGCTATTCCAAGTTTTCTGGCATAGTAAATGGTGTATGTGGCTGTGCCGCCTTCATTTACGGATTGGTCTGCCAACTGCAAAACTCTTTTAGAGGAGTCTGCACCATAAACGGCTTTGCCACGAGTTACAGCACCGCCAACCTTCACTTTAACTCTGCCGCGAACTAAAACTGGACATGGTTCGCCTGTAGTAACGCTTTTAACGGCTATGCCAATGCAATCCTGCGCAGAAGTTGCGGAGCTAACCTTGTCATCAGCGCTTAAGTAAACTGGGTCGCCCTTTGTTATGTCTGCAGCAGCCTCAAAAGTTTCAATTATGGCGTTTGGGTCATCTGTTTCGCCAATAGCCATCCAAGGTTTGCCAGTATTATCCGCCATAAAATTTCACTCTCCACATACGTTTTTATGTTTGGTTTCAGCCAGTTCAGCCTGGCTTACTCCCCAAGTCACAAAAAGTGACTGTAAACGGCTATTGTAGACCATTTTCCATCCTCCTACGAAAGTTTAAAATGACACTGCGAAGCTCTTGGCAGAGCCTTTGAGGACCTAAACCCCAGCTTCGCTCAACCATTGGACTTGGCAAAACTTTCTGAATCATTGTTATTGCCTCTTCAATTGGGATTGTAGCCTTTGAATTCTTGAGAAGGGATTCGCTTATGCTTCCGTTGGCGCTTGTCTTTTCAAGCCTTTCAACTCGAAGGACTAAAGCTTCAATGTCGGCGTTTAACTTTTCTAGGATTTCTTCAAGGCTTGCGATTAATTCGTCGATCGTTGGTTCTGGCAAAACCTCAAAGTCGGCTGAGGCTGTTTTGTCTTCGCCCTCTTGTTCCAGAAGCCTTTCCTCTTCGGCATAAGCGCCTATTCCCAACCGTTTTTTGTGGGTTGCCAAATGCTTCATTGCTTGACGTTTGTATTCCTCTGGAATTTTGCTTTGCGGAAGCCTTGCGTTAGCATTTCTTAGGTGTGGCAAGTCAATGGCGCCGTCTGCCGTGTGATGTGGAAACTTTCGGATAACCTTGCCATTTTCATCGTAAATCACGGCGAAAGCCGAGTCGGGAAGGCTGTTGATGTAATGACGAGTCCATAGGCGTTCAAAGATTTTTTTGTTTGGCATCTGCATGGGCACAGGCGTATTTGCATTTGCTGAAGCCATGTAATATGGATGAAGCAAAAGCCAATCCCGAATTTTGTTTTCATCCCACTTCTCCTTCGCAAAAAATATGCTTTGAACCCTTCTGGTTTCAGGTTCACTTCTCAATCGCCCCATAATGGCTAATATGCCGCTTTCCTTGTCAAGCCAAACAGTGCTGAAATGTTCCGGTAGAAAAGCTGATGCATCTTGAGAAAAGCCAAGTATGTACTCGCCCGCAATTATGGGTTCAAAATTTTGCTCCTTAACCAGTTTCTCAACAATTTTGATGTTTGCTTCAGGAATGCCTGGCACAGCCACAAGGCTTAATTCGGCATCATGCAAGCCGTGGGGAATTTTCCCGTCTATGACATCTATGGTTTCATAGTCCGCGCCGACACTTACATGTCTAATCAAGCCTTTGCGTATTTTCTCTGCAATTTCATCATCATAAATTTCAGCTTCATACCACAAGCGTTGTCCATCCCACTCGGCTTTAACAATTTTTCCAACAGCGTTCGGCACGGCAACATGTTCCACGTAGACAGGTGCTGAAACAAGCTTCTGCGCAAAAGCTTGAAGTTCTTCTGGAGTGTAAATGTTAAGGTTTCTGCTCATTCCAACAGTTAGGGCTACGCCGCGAATTCGCAGCGGCTTATCAACAATTTTCTCCAAAACCCTCATGGAAAAAACTTTTTCGCCTTTATGATGCCTTTCAAACCACGCTTTAGCCTTTTCAACAGTCCAACCCTTAGAAACATCAAACAAGTAACTTTGAATTTCCATGGTGCTTTTGCCTTTTGGCTTGCCAACAATAGCCTTAATCCCATCCTTTTCGCTTAACACAATGGTGCGCAAACTGTCGGATTCAAACTCTTCGGGACTGCGATGTCCGCTTCGAATGTATTGGTCACTTATTTCCCAAGGCACACATCAACCCTCACACAACTAACACCAAACTAATATACCAAGAAAATGAAAAGGCAAATTGTACACTGCAAAAGCCCATGCAAGACTAACAGAAGGGCCAACAGGTGGGGTAAATGCCCAGAAAATGCATAGTAAAGGTGGTTTTAAGCAAAGAACAGCGGGAAATCCTAAATGAATTATCAAGAAGATTAGGAACAAGTGAAAGTGAAACCATGCGAATGGCTTTAATGGACTACGCAAAAGAACTAAGCATAATAAGGGAAAGAGTGCATAGGCTGGGGAAAGCTATCTAATTTAAAAACTACGTGATGTGTGAAATGAAAATTTGAAAGGGGGGTGAGTTGTATAAAAGTTCTAGTAAAATCTTATATAAGAATCTTCCAGCAAAAATAAGCTTGAAAACATAAAATGACGATAAAATAAGAAGAGAAAAATAGTTTAATTCCAATTTTGAATCCAATTTAAGCTCCAAATTAGCGAAATCAACAATTAAATTTAAAAATCCATAAGTCATTTATTAATTAGAGGCAATAGCACCTAACCACAAGCGTCCCAAAAGGGAGTTGAAAATTGGCTGAAAAAAGGGAAGCCTTCGAAAAACTTCTGGTTGAAGCTGTAGACGACGCCTTAACCTCTCTTGGAGGTTCAGCCAAACAAGCAATTTACTACCACCTACAAAACAAATTTAAAATAAAAAAGGAGGATATTCCCTCACACCTTGAAGATTTTATGAATGCAATTGAAAGCATTTTTGGTTTGGGGGCCAACTTCCTAGAAATTATGATAATGAAAAAATTGTATGAAAAGGTTGGGCAACCACTCGAATGGAGTGAAAATAAGGAATTCATATTTTCCGAATATGTAGCAGCTGTTAAGGAAACATTTCTCAAACGGAAAACCGTTGAAAAGTGAAAGCATAAACGAAGCTCCAAAATTCAGATTTAAAACTCACAAAAAGTTTCACTATACTTTTATCTTTCCCTGGTACGTTTCAATGAACATGCAGATCCCTTAATAATACCACATATGACCTGAGACTGTCTGGAAGCCTTGCATACAGTTTATAGTCTGCTGTTACGAGTTTAACATTCATTTTTAAAGATAAAGCCAGATACGCTGAGTCATATACGGCTGTAGGAATCTCTCTCGCTAGTTTTATAGCAATCCTCCATTCTTCATGGGTTAAGTTTGCGAGCGTGAGCATCTTCTCCAAGGATAAAATAGCATCCGTTATGTCGTCTTCAGACAACTTAACGATGTGATGCAGAGTTAGAGCGTTAGCCACTTCCACAATAGAGTATTGTGGCGAGTAAAGGTTTACTTCTCCCCGTGTTAAAAGATCCTTAAGCTTACGGGCTTTCTCGCTCTCTTCCTCTGGAATAAACCACTTGACAATGACTGAGGCGTCTACGACGTAGTCCATCCAGCGTCTCGCCACTTCCTTATAAGCTCTGCGCTGTTGTACTGTATTTTCCCATATGTGGAAAGGAGCTTCTCGAAAATCCTTTCAGCAACAGCACTAGCTTCTTTGACTTTTTTCAAATCTCTTATTTTTTGACGTTGAAATGCTATTTGCCAAACGAGTTGAGTGTCTCTTTGTGCTTCGCTTAGCGCGTGTATAACAGATCCAACAAAGGGATTAATCAAATCTTTTCCAATAGCTTCATATTCAATCTTCGGAGGTTCAAGTCTAATAATTTCTGTTCTTAAACTCATTTTTGACCACTTTCAAGCTCTTTTATGTACCTTTCTAGCTGATTTTTAAAGTTCATTTTCTCATCAATGGATAATTCAAATACTTTCGGAGCCATAGCTGCCAACCTAAAAAGAACAGTGACTAATGACCCCATTTTTGCAGAGTCAATTTCCCTAGATAATTTATCAAAAAACACAACTGAGTGCTTGCTTGAACCTTTTATTGCCTCGAACACGTCTGGATTAGCCTTTTCAATCTCAACAAACTTTTCTATCATAAAGGTAAACACTTTGAAAATATCGCGGTAAACCCTAATTATATCACTTCCATCCACTTTTCTCAGCGTTTCTAAATATTCCTCGAGAGATTTTTCCATTTTCAACACCTCATATATTAGAGAAAAAGCAGACAATTAAAACTTACTGACAACAAGTATTGTCTAATCCCAAACTAGTAACGAATTAACAGTTCAATGGTCAAGATGCTTCGTTGCTTTGTCAAACTTGGTGCCTTCTTAACATGTGCTATACGTTATACCACAACGGAGAATTTCAACGGATATTACGTTTAACGAAAAAGTTTAAATGCTTTTTCATTGTCAAAAATTGAGGTCTTTTCGTCAGAAAACGTTTGTTTTGCCACTTTCCCTTTTTATCAATTATGTTTAATTTTAGCATACTTCACTTACGTGATTAGTTGTGGTGTTGCATGGTTAATGTGGAAAGCATTTAAATAACCAAGCACTACATTTAGCGTTTAATTTAGTTAAATAACCACTAAATTAAAGCGTGATTGTATATGAAATGTCCATATTGTATGTCTGAAAATATTAGAACTCTTGAGACAAGGGATTCGCCTGACAACACCGTCCGGCGGCGAAAGGAATGTACAGAATGTGGAAAGCGCTTTACAACTTATGAGTATGTGGAAACGGTCGAGCTTATGGTTAAAAAGAAGGATGGCAGAATTGAACGTTTCGACCTAAACAAGATTGTTAGGGGTTTGCAGAAAGCATGCGAGAAAAGACCTGTAACAATGGAGCAAATTCAGGCTTTGGCAGAACATGTTAGACAGGATTTGATGGTACGTGGTAAAACCGAGGTTTCTTCGCAGGAAATTGGCGATTTAGTTATGAAGTACTTGAAAAGTCTTGATAGGGTGGCGTACATCCGATTCGCTTCAGTTTATAGGCGTTTTGAAGAGCCTGAAGATTTTCGCAAGGTGCTTTTGGAGGTGAAAAAATGAAGTTTGTTAGGAAACGTGATGGAAGGTTAGAGGCTTTTGACCAAGAACGCATAACAAACGCCATTTGGAAAGCCGCCAAAGCCGTTGGCGGAAAAGACCGCGAACTAGCGAAAAAATTAAGCGATCAAGTCGTTGCTGAGCTTGTGAGGCGTTTCGGCGAAGACGGAGTGCCAACAGTTGAGGAAATTCAAGACGTTGTTGAAAAAATATTGATAGAAAATGGACATGCAAGAACCGCCAAGGCTTACATCCTCTACAGAAAACAACACCAAGACTTGCGGGAGTTGGCTGCCCTATTAAGCTCAGCAGACCTAGTAGACCAATATTTGGAAGTGGAGGATTGGCGAGTACGTGAAAACTCTAACATGAGCTATTCGCTGCAGGGCTTAAACAACTATTTATCTTCGACTGTTATAGCCAAATACTGGATAACACGCATTTACCCACCAAACATTTCAGAAGCCCACTTTTCAGGCGACATACACATTCATAATTTGGGCGTTTTGGGACCATACTGCGTAGGCTGGGACATAAGGAATTTGTTGCTTTCAGGCTTCGGAGGCGTCCCAGGAAAAATTGAGAGCAAACCCGCAAAACACTTCAGAACAGCCCTTGGACAAGTAGTCAACTTTTTCTATACGCTACAGGGCGAAGCAGCAGGCGCTCAAGCCTTCAGCAACTTCGATGTTTACCTAGCGCCATTCATATATTATGACGGATTAAACCAGAAAGAAGTTGAACAAGCCCTTCAAGAATTCCTTTTTAACATGAACGTGCCAACACGCGTCGGATTTCAGACTCCGTTCACAAATGTCACGTTGGATTTGGCTGTTCCAGAGTTTATGAGAGATGAGCCTGTCATCATCGGCGGAGAAGCAATAGATAAAACTTATGGGGACATGCAGGAGGAAATGGAAATTTTTAATATGGCTTATGCTGAAGTCATGGGACAAGGCGACGCTAAAGGTAGGGTTTTCACTTTTCCAATACCCACCTACAACATAACAAAGGATTTCCGTTGGGACTCGCCCATAACTGAAAAAATATTTGAGGTTACAGCCAAATATGGCATGCCATACTTCTCCAATTTTGTAAACACGGATATGAAGCCCGAAGACGTGCGGAGCATGTGCTGCCGCCTAAGAATAGACAACAGAGAACTTCGCAAACGTGGCGGTGGACTGTTTGGGGCTAATCCCCTAACGGGTTCAATTGGAGTTGTAACCATAAACCTTCCAAGGATTGGATATCTAGCCAAAAATGAGGACGAATTTTTTGAACGCTTGCAAACGCTTATGGAAATTTCCAAAGACAGCCTAGAAATAAAGCGGAAAGCCCTTGAGCGATTAACGGAAAACGGTTTATACCCATACTCAAGGCGTTACCTAGGCAATGTTAAGGAAACTTTTGGAAAATACTGGAAAAACCACTTCTCAACAATTGGGCTTGTAGGCATGAACGAAGCGGTGCTAAACCTTTTGGGCTGTTCAATCGCCACGCAAGAAGGCTTGGAATTCGCTGTAAAAGCGTTAAATTTTATGCGTGAAAAAATTGCGGATTTCCAAGAGGAAACTGGCAACATCTACAATTTGGAGGCTACACCAGCCGAAGGCACATCTTACAGGCTGGCGCGTATAGACAAAAAGAAATATCCAGACATTATTGTGGCTAACGAGAAATACTTGGCGAAGGGAGTTGAACCCTTCTACACAAACTCTTCACAGTTGCCCGTGGACTTTGAAGGCGATCTGTTCGAAGCTTTGGAACATCAAGAAAGGCTTCAACCGCTTTACACTGGCGGAACAGTCTTCCACATTTACTTGGGCGAAAGACTTTATTCATGGAAATTAGCCGCTGAACTAATTCGGAAAGTGACTTGGAACACACGCTTGCCATACTTCACTTTAACGCCAACATTCAGCGTATGTCCAACACACGGTTACATAAACGGAGAACACAAACAATGCCCAACGTGCGGAGCAAACTGCGAGGTTTATTCGCGTGTGGTTGGCTACCTACGACCAGTAGACCAATGGAACGATGGAAAACAAGCGGAATTCGCCATACGCAAAACCTTCGACAAATCAGTTATCACGCCTACAATAGCCACTGTTACAGCCTAAAAGTGAACCGAAATGAAGTTCAGCGGCATCCGAAAAACAAGCCTAATAGATTACCCAGAAAAAATAGCCTCAGTACTGTTTACGCCTGGCTGTAACATGCGTTGTCCTTATTGCTATAACTGGCGCATAGTGGTAGATCCAAAACCGCCATTCCTACAAGAAGAAAAAGCCATAGGCATATTGGAATCCCGCAGGAAATACGTGGACGCCGTAGTAGTAACAGGCGGAGAACCAACAATTCACAGGGAAACGCCAAAATTCCTGAAAAAACTTAAGGAAAGAGGATTTGCGGTTAAGCTTGATACGAACGGGTTGAACCCGCAAATCCTCGAAGAATGCTTGCCCCATGTGGATTATGTAGCATTAGACGTGAAAACTTCATTGGAGAAGTATGCGCTTTTAGGCGTTAAAGATGCAACTCCGCTTTTGCACACAATCGAAATTTTGAAAACTGGAAAGGTAGAACACGAGTTTAGGACGACGATTGTTCCAAACATAGTTAACGAAGAGGATATCCAAAAAATAGGTGAGATGATTAAAGGCGCAAAAACCTATGCCTTACAACAATTTGTCTCTGGCGACACGTTAAACAAAGAGTTCAAAACAGCAAGGCCTTACACACCCGAAGCAATCGAAAAATTCGCTGAAACATTGAAGAATTACGTAGATAAAATAACACTGCGCTTATGAGCAATATTGTCAGGGTGAAGCGTAAAGTTTAAAGGGTTAATGTTTCGTTTAAGTTTCGAACGTTTGCGGTATGGGGTTTATGGCTTGAGTGTAGAAGAGGAAAACCTCGAAGAACGCAAAGCCAAAATTTTGATAAAACTTAGAGGTTACAAAATTATAAAAAGAGAAAAGCATAAAGACGCTGTCGGCTATCTTGTGGAAATTCCGAGGGAAAAGCGGAAAGCCCTCATATGGTGCCTTCCAGAAGAAAGCACAGTTGGCGTAACATCAATAAATCAAATGCAGAAAATCATGAAGGAAGAAAATATAGAAACGGGAATATTAATCACAAGCGGAAAATATACGCATGCGGTGAAGCAAAGTGCAAAAAAGAAGAAAATAGAGCTTCTGCCAAAAACTTTTCCAGTTTTCGACATTTTCGAACATAAGCTTGTTCCAAGACATGAGATCCTAACAAAAGAGGAAAGCGAACAAATACTAGCCCAATACAAAGTTCAGCCCTACCAACTGCCACAGATTAAAGCTTCAGACCCAGCGGTTAAAGCCATAGGAGCAAAACCAGGCGACATACTGCGCATAATACGTAAAAGCCCAACAGCTGGTGGACACATAGCCTACCGCTACGTTGTAGAGTGAATGTTACTCGCCATCATACAATATCACTATTATGAACTCTCGAACGATAACGTTTCCAAACCATGGATGATAATATGAGGCTCCAACGTCTATTGTTGTCTCGAAAACTGCATCGTTCTGCGGCTCTATGTATCTGAGACCTTCTTGGCATGTTATTGCGTTGAAGGCATGGTTAAACTCGCTTCCATCACTTAAATTTCCAAGAACACCGACTACGCCCATGTCCCAGTGTCTCAGTTTTGCGTGCATGTGGAGCATTACAGCGAAGTCGCCGCACACAAAGTTTGGATACGTGTAGCCTATCTCATCGGTTTTGTCTTCTGCAAGCCACTGCACGAGCTCGGCGACTGTTGGTATAAATTCATCTTGCAGAGGCTCGTAGAATGCGGTGAAAAGCTCGTCGTATTCGCTTTTGAGTTGGGTGTAGTTTTGCATTAGCGACTGGTATTGTTTTAAAAGCTCTGTGTAGTTGAGGTTTGCATTTGCAAGTTCAGTGTAGTTATGCAGAAGCGAATTGTAGGTTTCATTAAGCGAGGCATAAGCCAACAATAAGTTTACGTAGTTTGTTAAAAGCATTGTGTAATTTTGCATAAGCATATTGTGGGTTTGGTTAAGCGAGTTAAACTCGTCAGAAAGTGTTGGGTATTTATCCTGCAGTTCAGCGTAGGATTGGCTGAGGCTTTGAAGTTCATTTTTGAGCCTTAAATTTTCAATTTGAAAAACGTAGCAACGATAGCCCAGGAAGGCTGTTAACATGCACGATGCCGTAAGAAGAGCTAATAGAAATTTAAACCCAGTCAACAATTTCACCTCTGTTAAAATAAGGGTAAATGCGAAGTATAATTTTACATTTCCCTCAAAATTCGATTTAACATGTTTCCACTCGCAAGCGCTTTTTTAAGTAGTTTTCCGCTTGTTTGTATTCTTTAAGCAATTCTTTGCCAAGTCTTGTAAGTTTTGCACCTCCACCCCCAGCTTTGCCGCCCCGATGGGTTTCTATTATTGTTTCGCCCAAAGTTGTCTCTACCCTTTTTATGTAATTCCACACGTAGCGGTAGGACATACCAAGTTTTATGGCGACTTTTGAAATAGACTTTTCCATTTCTATTTGCTCTAGGATTTCGGCTCCGCCCTTGCCTATCAAAGGATTTCCTTCATGTTCCAGCCACACTTTGCATGAAAGCTTATGTTTTTTGTGGATTGGCATCCTATTCTTATTGTTATGATGGCATTATTTTTATAGGCTTATTCGATATGAATAACAGAACATATCGGTTTGGGAGGAAATTCGCATAAAAGAAACAATTCAAATATCAGCTGGCAAAACATTAACTGCATTTTTCTCTGGATTGCTTATGGGAGCCGCCGCTGGCTTAATAGGTGTTGGAGGAGGCGAGTTTAGAATTCCGATACTGCTCTATGCGCTTGGACTTCCAATTATAATGGCGGTTGCCGTCAACCTTCTGGTAGGTTTATTAACAGCTATAGTCTCTTTTCTAATACGATTCCAGTTGGGACTACTGAACGGACACAGCTTTAATCTTGCATTCGCCATGTCGCTTGGCTCAATAGTTGGCGCTTATCTAGGCGCATTATTAACTGGAAGGATTCCAGAAAAACCCATTAAAAAGGTTTTGGCAATCTTCCTAGTCATTGTTGGATTAAAAATTGGGCTTGAACCTTTCATTCAAACTCCCACGTTTCAATTTTCACTGGGGTTTGTAGAGGAAATTGCCTTGGCTGTTTTGGTTGGTTTAGCCATAGGCGTGATATCTGGAACGCTCGGCGTTGCTGGAGGCGAATTCAGAATTCCGATCCTAATGTATATTTTCGGTTTAAACATACGCGCTGCCGGAACAACAAGTCTGTTAGTGTCTGTACCAACAGTTGCCACGGGTTTCATAAAACACCAAAATATGAGGCATATGAACCAAAACGCCATAATAATCGCATTAACAATGGGAATAGGCTCAATAATAGGCGCTTTTATAGGCACATCCTATGCAAGCATTGTTGATGAACACGTTCTTAAAATGTTGTTAGGTGCGATTCTTATTTTGGCAACAGTGCGAATGGTTACAAAGCCTTAGACTCGCCAGTTTCATTTGCCAATTCATAAAGGATTACTAGGGCTTCGCCCAATGGTATGCCAAGCCTCGTGGCTAATTCTGCAGGCTTTATATCTGGTTTTTCGTGTAGGATAACCTCGCGGGTGTAAGCTTTATGGTTTGGATACATGGCTAAGGCGTGGACTGTTTCGACGAGGATGGACCAAAGCTTTTCCTTTACATAATTTTCAAAGTTCATAACACATCATATAATAGGATACGAAGCGAAATATTCAATTTTATCCTTTTACCATAAAGTATATTTTCTAAAAGGCGGTTAAACGCTCAAAGTGGAGAAAGGGCAATTGTGATTAAAGCAGTAATTTTCGATTTGGATGGAACCCTTACAAACTTCAACATAGACTACAGAAGTGTTAGGGCTGACGTTAGAAGCTCCCTCATAAGGGCTGGCGTGCCAGTTTCAGTTTTATCCATAAACGAAAGCATATTTGAGATGTTGAAAAAAGCAAAAATTTTCATGAAAAACAGCGGTAAATCCGAAAAGGAATTTATAGAACTGCGCAGTAAAGCCCTGGGGATAGCGGAAAAATACGAGTTGGAAGCCGCAAAAACCACGAGTCTCCTCCCAGGCGTTTTGGAAACCTTAAAGGCTTTGAAGGAGAAAAATTTGAAGTTGGGCTTATGCACGGTTAATGGAGAAAAATCAACAAGCTATATCCTAAAAAGGTTTGTAATAACGGAATTTTTTGATGCAGTAATCTCAAGGAACAATGTGAAAAACGTTAAGCCGCACACGGAACATTTGGAGGCTACGTTAAACGCTTTAAAAGTCAGCCAAAAAGAGGTTGTGGTTGTTGGCGACAGCGTCATAGACATGAAATGCGCAAGGGAGTTGGGAGCTATTGCGGTGGCAATTCCAACAGGAACAGCCAACCCAAAAGAGCTGGTTGATTCAGGCGCAAACTACCTTATAACAGCGATAACAGATTTGCCAACATTAATAGAATACATAAACAGAAGTTAACATTTGTTTCGCCTTTTCCAAAAGAGTTTAATATGATTCAAACATTAAGTTCAACAAGATTATTGTATAGTGGAGAATAAGGTTTTATGCGGGAAGAATCCCGTTGGTGGATTGAAGATGCAAAAAAGTGTTTATCCATATCGCTACTTAAAAAAAGACCAGAAAAAACCCATAAACTCACTAGACTTTATAAGCCACTGGAAAAGTATGCCGCCTTAAACGAGGAATTAAGGGGATTTTCTTTCGCTTATCTCCCCATATTATTTCGTTACGAGGTATCCAGACATTGCAATGGGTTTGCCTGGCGAAATAATAACTAAAAACTTTGCCAGTGAATGCCTAACCAAAACAAGGAGGATTTTTGATTGCTTTCAGAGGCATATATCGAAAGGGAAGTGAAACGTTACCTTAAGAATTTACCATTTAAAGTTGATTTTGCAATTTTGTTCGGCTCAACCGTTTACGGCGAAAGATTAAGAGACAGCGACATAGACTTAATTGTTGTTTCAGACAATTTTGAAAACATGCCATTTGAAAAAAGAATTTTGATACTGCAGAAGTTTTGGAAGCATGATGTCATGCTTGAAGCTTTTGGGTTTACCCCTAAAGAGTTTGCATCACTTAAGGATAAGAGCATAATTGTGCAAGAGGCTGTGGAAAAGGGTAAGAGGATTTTCATTCGAAAATCTAAGCGAATTTGACTGCATCCTTCATTTTATTAGTTGGTAAACTTCTTTTGTAACATATTCCAAGTAGCGCTCTTTGTCCGTTAGGTTAAAAACTGTTACTGAAGCGTCTCTTGTTATGCCAACCACGTAGCCGTATTCCCTAGCTCTTGCAACCACATACCATAAATCGCCATGCCGACAGTAATCTTCGAAAAGCGAAGTGTTTATCAAATCTGGACCATAAAGCGAAAGCTTGTTTACATTTGGAATGTCAACGTTGTCAAAAAACGTTATTTTTGTATCCTCTGGATTCTTAAGGTGAAACTCACGTAAAACTTCGGGTGGAATTCTGGCTTCAATTATGCCGCCAACCTTGTCGAAAATAATTTCGCTGAGTTTGTTAGCTATGAAATTGGCTAGGCGCTTCTTTTCCACAACAGTCAAGAATGTGGTGCCTTCACGCTGGGCGAAACTGAAAAGGGCTTCAACAGTGCGTGGCAAAGGCGCCATTTTACCTCTATGAAAAACGTGAATTACATAGTCATGCGAGTAAACGCCCCTAAGCATGTTCTCCTTTGGCTTAGGCAATAACCCTGCAATTTCCCTCAAAAGCATAAACTTGTAATCGCCTTCCTCATAAGGTTCTTCAACACGGTAACCATCAAGCCTAGAAGCAATCTCGCCTATAAAAAGCGGTTCTGAAAGCCTAAAAACCTTACCAGCAACAACCATGGGCATCACTGGTTGTTATGTATTCATCAAATAACTAAAGCTTTATGCTTAAAAAGAGTAGTGGGAATTATGAATTTAGATAATGTAGGCTGGCTGTGTTGTTTTCTGTTTTTCCTCATGGTTTCCCCATGCTATCATCCAGTTGTTCTGATTGCCCATTAAGGGATTTTTAAACATTACAATACGTGAGCATCCCGCGCCTTTTGCTGCCTCAAAGCTTTCCAAGAGGTTTTGTAAAAGTCCCGAGCTCCAGTTGCAGATTAGTGATGTTTCTTTGCCATATTGGTCTGTGGCGATGAGGTGAAGGAAGTAGTCGCCCACTGAGATTTCTTTAACTGGGCATGTTTCATCTGTTTTCTGCATGATTTCAATTGTGTGTATTAGAAAGCTGTTATTTTGTTCCTTTATTATTAAGTTGAAGCCGTTTCCCACGAATGTGTTCATGAACTTTTCCATTAATTCGAGTTTGTTCATTTTATTTCCCTTTATTTTTGTTTGGGTGAAATTGTTAATAAGGTGTATTCTGAAAAGTAGGATATATCGTTATTCGTAAGACGCAATATTTATTAGTTTGTGCGTTATATTTTGTACTGACAGAGGCGAACCTTATGAAAGACGAAATAACAGTTACCCAAACAGAAATACCAACTCCAGCCTTTATAAGAGAAGAAGAAATCGAACAATTCGCCAAACTCGCCCAACCATCAATAATAACCGTAGGTTTAGGTGGAGCTGGATCCAACATAGTGACATGGATTAAAGAGAAAGGCATAGTTGGAGCCAAGCTCGTTGCAGTAAACACAGACGCAAACCACCTAAGAATAACCAAGGCTGACAGAAGAATCCTAATAGGTCCAAACCTAACTAAAGGTTTAGGCTGCGGTGGATACCCAGAGTTAGGGGAGAAAGCCTTACTCGAAAATGTAGATGAGGTCGTTCAGGAAATAGCTGGTGCCAACATAATATTTTTGGTTGCTGGACTTGGAGGGGGGACGGGAACGGGCGCCGCCGTTGCTTTGGCAGAAGAACTGCGCAAAAGATTTTTGGGATCAGCAGTTCCGCATTTAATTATAGGAGTGGTTACGCTTCCCTTTGATGTTGAAACAGCCAGAATGGAAATAGCCAAAAAGGGATTAAACAATCTAAAGAAATCATGCGATACCGTCGTGGTGATTGATAATAACAGACTTGTTAAAGTGGCTGGAAACCTTCCGTTCAGAGAAGCATTAGGTGTGGCAAACACCACAATTGGAAAATTCATCAAAGGCTTAACCGAAACAATAACCACAGCAAGCCTAATCAACCTCGACTATGCAGACCTCAGGGCTATAATGCAGGGAGCAGGACTTGCATCCATAGGAGTTGGAGACGGCACAGGAGAAGGCAGAGTGGAACAAGCGGTTGAAAAGGCATTAAATGGGCGACTGCTCGACATAGAAGACGTGACAAAGGCACGTGGCTTATTGATACATGTCGCCGGCGGAGAAGACTTAACCCTTTTCGAAGTTAGTCATGCAGCGGAAATCATGAAACGTTCTTTGCCTCCGAAGGCAAAGGTAATTTGGGGTGCAAGAGTTGACGAGGAATTGCAGGGAAGCGTTTCAGTGATGGCTGTTGTAACTGGCGTGGAAAGCGCATTCTTAAAGCGACGTGAAAAACGCTTTGGACCAATTAAGCTATGATAAACCTATCCCTTTTTCTATTCCTCAAAGCTTTGCAAGTTCCTATCTAACTCATCATGGGACTTGCTCCACTACGCTTGTTGAAAAGACCAAGCTTAACCATTTACTCCAGAAGTTCAGCTTCCAAATTTCTAAACTTTAACGTTAAAGTTGTTTCCGAGCTTTTTCACATTCTTGTCTCTTTTCTCGATGGCTTTTTTGGCACCTTTAGGAATTCTGTTATATAACTCACTGATTTCTTTTGGTTTTGTAATCATATACTCTACTATCATATTTATAAGGTCAAAAAGGGCAACAGCTGTTTCAATATCATCTCTTAAATCCAACTCGCCAGGGTGAACAGCGTTATTGCCAATTACCCGAACCGAATCCAGAGCTTGTTGTATTTTTGTAGGCAAACCTTTCTTAACCAGATTTGCTATATCCTCATTTAAGTCCTTGCCAGTTTCTCCTAATGCGACCATAAGTTTCTGTAACGCTAACCTTAGTAAGGCAGCGGCTGCTCGCGGCGAAAGATTAACTATATTCCTCGCTTCTAAGTAGTCCTCTTTTACGTTTTCTGGCATATCCTCAACAGGCAACGGAGCCACAGATGAAACAGGATATATCATTTTCTCATTAATCCACAAAGCATATTTTCCACATCTAGCACAAACACTTACTCTGAGATTTTCAAGAAATCTTGAAAAGCTCCCGCGACCCAACACATGTTCTCCTATGGCACCCTCATACCAATGTTGCATTGCGTAAACTTCGCAATGCGGACAATGAAAAGCGCCCAGTCCAAGGCTTGGTGCAATATACTTACCTTTCATTTTTATAAACTCCACCAGTGGTTTTTTGCAAGAGTTTAAACATAAATGTTTTCTGAAAACAACATAAATTATTTCACTCTGCCAAAGTTTTTAGATAATTGTTTTAATAAGAGTTTTTAACCTCTATTATTTACTGCATAGAGAGGCGTATAGGCGTCAATGCTGATTAGCGAAGTAATCCTTGAAAACTTCATGAGTTACGAGTATGCTAGGGTACCGTTTAAACATGGCGTAAACATCATTTGCGGTCCGAACGGTTCTGGAAAGTCTTCGCTTTTGTTGGCTATTTCCGTGGCGCTTGGACAGTCATACACTGAACGTTCCAGAAAGTTGAGCGATTTAATTCGTTGGGGGAAAGACCAAGCCCGAGTTACGCTTGTACTGGATAATGCGAAAAGGGGTGGGAAACGTCCAGTTCAAAAGTTTAATAAAGACCAGATTTTCTTGACGCGTGTTCTGCGTCGCGATGGCAAATACTGGTTTGAGTTGGAGAATAGGGACGCTGCAAAAGCGGATGTTAAAAGGCTTTTGTCCAAGTTGGGCGTTGACCCTGAAAACATGCTTATTATTATGCATCAGAACATGGTTGAACAGTTCACGGTGCTTCCCACAACGGAAAAGCTGCGGATGGTTGAGGCTGCTGTTGGACTTGAACCGTACCGCCAAAACGTTTTGGAAGCCCAGAAAAAACTTATGCGAATACTAAGCCAAGAAGACTCGATAAATAAACTTTTGGAGTCAGCTGAACAGACACTGAATTATTGGCGGGAGCAATACGAAAGGTATCAAGCGAAAAAACAATTGCAAACTAAAAAGAGGTTTTTGGAGAGGGAACTCGCTTGGGCTGGAGTTGCAAAAAGGGAAGAAGCGGTTAAGGGGTTAGAGGCTGAAATAAGAAGGGAAATGGAAGTTTTGAGCCAAATTGAAGAAGAAAGCAAAATTGCAAAGGAAAATTTGGATGTTCAGCAGAATGAGTTGGAAAAATTGAGGGGCGAATGGAAAACGCTTTTTAACGAACGCCTGAGCCTTGAACGTGAAAGAGCTGTAAACGAAACAACAATCTCATTTTGTGAACAACTGTTAAAAGAAACAGCCTTGCTGGAAACTGGAAACTCCCTACTCCCAACAAGCCAGATGCAGTTAAAATTTCTGAAAAGTGAAAATTTGAAGGAGCTTATGCAAAATTCCAACATGCAAATTTCAAAGTTGAACGTGGAGGTGGATGGAAACCAAAAAAGAACAAAAATTTTGGAAGAGGAAATTGAAAAGGTTAGCAGCCGAGTTGTAGACAGCAGAATTGCTTTGGCTTTGCTTCAATATCGCAGAGAAAACGCAAAAGCCAAATTGGAAATGCTTGAAAACGAGCTTAAAAGTGTAAAGGCACATTTAAACGAAGTTTTGGCGAAAGCCGAGCAGACAGGACCAAGAATTGCCGTTATAAAAAGCGTCGGCGAAATCCTCGACGAAATTCGAGTCACGGATGGACATTTAGCTGCGCTTGCCGATGTCTCAGAGGACATTGAACGCATGTATGAATCCTACTCAAAACTTTACTTGGAATTGAAGGAAAAAGCACAGCAAGTCGCCGAAAACCGTGAAAAGGCTTTGGAAGAAGTTAAAGTGCGCATGCAAAACTGGCGGACGGTTATCCAAAGTCTTCTTGACCGTGTAAATTTGGAATACCAAAAGATTTTAGCTCAAGCCCAAGCTGTCGGCGAAGTTAGGCTTGTTAATGGGCATGATATTGAGGCTGCTGGGCTGGAGATTCTCGTTGACTTTAAAGGTGGAAAACCAGTTCCGTTGGACGCTTACACGCAAAGCGGCGGTGAAAGAACAACAGCTACAATGAGTTTTCTCTTAGCTTTGCAACAGCATGTGCGTTCGCCGTTTAGGGCGGTTGATGAATATGACATTCACATGGACCCGAAAAACCGTGAAGTAGTCGCTCAAATGCTAATTTCAACGATTAAAGACGCAAACGCCCAATACATAGTCATTACGCCAAGCCAAGTGACATTTGCACGGGAAGATGTAAACATAATCACTGTTCAAAATGTTGAGGGCAAATCCGTAATCAGAGAGGTTGCCTAATGCAATCGTCCAAAAAAGAGCGAATAAAAATTGGAAGGGAAAAACTTCAACGTATAATAGAAATGTGCAGGTCTATTGAAGACCGTTCGCTTGACCCATTCCTAATAAACGTTGAAGAAATTATAGGTGTGGTTAGGGAATACTTTCCAGAGTGGGAAAACATTGAAGACTTATGCCTAGACGCTGAAACAGTGCATCATTTAGCTTCTGTTATAAAACTTCAAAGCGAATGGGTGAAAAACCGCTCCACAAGCCTATACACAGACCCCTTCCTGCTTGAAAAGAAACTCACACAAATAGAAAAGGCGGAAATGGTTGAAATTTTCCTTAAAGTTTGGCATCCAACAATAGAGTTGGAGCAAATTTCGCTCCACAGCCTCTCAGAAGCCATCCGATATTGGAACAGCCTCTTACCCATAAAAGAGAGATGGAAAGATTTTCCAACGGCAACAGCCGAAATAGGCTTTGCAAGCCGTGAGGAACTTGTTAAACAGAGAATTTTGCGGGAAAAAGCTTTTACAGAAGAGATGGAAAATTTGTGGCAGGAACTGAAAACGAAAGTTGGCGAAAATGGAAAAAATGGAAAAATTCCGTATTGGGATTTTGTTGGAGCTGAAAGCTACGAGGAAACGGTGCAAAGAGCTTTCCTAACAAGTTTTTTGGTCACATACGGCTATGCAACATTAGAGGTTTATCCATTAGAGGAAGAAATCTTCATAAAACCCAACGAAAAATCAACAACAAAAATAAGCAAGAAACAGTTGGTTTCCATTCCCATAGCCGTTTCGCCAGAAGAATGGATAAAATGGCGAAAGGAGAAAAGCCAAAGGTGAGCAAGAGGAAAGGCTACTACGCAAGCAAAGTGAAAAGGGCAGTTCACATGCTCTTTTACCGAAGACATAAAAAGCCAGGAGTGAAAGGATGGGAACTTCGGAAAGCCTTAGGCGCTGATTATCCAAAAGTCCTGAAAATTTTGGATGATTATTTGAAGACTTTAGATTTGCAGGTTAAAACGGTTTTTGAAAATGAAAAGGCTGTGGAAAAACCAACTTTAGAGGATTTTGACAAAGCTAGATTCTACATCACATTAAGAGGCGATTTAACGCCTAAAGAGGCTAAGATGATAGGGTGGCGAATAGACGATTTGGCGGGCTTAGCAATAACGATAGCCTACATAACATCAAAAGGAGGAAAAGCACCACGCAAAGAGGTTGAAACGCTTTTACGTGAAAAACTTCCAGGCTGGAAAGTTGGCTTAAACATTGACCGTTACATTCGTTATGGATATTTAACACAAGACGAAAGTGAACAGTTATACCTAGATTGGAGAACATGTGCAGAAGTAGACCAAAAAGCTCTCATAGACCTACTTTTAAGAACCGAAGGTTAAAGGCTATTTTCTTATTTTATGGTAAATGAAGGCTATAACATCAATAAATATCATTGCGGTAAGAATCAGCAAGGGGCTTCCAATAAACTGGTCTATGAAGGATTCATCTTGGGCATAGGCTCTGCCAACAAACACGGATAATGCCATTAACAAAAGGAGCGCTGAAGTAACAGCACGTTTTTTCATGTTTTCATCTCTTTTATGTTATGCTGACGTTTTGTATTTGGAAGTATCTTTTAGCCAAAAATCGCAGGCGCTCGGCGTTTCTCCCGTTTTTTCCTATGGCTACTCCTTTATCTCTTGGGTTAACTGTTACAACAGCTATTGTTTTTCCATCGGGTTTTGGTGTTATGCGCACTTCCTTAACAACTGCTGGCTTTAAAGCATTTTTAATGAATTGTGCTGGGTCGTCTGAGTACTCAATTATTTCATGTTTCTTCCCAGTCATCCTCTCCAGAGTGCGAATGTTTCTTCCGCCCCTTCCAATAGCCACACCAATCTGCCCCTCATTAACAACAAATATTACACGTTCCTGCTCCTCGTCAACTATGCAGTCTTTAACGCTTGCGCCTGTTATACTTTCAAACAACGCTATGTAACGCATTTCTGTGCTGGTAATTTTTATTCCACTGGTCATTCACTTCCTCCAACAGCTTCCTCGGTTTCACTACTTTCTATTACTCTAAGAATTTCTGAGTCACCCGGCTCTCTTATACTTAACGCTGCAACAGTGAACGGTTTACCGCAGACAGCCGCCAAATCAATTGATGAACCTTTATAGGTTATTATTGGAACGTTTGAGAGTTTGCAATAGTATTCTATGTCTTCACGTATAGTTTTAGGACAGTTTGCAGCCAAAATTATCAGTTTAACTCTTCCAGTTTTGGCGTTTTGTAGGGCGGAACTTGCTCCAAAAAGTACCTTGCCAGTTTTC
The DNA here is from genome assembly GCA_038848525.1 of Bathyarchaeia archaeon. Classification (GTDB taxonomy): domain Archaea; phylum Thermoproteota; class Bathyarchaeia; order Bathyarchaeales; family Bathycorpusculaceae; genus JAWCNN01. The sequence continues at coordinate 100,799 of JAWCNN010000002.1, read as the reverse complement.
ACAGCCGTTGCAATAGCCTTATCTATGTCTATCACTTGTTCTCCCTTCCCAAATCACTGGTTGACATGAACAACTCCACAAGTCCCGTGCCTATTGGTATGGACTGCCCAACAATAACGTTTTCTGTTACGCCTTCCAACGGGTCGCTTTCACCCTTAACCGCAGCGTCAACAATGTTTGGAACTGTTATTTCAAAAGCAGCCCTAGCCAAAACACTTGACTTTTTACCGCTTATGCCATGACGCCCTATCTGCTGCACCTCGCCTGTTGAAGTCATCATGTCAGCGACAAGCATAACATGGCGAATGTCAACATCCAACCCTTGATCATCCAAAACGCTTTTAGACTCGTTTATTAAGGCGTTTCTGGCAGCCTCTATACCCAAAGTTTTCGCTATTTCATGGACATTATTTGTTGTTGTTCGTGTAGTGTCCACTCCGCTGACTTCTAAGACTTTAGGCAAGTTTGAACCATCAGTTCGTATAACCCATTCGCCGTGTTCTTCCGTGACAAGCGCACGTTTTATGCCTGGAATTCCCTTGATATATAACGATGAGACTTTGTCAAGCAGTTTTTTAAGGACATCAGCCTTTTTAGGCTTTACATGTATTTTACTTCCTCTTATGCTTATGGTGCAGTTTTGTATCTGCAGTTTTTCCTTTAACTCCTCCAATGTTACTCCACGATCTTCCATCATTGACTTACTAAGCTCCACAACTATTTCCTCACGCACGGGGTCCTCATAAATTTTTTCGGCTAAGTCCTCCAATGTTGTGTAAAGTATTTTGCGGGCGACTTTCACAGCGGTTTCTCTGCTTTTCCTGTGTTCGCCTGTTAGGTAAATGGTCATTATAGGCGTGGATGGAACCCTTCTGGCGTCAACAATTTCTATGAGCCTCGGCAAGCCTAAGGTTACGTTTTGTTCTCTAACTCCAGCGTAATGGAATGTTCTAAGGGTCATCTGTGTGCCTGGTTCGCCTATTGATTGGGCTGCAACTATTCCAACGGCTTCGCCTGGCTCCATTAATGCACGCTTGTAATGCTCAACCGTTAGCCTAATCGCTTCGTCTACGCCATCCCTGCCTAGTTTGGCTTTAGCCAAGTTTTGCTTAAGCTCGTCTATGAGTAATGGTATAAGTTGGTCTTTAACTTCTTCCAGCCGTTTATGGATGTATTCGGCTGATGCGGCTCTGCCTCTTTTTCCAGCGATTTTTAACTGTTCAACCAAGCGGCTTACGTTCACGGCTTTTCCATGGTCGCTTTTAGCTGGGTCAACTCCATCTTCGCCGTATTTAAATTGGATTACGTCTCCAGCTGAGTTTCTAACAGTTCCATCGTATTCTAGGCGTATATGCTCTAATGCGTTAATAAGGCGTCTCTGCATGTAACCGCTTTGTTGTGTTCGGACTGCTGTGTCCACAAGTCCCTCCCTTCCGCCCATGGCATGGAAGAAAAATTCAATGGCGTCTAATCCTCTCTGATAGGAGGAATACACAAAACCCCTTGCTTTTGGACTTGGGTCTCCAGGCTTGAAGTGGGGAAGCGCCCGTCCCAAGTAGCCACGAAGTATTCTTTTTCCGCGCACTGACTGTTGTCCTATACATGCGCTCATTTGTCCAATGTTTAGGCTTGAGCCTCTGGCACCTGTTCTTGTCATTACTATGCCAGCATTTTCAAGCGTAAAATCTTCGTCGGCTATTTTTCCAGCTTCATCTCTGGCTTTTGCCAGTTCATTCATCACATAAATTTCAAAAGAATCCTCCAAAGTTTGTCCAGGAAGCCTTGGTAATGTGCCTTTACGATAACTTTCTATAAGCTCTTCCACTTTTTTCTGAACTCGCTCCATTGTCTTGTTTATTTTGTTTTCAGCCGTCGGTGATAAAACAAGCTCGTCATAGGAGTAGGTGAAACCACGCATTGATATGAAACGCTTCAACAATCTCGTTATCTTGTTTAGGAATTCTCTTCCAGCTTTGGCTCCATAATCCTTAATTATTCTATGCAAAAGACTTTCAGACTGTTCTGCGCCGATGGAACGCCTGTCTATGACGCCGCTTACAAGCTCACCGTTTTTTACAACGACATACGCGTCATACTTACAGTCTTCGCCTTCGCATTTTGCACATCCCAAGCAGATGTTGGCTTTCAAGGCATAATTCATGTTTTTAGGAAGGAATAAACTGAAAATTTGTTTGCCAGTCCATAATGGCTGAGGCTCCTTTATTTTAGGTTCTGGAAGGGGTCCTTCATATCCGGCTGCCATGAGCAAGTTGCAAACTTCTTCTTTTGTTAGGTAGTTTGTTTTTCTTGTGAAGAGGTAGGCTGCTGTTATGAAGTCTCGGATTGCCCCTATTATTGGACCTCCAAATCTCGGCGAGAGTATTTGGTCTTGAACCTGCATTAGCAGAAGTGCTTCTGTTCTTGCTTCTTCGCTTTGCGGTATGTGGAGGTTCATTTCATCGCCGTCGAAGTCTGCGTTGTAAGGCGGACAAACACATAAGTGTAGGCGGAAGGTTTTGTAGGGTAAAACACGGACTCGATGAGCCATTATTGACATGCGGTGAAGCGAAGGTTGACGGTTAAAGATGGCTATGTCCCCATTTTTAAGGTGGCGTTCCACAATAAAGCCGGGCATTAAAGCCTCGGCAACCTTTTCCTTATCAGCAACAAACTCAAGCCTTATGCGTTTGCCATCAGGCCGTATAATGTAAAGCGCACCAGGATATTTTTCAGGTCCATTCATGACAAGTTTTCGCATTTCCTCAATGTTCCAATCCGTAACTTTTTCTGGCACGGATAATCGCATGGCAACTTCTATTGGAACGCCGACTTCATTTATGTCAAGGTTTGGGTCTGGAGAAACCACTGTGCGGGCGGAAAAGTCAACCCTTTTCCCTGAAAGGTTGCTTCTAAACCTTCCCTCTTTACCCTTAAGCCTCTGCGATAGAGTTTTTAAGGCTCTGCCGGAACGGTGTCGCGCTGGGGGAATTCCAGAAGCTTCATTGTTGAAGTATGTTGTAACGTGGTACTGCAAAAGCTCTGAGAGGTCCTGGATTATGAGGGTTGGGGCGCCAGCATCCATGTTTTCCTTAAGCCTTTGATTAATGCGGATTATGTCAACAAGTTTGTGGGTTAGGTCGTCTTCTGAGCGTATGCCAGATTCAAGCGTTATTGATGGGCGCACATAAACTGGCGGAACTGGCAAAACTTGCAGAACCATCCATTCTGGACGTGCAGCTTTGGGATTGAAACCTAAAATTTCAAGGTCTTCGTCTGGTATGCGTTCAAGCCTTTCCCTAATCATGCTTGGAGTTAAAGGTTCTGAACCGCTTTCTGGAATCTGCTCTGTAAATTTGGTTGGTTTTTCAAAAACCACTTTATACTGAACTGCCCCGCAATGTGGACACTGCTTCGCCTTTATTTCTTGAATAACAGATTTGTAAAATTCGTCTGTAACCATGCCTAAAAGTCGACGGCTCTTTTCAATTCTGGCTTTAGCCCTTTTTATGGCGTCGTCTGGAAGGAGAATGCGCCCGCAGTTTCGACAAGTGGATTTTAAAAGTTCATAGATTAGTTTTGTAAATTCTATATGCACTATTGGAACTGCAAGTTCGATGTGTCCGAAATGGCCTGGACATCGAATGGCTGTGTTTCCACATGTTTTGCATCTTTGTCTCGGCTCAAGGGTTCCAAGCCTACCATCCATAAGCCCAGCTGTTATTGGAGCCCCATCTTCGTCATATGTGTCGGGTGTTTGAATTTCTACAACTGAAAGTTTGCGCACTTCTTGCGGTGAGAATAAGCTGAAATGGATGCTGTCTACAACTTTGTGGACTACTTCTTCAGCCATGTTAGGCTTTCTCCTTAAGCTTTAATTTTGGAGCTATGCAAAGGCTCATTAATTCTTGGAGGAGGAGCTTAAAAGCGTAAGAAACTATTACAGGGGAAATCTTTGCCTTGTCTCCGCACATTCTACAAATGTATTTGCGCTGTTTCATGTCGTAATAGGCTATGTAACCGCAGCTTTCACAAATATAAAGCGTGTACTTGTCGGATTCTTCCAAAAGTCTATCTCGAAGAAGCATGGCGGCTCCATGCCCAATTAGGCAGTCACGTTCCATTTCGCCGAACCTTAAGCCTCCGCCTCTGGCTCGCCCTTCTGTGGGCTGTCTAGTCAGCATCTGCACTTGTCCTCTAGCCCTTGCATGTATTTTGTCGGCGACCATGTGATGCAACTTCTGGTAGTACACTACTCCAACGAAAATTTCTGCAACAAATTTTTCGCCTGTTACACCATTGTAGAATACTTCGTTGCCCGTATGGCTGAACCCAAGCCTAATTAGGGCTTTTCTAAGCTCCTCAGACCTTTCATTTGAGAAAGGCGTGCCATCAACTGGTTTTCCCCTTACAGCGGCAACTTTTCCAGCCAGCGACTCCATGAAATGTCCAATAGTCATTCTTGAGGGAATAGCGTGCGGATTAATTATGATGTCTGGAACTATGCCGTCTTCGGTGAAGGGCATATCCTCTTGTGGAACAATTAACCCTATAACGCCTTTTTGTCCGTGGCGGGAGGCAAATTTGTCGCCTAGCTCTGGAATGCGTTGGTCTCTAACTCTAACCTTTACAAGTTTGCTTCCTTCTCCAGATTCTGTTAAGAAAATAGCATCAACAATTCCAGTTTCTGAGGGACGCATATCCGCTGAGGTATCCCGCATTGAAGGACCTTTCACCTCAAACTCCTTGTATTCCTCAATAAACCTCGGCGGGCTAATTCTACCGATTAAAACATCTCCACCTGAAACGTTCGCTTCAAGGCTTATTATACCATCTGGTTCAAGAAGCCTATAATATTGTTCACCTCTGAAACCACGTGTTCCAGGTTCAGGCACGGTAAATTTGTCTTTTAATCCGCCAAGGTACTGGCGGCATTCCGCCTCATAAATCCTATAAAAGGTTGAGCGCGCCAAGCCTCTTTCAATTGATGCTTTGTTAAAGATTAAGGCGTCTTCCATGTTATAACCTTCATAGGATAATACGGCTACAACACAGTTTTGTCCAGACGGACGGAGTTTATACCCCAAAATGTCCATTAAAGCTGTTTCAACAAGTGGAATCTGCGGATAATGGAGAATATGCGACCTTGAGTCTACACGCTGGTGAAAGTTTGTGGCGTAAACTCCCAAGGCTTGTTTCGCCATTGCCGCTTGATAAGAATTGCGTGGTGATTGGTTGTGTTCTGTGTAGGGTATTGTTGAGGCGCAGATGCCGAGAATAATGTGGGTTGCAATTTCAACATGTGTGTGCTCTGGAGTTACTTCTTCAAGGCTTAAGGCTACATAAGCATTTTCCTCTTCCTCAGCGTCCAAATATTCAATTATGCCGTTTTTGACAAGCTCCTCCCATGACCATTCTCCAGAAGCAACTTTTTCGATGTGTTCTGGCTGAAGCTTTGAAACGCCATGTTCAACTATTATGAGGGGTCTCCTAACTCTTCCCTCGTCACAGTTAACGTATATTTCATCTTTTTCTCCATGAGATTTTGAGAAATAGGCTATGTTAACCTCGGTTGAGATTTCGCCAGTTCTTCGCCTCTCCCTAAATTCCCGTGTTAAATCTTCTGGAGAGTGACAATATCCAACGAGGTTTCCGTCAACGAACATTTTTGCTCCTGAAAGCTTAATGGCTTCGTTTGCCTCGTGAACAGGTGTTACACCCATGCTGAAGAGGATTCGCCTTATTTTCTCGGAGTTTACGCCGACGGAGATGCATGCGGATAAAGCCAAGTTTTTGACAAGTCCACAGTTTGAGCCCTCAGGAGTTTCGTTTGGGCATAAGCGACCCCAATGTGTTGGGTGTAAGTCTCTTGCTTCAAAGTTCGGCTGGCTTCGGCTTAAAGGCGACTGCAACCTTCGCAGGTGGCTTAAAGCCGAAATGTGGTTTGTTCTGTCTAAGAGTTGGGTTACGCCAACCCTTCCCCTACCCCAGTTTCCAGTTGCAAGTGCATGTTGAAGCCTCTCAGTTATTATTCCAGGGCGAACGGCGGCTGAAACAGTTATTACTGGTCCTTTCACGCCGATACGTTCAAGCTGATACTTTATGTCTCTGACAAGATTTCTAAAGGCTACACGGAACAAATCAGCGAGTAAAGGTCCCGCAAGCCGTAATCGTTTATTTTTGAAGTGGTCTTTGTCGTCGGTTTTTCTTCTTCCAAGTTTTAGTTCAACCACTCGGCAAGCCATTTCGCCAAGAAACAAAGCTTTTTCTTTTCTGCTTTGGTTTGTTCTGCCAAGGTGTGGCAAAAAGTTTTTGTCAAGTATATTTTCAGCCTTTTGTACGCGGTATTCCTCAACTTGACCGTGGGCGACACGGTTTCCGATGAAGAGAATAGCATCTTTTACAGTGTCAACGCCTACGGCTTTTTCAAATGAAGGCTCAAGTTCCATCTGTAGTTCCTTTTCAACAGAAACCGCTTCGGCTATTTCCTTGTCAGACTCTAAACCTAAAGCACGCATCACAATAACAATGGGAATTTCTGTTGGTACGCCGGGCATTGAAACATATATTACGCCGTCCGATTTCAACTTCACTTCGATTCTAGCCCTGAAACCCACAGTTGTGGAGAACATCTTCGCCTGATACACGGGTGTTGCGCCTTTCTCGTCCACGTCCACTATTATGCGGTTTGGAGCTAAATCCTCCATAGCCACTATTACACGTTCTGAACCGTTTACTATGAAGTAGCCGCCAGGGTCGTCGGGGTCTTCTCCACAAGCTATCAGCTCTTCTCTTGAAAGTTGCGAAAGAAAACACAATTTAGACTTCAGCATTACGGGAATATTCCCGATATAGACAAGCTCAGTATCCTGCTCTCTGCCGTCTATGACAGGCGTCATTTCAAGGGCTACGGGCGCTGCATACGTTAGGTTTCGAAGCCTTGCTTCCATGGGGTAAATTTCATGTTTTGTGCCGTCCACTTCCGTCACATATGGACCAGTTATCCGCGTTTGGGGATCTATTATCCAAATTTGTCCAAGCTTAACGGTGTATGGATTTTCTGGAACTTCTATTGGAATTTCGCCAACTTCATCTATGATTTCCTGTAAGCCATGGTCTATAAACTCGTTGTAAGAGTCTAAATGTTGGCGGACTAGGCCCTTCTCTTTAAAAAACGCTTTTAGTAAAAGATTTATGTCCTCTTTTGAAATTTCAATCAACTTGTTTAACCCCCGCAAATTTAACATTTAAGCGTTTATGGATATGCTTATATGGTGCGGGTTTTCTCAAACTTTCAATTTCCTCCAACTCAAAAATGGTTTCCAACTTAAGAGGCTAAACACGTAAACCACACAGCTCCGATATAAACTTTTTCATGTAACTTAGATATTTTCCAACTGTAAGTGTTGTTGTTTTTGGGTGGAAAATAACAATAACATTTGGGTGGTTTAAATGTCGTCTGGATAATGGGAAAATTGACGACGACACTTGAAAAAGGGCTAATATCAGGTTTTTACTTGAAGCATAAGAAAATAATTTAATAGAGAGAAACTAAAGTTTATTTTGAAGCGGCGGTAGCCAAGCCAGGTCAAAACGTTATAAAGGTTACCCTATTGTTATATTTTATATTAGAAGAAGACATATGAGAACGAGAGTTAAGCCCAGAGGAGTTGTTTATCATCCGCCAAGGAAGGAACTTGATGAAGATGTAGCTCTTTTGTTGGGTCTTCATGTTGGCGATGGGTGGCTTTCTGATAAGTGGGGTATTACATGTGAGCCTAAGGATAAATCAATGACTTACAGAGTTACCCAGCTTGTTAGAGATGTTTTAGGTGTTGAACCAATAAAGCCATGTAAATGCAAAGCAGGAAAAGCCATTATGATTAGGAGTGGGCAAAGGCAAGCCTTAGATTTCTTTAGGAATTATGGTCTTCCGCAAGGTAGAAAAGCAGGAAGGGTTCAGATTCCTAAGCAAATTCTTGAATCCAGCAATAAAGCAGTAACCAAAGCCTTTTTGCGTGGTTTGTTTAGCACTGATGGTTGTTTCAGTTTTCAGATTAGCCGTGGTCCTCGTGTTGAGATTCAAGTTAAAAGCGAGAAACTGAGAGACGACTTTATCTATTTGGCTGGTCAGCTTGGTTTCTCATTTCGCTCTTATAAATATCTTCCGCCTAGAGGAAAGAATAAGGCTCCTTTACATGTTGCGTATACTACACAATCGAGGCAAGTTGTTAGATGGATGGAAGAAATAGGCTCGATAAAAGATTCGCATATACAGCAGTATCAGCATTGGAAAAAGATAATAGAAACCAAAAGAAGTTAAGAAAATGAGCTTTGCCCAAAGGTGCAGGGGTGGCAGAGCATGGTCAAACCCGCACTAGGCAAGAGGGGCTAAATGCGCGGGACTCAAGATCCCGTCCCATAGGGGTTCGTGGGTTCAAATCCCACCCCCTGCACCAAAAAATGAGGAAGAAATGTGTGAGTGCAGCAAAAGAGAAAGAAATCCTTGAAAGAGCTATGAATCTTTGTCTAGAAAACGTAGAACGTTACATTAAAGATGCCGAACTACTCATCACAAATTCCAGTTACGGACATGCCTATTCATTGTTAATTCTTGCTGAGGAGGAACTGACAAAAGCAACAATTTATTATTTGGGCGCGCTAGGAGTTATTGAACCAAAATTTTTCAAGAAAGTACTACTAAAGCATTCATCCAAACATTGGCTTCAAGCAGGTATCCATGTGGGAATTCGCCTGAGTATAGAGACTTTTCTTGAGGAACTTGGTGACTTTTTGCTTACTGGAAAAAGCGAAAAGAAAGCTATTTCCAAAATGCTCTCTTTAAAAAAGTTGGAGGAAGCCGTTGTTAAAGCACCAGAGAAGGAAGCGGCACTAATTGTTGAAGCCATGGAAAAAGAAAGAAAAAGGCTTAAGGGTTTTTACGTTGATGTTGATCTCGACCGAAAAAGTGTGTGGTCACCTAAGTCCATATCAAAGAAAGACGCAGAAAATTATCTTTCCACAGTAAAATCAAGATATTCAATAATTAAACTTGGATCAAATGTTCGACTTTCTGAGAGCGAAGTAAAGCGCTATAAGATGATTTTTGATAAATGGCTTAATAAGTTGCCATCATTGATTAAAAAGGTAAAACCAAAAATGTCTAAATTTACGGGTAGAGTTTGCAACTTTAATTAAACTGAAAACCGTAGGACTCAAAGTCAACGTTGATAAGTCATCCTTTCCCGTAGGGGTTCGCTGGTTAAAATTCGGCTCACTGCACCAAAACCAGTCTTATTCTAGCACTTCTGTTCTTTTGAAGGTGTACCATGCAATAAATAGAAAGGCAAAAATGTAAACTGCCGCTACAATGATTGCTCTTAATGCAATAAGCGAGATTGGTTCTGAGTAAAGTTCAACCCACAAAATTGTTTGTCCATTGGTAATTCCGCCGATTTTGTAGAGGGTTACTTCCGCCGAGGGATAGAGGACATAGTTAATTGTGTTGGCAGCTATGCCGTCTGTTCCCATTGAAACAGCCATGCCGGGCAAGTATGGACTCTGCGGATTTAATCCCTTTATGTAGCCTGCGGCTCCGCTTCCGGGTAGATAATTGAGAACCCAAGCGTAGTCTGTGAACATGGAAAGTATCGATGAGATTATGTTTGAGGCTATGTAAATTCCGAATGTTCCGAGGGCTGCTATTAATGAGCTTTTGGAAATTGAACCTATGGCTAGGACTATGGCGATGTAAATGAAAGTGCTAATTATGCATCCTAACAATGCTAGTGGAACTAAGTGTAGGTTGTTTTGAGAACCATAGATTATTGTTCCGCCGATGGTTGAGTACAGGAAAAGAACGGCGTAAGCCGAGAAAAGGGTGATAAACGCCGCAAAAAGTTTGCCATAAAAAACAGTTGTTCGAGAAACGGGTTTCGTAAGCAGAGAAACAATAGTGCCGCTTTCAAACTCGCCTGAAATGCTGTTCATAACTGTTACTACGGCGAAAAGGAAAAAGTTGAACCCGCTAATGTTGGCAAGGGAAGAAACAACATAGTCTGGATTCGGTTTCAGCGGTTGACCTGTCACGTTACTCATAACCACTGGTAAAACCAAGGAAAGAGTGGTGAAGACAAAGGCAATTACAATCACGCCTACGAACTTTTTCTTTCGAATATTCCATAAAAGCTCATATTTAACAACTGCCCAGAAACGAGTTTTCCAGTTTAGCTTCGCTTTGACGGTCATTCCCTTTTGCCTTCTGACGATTTGGCGACAAGTTGCATGAAAATTTCTTCGAGGGTTTGCCCCTTAACGTTCATGGCGGTGATAACTCCTCCAGACTTTGTTATTTCTTGGGAAACTTGTTGTCTAACGTCATCGCGTGTTTTCAATTCAATTGTTAATATGTTGCCGTCTTGTGATATGCTGGAAACAAATGGCAGCTTCTTCACGTTTTCAACAATTTCTTCTGAAAGCTTGGCAACTTCCACCTGCAATAAGGTTGGTCCTGAAAGCTTGCCATAAACATTTTGAAGGGTGTCTGAGGCTATGGAAAATCCCTTATGAATGATGGTTACGTGAGTGCATATCTGTTCAACCTCAAAAAGCAGATGGGATGAAATAAAAACTGTTCTGCCTTCTTTGGCTATTTCCTTCACTAATTCTCTAACCTCAACCATGCCGACAGGGTCTAAACCCAAACTTGGCTCGTCTAAAATGACAAGGTCAGGCTCGTTTAACAAGGCTTGTGCAATACCAATGCGCTGTTGCATGCCCTTACTGTATTTTCCAATAAAATCTTTTTCTCTGCCTTTGAGACCAACCATATCAAGCAGTTTAGGTATTTGCTCTCTACGTTGTTGCTCTGTCATGCCATACATTTTTCCATAAATGTCCAGAAGCTCCCAGCCTTTCAAGTGTTTTGGAAACTTTGGAAGTTCAGGCATATAGCCAACCTTTAACCTCACGTCTGGTGCGTCTCCGCGCACTTCTTGCTCTAAAACCTTAACAGTGCCTTCATCGGGTCTTAACAATCCCACTAAAATTTTTATTGTGGTGGTTTTTCCAGCCCCGTTTGGACCGAGAAAACCGTGTATAGTATTTCGCTTAACTTTTAAGTTAAGCTTGTTCACAGCTGTTATTGTACCATACCTTTTTGTTAAATCAACTGTTTCTATGGCTAATTCCATTTACTGCACTTTTCCTTTTACTCCTCCTAATTTTATAGCCAAAGATATAAACATTAAGACCACTTTTATGTTAAGGTTCGATTGGGTAAAGGATATATTTTGGCGTACTGTTAGAGAAACCCTAAACTTGAAAGGCGAATGTTAAGTGAATTTAGTTGAAGAGATAAAGAGGCTAAAAAGGGAAAAGAAAGCCGTAATATTGGCGCATAATTACCAACGTCCTGAAATTCAAGATATTGCGGATTATGTTGGCGACAGCATAGAGTTAAGCCGAAAAGCCATGGAAGAAAAAGAAGCTGAAATTATAGTTTTTTCGGCTGTGGATTTTATGGCGGAATCCGCCGCAATTCTAAACCCTAACAAAAAGGTTTTGTTGCCAACTCTTAGCGCAAGGTGTCCAATGGCGCAGATGCTCACGGTTGACGAAATTAAAAGGTGGAAGGTGCTTTACCCGCTCGTGCCAGTAGTCCTATACGTGAACACTTTGGCTTCAGCAAAAGCCTACTGCGACATATGTTGCACGTCAGCAAACGCCGTGAAAGTTATAGAGTCTTTAAATGCGGACACTGTGCTTTTTGGACCAGACCGCAACTTGGCAGATTACGTTCAAAAGAAAACTGGAAAAACGGTTATTCCAATTCCAGAATGGGGTTTCTGCCCAACACATTTGCTTTTTCATTCAGAAGACGTACAAGTGCTTAAGGCTGAATATCCAGATGCCGTTGTTATGGTTCATCCCGAATGCACTTCTGAAATGTGCAGTATAGCCGACTTTGTTGGAAGCACCTCGCAGATGTGCCGTTACGCACGGGAAAGCAAAGCCAAAACTTTTATTGTAGCTACTGAAGAGGGGCTTCTGCACCGTTTAAGAGGGGATAATCCACATAAACGGTTTATTCTAGCCTATGAGGGGGCTGTTTGCCCCAACATGAAGTTAAACACTCTTGAAAGGCTTTACACGAGCTTGAAAGAGGAAAAATATGTGATTACTGTTCCGAAACCCATAGCGGAGAAAGCCAGGAAAGCCCTTGAAAGAATGTTTGAATTGGCAAATTAACGTTTAGGCGGAAACAAGCACTGTTTTTAGGATTTTAACTCCCCTTTTCGCCGCCAATTCATCGCTTAACTTTCGAATTTCAGCAGCATCGCCCTTCACGGCTACAGCCTCTAAACAGTCTCTTTCATTCAGGTGGATGTGCATTGTTGAACAGATTACATGGGAATAGCGATGTTGAACATCGGTTAACGCGCCTTCCAAATCCTTAACCTCGTGGTCGTAAACCATCATAAGCACTCCGGCTTGTGCGCCTCTTTCTTCTTGAAGCCATTTCTTTTCAGAAACAAACAATCTAACAGCGTCTTGAACAGCTTTAGAACGATTTTCATAACCCATCTTACCAATTATTTCGTCGAAATCCTTTAGTAAATCAGGCGGAAAAGTCACTCCAACACGAACTATTTTTGCCATTACATGTCCCATTAATAGGTTATGGCAATTGCCATAAAGCTTTTGTTCCCGCATTTGAATTTGGGGGAGGGCAAGCTTTTTATATGGATGGTGTTACTAATTTGTTAAAGGGTGTTACCGAATTGACTTACTTCACAAGCAAGCAAGTTGCTGCAATATCCATAAGCGCAGCTTTGTACGGTGTTCTGAGTGCTTATATCGCGCCAATCTTTTGGAGAGCCACACATCTGCCTTTCTTATGCGACACTTTAGGCGTATTTGCATTCATACTAGTCCTATGGTGGGTTAGAAAATTCGGAGCAGTAACCACTACTGGCGCAATTGCAACAATCGTAACATTAACGCTTAACCCATCTTCCACCCAATTCTTAGGCTTTACAGCCGCAAGCATAATCTTCGATGCCATAACAAAACTAATCGGATACAGGAACAGCTTAGAAAAACCAAAGCTAAGTGTAATCAGTCTATTCTTCGCATCAGTGGTTTCCACAGCAACAGCAGGAATCATAATAGGCTACATTTTCATGAATCCAGACTTTTTGATAAAGCAGTTTGGGGGTGTCGCTTTCTTTGCGGTTTTACATATGATTGGCGGCATCATCGGAGCGGCAGTAGGCATTACTTTAATTAAAGTGTTATCTACACGAATTAGTCTGACAAGGGTGTAATAGAATGAAGGCAGAAACTCTCAAGGTAGATGTAGATTTCACGGAGCTTATAGAGAAGGCTGTAGATTTACATGGGCATTTGGGTCCTTTTGTGGTTATTGGCGTTAAAATGGGAGAAATCGCCAAAAGAATTTTAAACTCAACCAACAGCGGAAATGACGCCTTACAAGTGACGGCTGAAGTTCCGCTTTCAATTCCCTTTTCATGTGTTCTTGATGGAATTCAAATTGCAACCCAATGCACCGTTGGAAACCAAAAGTTGAGGATAAAAAATTCACAAAAAGATATAACCGCTTATTTCCAAAACATAAAACTTGGCACAATATTAAAAGTATCGGTTAGCCCGAAAATAGCGGAAACATTAATGGAAAAAATTTCAAAGGGTTTCCAAAATGAAAAGCTTGCTTGGGAAATTGCCAGCACGCCGGAAAACCAGCTTTTCATTGTAGAAAAGCCATAAATCCTCTAATGCTTACATTACCATGTTGAAAATGGAAAGGCAAGATTTAATCCTAGCGAAAAAGCGTTTATTAAACGAAAAAGGCATAACGCTTTCCATAGTGAAGAATGGAGAAATAATTTTTGAGTGTTCATCCAGCGGAATTTCGGGTTTTTTAGAAGCCATCGAAAAGCTCGGCGAAAAACTCGAAGACGCTTCTGTTGCCGACACCATTGTCGGAAAAGCCATAGCGTTCCTATGCGCTTATGCGGAAGTAAAAAACGTTTACGCAGTAATCCTAAGCAAAATGGCAAAGGAAATTCTTGAAAAACATAAAATTTACCATGAACGTGAAAAACTAGTCGAAAACATAATGGATTTTGAAGCTGACATGTGCCCCTTCGAAAAGTTAACAGCCGAAATTTCAAATCCAAGCGAAGCCTACAAAAGGCTTAAGGCTTTACAAAACTCTCTCAAACATGGCTGATGAAAAGTTCATGAACAAAAGACGCAAACAATTTATATCGGAGGAAAATGAAGAACTGAAGCGTATCAGAGAAAAGAAGTTTAAAATGTTTATGGAGAAAGTACGTAAGATGACTGCTGAACCATTCCACCTAACAGATTCAAACTTCAACGAAATTGTTGGGCAAAAGCCAATAGCCCTAATTGATTTTTGGGCTTCATGGTGTGGTCCATGCTTGGCTTTCGCCCCAACAATAGATGAATTAGCCAAAGAATACAGCGGAAAAGTTTTCGTTGGAAAACTTAATGTTGACGAAAACCCTGAAACTGCGGAGCGCTTCCAAATTTTCAGCATCCCAACAGTTGTGATAATTAAGAATGGAAGGGAAGTCGAGAGGATAGTGGGGGTTGTTCCCAAAAAACAGATTGAGGCGCTTATAAGAAAACATTTGGAGTAGGCGAAAATGGGAATTCCAGAACGCAGAGTTATAGGAGCGCTTTTGCTTCTTTTAGGCGTTTCATTCTTCGCCATAGGCGTTTACACTGGACAATTAAACACTGTATTAGAGATGCTAAAGAAAGCCTTCACCCCCATATAACACTTAAAAAAGAGGGGTTGAAATGAATCCGCCAATAATTGAAGGTAAAAACGGAGAAAAAGAAGCACTTTTTCAAGCAGCCAAACTAATGCTTGTAGCGGCGAGAACAGCCCCAAAATCAGGCGGTATAGACGACATTTTAACAGTAATCGTTTATGGTGAAGAAAAGGAAGCCATTGCCGAGAAGATGGAGGAAATAGCTGAAAAAAGAAAAATCGAGGGCTTCAAAAGAGACGCAAAAAACGTCAGAGACTCAGAGGCGGTTGTCCTAATTGGGGTTAGAGGCAACAAAAGCTTCGGATTAAACTGCGGAGCATGCGGCTACAAAAACTGTAAAGAATTCGAAGAAAAAGGTAAAACGCTTGGAGAAGACTTTTACGGGCCAACATGCATTTTTAAGGCTTTAGACCTTGGAATAGCTTTGGGTTCAGCAGTGAAAATGGCGAGTTTGTTGAATGTTGACAACCGCATAATGTACCGTATTGGAACAGCAGCGTTAAGGCTTGGAATGCTTCCAGAAGCAACAGTTATCATGGGAATTCCAATGTCGGCAAAAGGCAAAAACATCTACTTCGACAGACGATAATCAGCTTTGGCTTTTCATTTTTTCATACATTTTCTCCAGCGTCCAGCGGATGCTTGACTTGAGTTCTCTTAAACGGTTTTCGTCAAAATTTTTGATGGTTATTTCACGGATTGTGTCGCCTTCTCTGACAATGTTGTAAGAGAAAATTTCTTCTGGAGTCAACTGTCCAGTTCTGGCTAGTTCGCTGTCTTTTTCCTGCATTTTAGCTAAAACTCTTTCGATAAGAAAAGGGGTGAAAGGCGGCATATTAACGTTGAAACTTTTGTCTTCGGCTGGCACAACCCGCAACGAGTTTCCGCTTACGTAGAGGTTTGCGAGAAGTTCGCCTGATACAGCCTTTAACTCTGTAACGCTTTCATGTTCCGCTTGGGAGGGCGGTGGCGATGGTAAATGTTCAACTGGTGCTTCTTTTGGCGGTAAAGCCTCAACTTCGGCGGGTGGTTTTGCGATTTCGGCGCGTTTAAATCCCTTTTCAAGAAGTATGGAATTCACTGTTTCAAGCATTGCCTGCAAATCTTTAAGTTCAGATTCTAAATCTTCAACCCTTTTTTCTAGTTTTTTCTTAAATTCTATAAGCTTCTTTATCTTTTCAGCGTCTTGGGACATCGCATTCACAGCTTTTCTGAAGCTTTCCCTCTTATTTAAACCCTTTAAAACCTATTTTAAGCCATTTCAGCAATGCTATAATTTTCAGGTGTAAACTCGATGTTGGAAAGGGGTTTAAGCTTAACTTTCAATTGAGTTGTAAGGAAACTTTCGAATTCTTGGAAGACAGGGCTGTCTGTGTTGTTGAGTTTTTCGCAGATGTTTTTCCCTTCAAATAGCGGACTTAAGTCGTAAATGGCTATTTTTTTGTTAAAGGTTGGATTTTCGAAAACCGTTTTAACAAGAGTTTCAGAAGGCGTTTCGGAAAATAGCCACGCTGTGTAGGATGCTTCAACAACATGATAAGACAAGCCTTCCCGAACTACGCATCTTCTGTTTGAAACTATGCTCTTAAAGGATGATGGATGAACATTTCTTGTCCATAGGAAGTTGTGGTATTTATCGTCAACTTTAACCCAGTCCTCGGTCTTAGAAGTTTTCCAGCCTCGAAACATGCAGAAGTCCTTAAATTTTTCAATAATTTCCCAAATTTTAGGCATCTTCATTTTAACCACTGCTCTATTAGAATATTCTATAACAATTTTCTATCGGCATATTTAAGTTTATTTGTCAGTTTATTCGCAAAAATGTAGGTTAAAGCTGTTTAAATTGAAAAATTGTAGATAAAAGGGTTTTTTATCGACAAATTTCCAATTCAGAACCAAGCACAATTTTCGACAAAAAACAATAAATTTAAACACTTCACTAATAGATAGAAGAGTAGAGAAACGTTGAAACTTAAAAATAAAATTCCAACTTTAGATGCTGTGGACTATAAAATCTTAGAGGCTTTACAAGAGGATTCAAAGCAGACTTATACAGCCATAGGTAAACGTTTGGGAATAGCCCACTCGACAGTCTACGAGAGAATAAAAAGAATGGAACAGTACGGAATAATAAAGAGGTACACGGCTGTTATAGATGCTGAAAAGGCTGGAGCAAAAAACATCACGGCAATCATGACCGTTTACACAGACCCAAAAGAAAGCGAGAAAGTAGCGGAAAAACTCTGCGAAGCACCACAAGTCTTGGAAGTCTACACATCCCTATCAGAAGAACTCCTAATAATAGCAAAAGTCATAGCGGAAAACCAAGAAAGCCTACACAATTTCATAGCAAATTCAGTTGCGCCACTGCCGGGAGTTTTAAGAGTGCGCACATCAATAGTTACGAAAAAGTTTAAGGAAACACAACTTTCAATAATTGACGAAGATAAAAGGTTAAGATTTATAAAGGAAACACATAATATAAAGAGGAAGAAGTAAAATGAATGCAGAAAAAATTTTGAGAACGGTTCCGAGAGAAAAAGCATTTTACTTTTTCACTTCAATAGGAAATTACACGGGAATAAGCGCCTCCTCGATAGAGGAATTCCTGAAAAAAATAAACGAAGTGAACATTAAATCCTTAGAGTTTCACTTCCACAGAGGAGACTTTGAAAAGTGGATGGCTGAAGTGCTTGAGGATAAGGAATTAGCAGAAGAGGTTCGAAAACTCCAAAGATTTAACCTTTCAGGAGACACTCTCCGAAATCGCCTATACGAGGTTGTTTCAAAACGAGTTAAGCATTTAACAAGCCAACTTGGTTTAACCGAGTCTGAACCTTATGCCCTCTAATTCTTCTATAATAATCGCCAATAAAAAGAAAATAAATGGCATCTATATTTCACCATCACAAATTCTACGTCAACAAAATTTTTATTATTCTTTACAACAATTAGAACAGTTGTGAGGTAATGTCATTGAGGAGAAACTTAAATGTAGTATCTACAGTTGCTGTTGTATTGTTAATTAGTTCAACGATTGCATACTATTTACCACCATCCCATGCAGAATCCACTTTCATTTTCGCTGATGACTTTAACGACAACTACCTAGACTCAGATAAATGGGAGAAAGTTTTATGGTGGACGGGAGATGTCAGTGGCGATGTTTACGAACAAAACCAGAGGTTGGAGCTGTATATCTCGGATGGGTTTATTGATGGTATAATCTATGTGGGTATAGGTTCAAAAGACAAATATAACCTTACAAGGGGGAAAATCTCTGTTTACCTCGCCAACGACCAACACTACGAGTGGACTGCACTGTTAATATCACCTCAGAAAATAACTGGAGGTCATATTCCTGGTTATCCAATACCAGAACTCAACGAGTTCTACACAATCATGTTAAGATACCACCATTGTTATGTATTCAAACGCGTAAGCAGCGGTGACGTACAAACTTTGTATATGGAGAATTGGTTAGCAGCTTCAAATTTATTACAAATTACCGTTGAAGCAGGAATCATAAAGCTTTACGAAGGGGATACATGCAGATACGGTGAGGATTATCAATTATCAAGCTATGAATGTTACATTTACATATACTCATTCAACAAGGGAACTAGCTTTCTTATAAGTCCCTCACTGGATTGAGCATATGATTTTTACTGTGAAACAACAGAAGAAAACCCAAAAATCCCCGGCGGGCTAATAGATACTGATGAAGAAACAGGTAATAAAACAAGGGTATGTGCTGAGCTTTACCATGACGGAGACGAATCAGTTGAAGAGTATGACTTTTGGGCTGTTAGAGTTACAGTTGAAGACCCCGCGTATATCCCAATTCGCACTGAACCGTTTTATGTAAGGGTTTATCTTGAAATGCCTGATTGGTGTGACGAGTTTCCAGCAAATCATATTCCTCAATCAAGAGAATACGGACGAACTAAATACTCTCTGTCTTTCAGTTTTCAAGGCATCGGACTTTCTGTGGCGAATGCTTTATACTCAATTGCCTTCTCAAAATGGCAAGAGAATGGGAGGACAAAAATGCAGTGGAAAGTTGAGCCTAATAAAAACATCTTTGGGATCGATGAAGGCCCCGTTTTCACTGACTACTGTCAGTTTGCAGTGGGATTCAGAACGCCCGCTAATAGAAAACCTTATGTTTGGATATTTGCTGAAGTTGTTTATTACCGTTATATGGGAGATGCCCCCATATTCCCAGAGGAACTAAAGGATAAATTGTGGTTAGATGTTGACCCGCAAGGTGCAGAAGTGATTACGCCTTCTGATCCTCCTACAATTGCATATCCTAAAGAAGTAAGTATAGTGAGGATAAACGCCTTTAAAATATCGCAAAGTTGGAGTTCCAACACTACTGTGCTAAAAAGAGGAGAAATGTATACTTTCTGGCTTAATTTAACATGGGGTCTTAAAAATACTCAAGTGATGATAGGCGTTGAAGTCTACGACAGTAGTGGTCAATTGGTAAGTGGCTCTTGGGTTTTAGCTTCTAGCTGGGTTTACAACGTGTCAACATATTGTGAATTTGGAACTGCAATATCGAAGATAGCGGCTTTAGGTAGTGCCACCATAGAAGTTACTGTAAAAACTGATTGGCCAGAGAAGAAAAACTATGATTTTATACCAAAGATAACGATTCCAATACGGATAGAGGGGGGTTACTATGAATGAGCCCCCTCCGATAGATTATCCACCCATCCTATTTAATGCAAGTTTCATATATGGCTTAATCTATGCTGGCACCATTATCTTTGTTGTCTCTGCTATACTTTTCCTTTTAGCTTTCAAAGAAGTGACAGAAGGATACATTAAATACTGGGATAAAATACTTCATTACTCTTTAGAAGTGATGATTGTTAGCGGTCTCTCAACGTTTATATACATAACAGCGCTATTTGGACTATGCAATGCATATTACGCTCTTGAGGCACTAGCCATAACATTTATAGGCTCAATGATCCTTGCTATTACTACTGCAAGAAAAATTGATAACATGCTGAGAGAAAGGCTCTAATCCAATCCAGTCAAAGGTGACATTGATAATAGCGGAAGTGTTGGCGATATTGTCATGGGCTATATAGTTTGGAATGCGATAGTTTTCAATTTCGGAAGTGTGCGGATAATAATCTAACTGGCTTTTTCCCAAGTCTGTGAAGTATTCAGGTATTTTCCTAACCGCTTCGGTAATGGTGTTGTTTTGGTTGATTAAGTAGTCAAGTAAAAGGGCTATTCCATTGTCGTTGTCGAACTTGTCAATCCATCCATCCCAGCTTATGAACGCTTTTACGCCTTTCGCTATGAAGGCTTCCGCAGTTTTAGTATATCCCGTTTTCAATCCGTTACAGCTCATCAAAATAATAACCGTATCCTCAAACCTTCCACTCATACATTCCTTGATGAACTTTGGAGTTATCGCAAAATAAAGGAACGGGTCACCCGTAATGTTGCATAACTTAAGCTGTTCTGAAGAGTACTGCTCATACATTCCAGAAACATATCTCTCAGAAGAGCATATAGCAACATAATTCTCTGGGTCTAATGCTGAATGCGCCCTCCAAATTATCAGTTTATAATTTAAAGAAGCAAGTTTAGTGTACTGTTCCACTGTGGCATTGTCTGAGTAATAGTCAACGCTTGAAAACCGCTGATACAACAGCGTTTTTGCATATTCAACAAATGTTTCATTTACACAACGTGTACCTTGGAATAGTTGACTGCTGCTTAACTGGTCTATTATGGCGGCTTTTGGTTCGATAGGTTGGTTTGGACGAAACAGAAAGAAGTAAGAAAATGCTAGAAACAGCATAATTACAATGGCAACAACCGCATACGCCAACCTTTTATTGTAAACAGGCTTTTCGATTTCACCCTTCTTTTTCTTTGTTTCCATCAAATAAACTCCTAAGTAGCTGGTGTTTACAGAAGTTATGAAGGAAAGAAAGGGTTATTTTCTTTTGCGTTTTGTTAGGCTTAATATTGCTCCAAACAATAGGGTTAAAGCGGCGTAAGCGGTTATTTGGGGTGTGAATGTTGAGGTTTGTTTGGTTATGGAGGTTGTGTATCCTCCAACTTGAACTGTGGAAACCATTATCCTTGCGGTTTCAGATTGCGCCTTGTTGCCATTAGCATCTGTAACTTCTAAGTAAACGTAATATCTACCGCTTGTCGTTGGCGTGAAATTCCAACTGTTACCAATAGCGCCTGAAACTGGCTCGTCATTTAAATACCACTGATACTTGTAAGGCGTGTAGCCTCCTGAAACCGTGGATGTAAATGTTACTTGTTCACCCAGCAATATGGATGCTGATGTTGGAGAAATTGAAACCGTCAGTGAAGGCGCCACCGTTACTGTTGCCTCGTTTGATTTAGCCGTGTTCGCAGAAGCATCAGTCACAATCAGGTAAACAATGTATGTTCCAGTGGCTGTCGGCGTAAACGTCCAACTGGTACCATTAGCGCCAGAAACTGGTGTTCCGTTAAGGTACCATTGATAACTGTAGGGTTTTACGCCTCCAGAAACCGTGGATGTGAAGATTACAGACTCTCCAATTTTGATTTTCGCTGTTGATGGACTTATTGAAACGGTTAAGGGTTGAATTTGGGTGTAGTGGGCTGTAGCCGTGTGAGGTGCGTCCATAACAACCATTGTTGGGTTAACTCCACTGCCCTTTGAAACGCCGTCGACATCCCAATGGTTGAAGGTGTATTCGCTTACTGTTTGGGCTGTTAAGGTTACGCTTGTTCCAGAGTCATACCACCAGCTGTTGACGGGACCGGCCTCGCCAAGCGGATTTCTTGTCGGCTGAGGACTTAAGCCACTTGGGTCTGTAACCACTGTTAATAGGTATTGGGTCTTCCAGTTCCACGTAATGCTTGAAGGCTGAGTTATTATGAAATTAACTGTTGTGCCTGTTCCAGAAGCTGGGACACTTCCAGTTCCAGTCCAACCAGTGCAAACATAGCGGGTTCCAGTAGGACCGGAGACTGGCGAAGTAACAGAAGCAGTTATGGGTGTTCCATCGTCAAACCATCCGCTTGTTGGAGTCGGCGAACCATAGGGAGAAGACACTGTAAGATAGTACTGAGTCTTGTAATTGCCAACTACACTGCCAGACGCTGAAACGGTTATGGAACCGCTTTGAAGCGTTGACGAGCCAGTTGTGCTTGTCCAAACATACTGTTTAGAGTTAACAGCAACAACTAACGGCGACTGAAAAGCAAAATCATGGACAGACTCACTATCCCACCAGAAGGAAACTGGAAGCGTGCCGACGCTGTATTCTATTCCATCAACAATTAAAACTGTACCTGCAAAGTCAGAGTTGACGCCAGATTGGTCAAATGTTATTTCAAACTGGGTCTTGTAATTGCCAATAACCATCACTGGACCCGTAACAGTTATTGGAGATGAAGGACCAGTCACTCCAGTTAAGACGAACCGTTTGCCAGCCGTGGCGCTTGAAACTTCACTGCTGTAGGAATATGTAATTACAGTGCCATATTCAACATAAATTGTGAATGGCAAATCACTGAAAGTTTTTACATCACCATCAACTGTTAAGACTATGCCCACCGCTGAACTGTCAAGACCAGTTTGAGTGAAAGTAACAGCATACTGTTCATATTCGGTTTTGTAGTTGGCTGTTATGTCTTTAGGCGAATTTAACGTTACGGGCGCCGGTCTATCCGAGCCTGAAATGTCGCCCGTCCACTGAACGAAAGTGTAAACTGTTGGGTTATCTTCGATTGGACTGTCAATGTCAAGCTGTATAAAGGCATATGCGTCATACCAAGCTTCAAAGGGCGTGGAATCCGAAGCTGTTCCCAAAACCGTTGTGCCATTGTAAACGTTTGTTGTTTTAGTGCCCAACCCGTTTGTACGTACAATAAGTTTATATTGGGTTTTCCAGTTTGCCACTGCAGTTTTAGGTCCATCCATCACTATTGGATTGCTTTGTGCATAGTTTGTTCCTGAAGCGTCGCCGCTCCAGTGGGTGAACACTCGCCTTGTTCCATTTCCATGATCGACAACATCAGTGTTTAAAGTTGCATAGGCTGTTGAACCACTTGCGTACCAGCCTTGCCCGCCCACCGTGCCGAAGGGAGAGGAGACCGTCAAGTAATATTCTAGCGTGTAGTGGGCGGTTGCTGTTTTGTTGGCATCTACAACAACAGTGATTGGATTGCCATTTACAGGCGTGCCGTCAACATCCCAATAACTAAACTTGTAACGAACGCCATCTGAAACGGGAACATTGTCAGGCGCTGTTAACTCTACGCTTGCACCTTCAGGATACCATCCTTCGCCGGGAATGGTTGCAACGCCAACTGGGTCGGTTTTAACTGTTAGGTAGTATTGACGTGCAACTACGGAGATAATTTTTGATTCTGTATCCCATCTTCCTTCGCTGTCCGTAACGTTCAATGTTACAAGGTAATCTCCAGTGGCAGAATAAACGTGTGTTATTGTTGGCTGGGAAACGGTTGTTATGTTGCCGTCGCCGAAATCCCAAGTATAACTTACAATAGTGCCGCCGTTAGGCGTAGAAGCGGAGGCATCAAAAGTTACGGTTTCGCCTCGCTGTGGATATAGAGGCGCCCAGCAAAAGTCGGCAACTGGCGCCTTTTCAACAGTTATCGTCTGCGAGTCAGTATCCCATTTTCCTTCACTGTCAGTAACATTTAAAGTAACAGTGTACGTGCCATAATAAGCGTAAGCATGAGTTATCACAGGCTCAGAAACAGTGGTTACATTGCCGTCGCCGAAATCCCAAGTATAACTTATAATTGTACCGCCATCGGGCGTAGAAGCAGAAGCATCAAAAACAACTGTTTCGTCAACTAAAGGTTCCTGTGGAGAGAAAGTGAACGAAGCGGTGGGACGCTGACAGACGTGTATAACCGAGGTTATTTCACCAGTCAAGCTGCTGTTATCCACAACCGTCAACTTAACCGTGAAATTCCCATAATCAGCGTATGCATGGGTTGTTATTGGGTCGTTTTCAGTTACAACAGGAGTGCCATCACCGAAATTCCAAGTATAATTGACTATGTAACCATCTGAGTCATAACTTGCCGAAGCATCAAAAGTCACAATTTGACCAACTTCTGGATTTTGAGGGTTAAAAACAAAGCTGGCAACTGGCGGTTGAGGCGGAGGAGCCCCAACATTCAACAAAACAGTAGAATCATGCGAAACATCATTATGAATTATGTTACCCCACGAGTCCTTTCCATAAGCGTCAAAATGCATCCTAACCCCACTGGCATCAGAAAAGCTTACATAAACCACCAAATCCACATATTTACCACCAGAAATTTTTCCAACATTAACAACCGTGTCATTAAACCATGTGGGGTAAACATCGCCAGACGGCCAAGTCCACACCGTATATGGTTTTGGAGTGCCACGTTTAAAGGCTAATTTAGGCACATTTGTCCCATTCACAACCATAGACACAAGATTAGCATAACCCACATCATTAAGCGCAATAACAAGACGTGTATCATAGGAACTATACACATGACTGTTTGTAATCCTTACAACAAAAGTTTGATTCACACCAGTTAAATTCAACAACCAACACCAACTCAACCAAGGATCACTACCATACTCAGACGTGATATACGTCCCAGAAGGCAATGAAACACTCAAATATGGACATGGAGTTGCACTAACCGAAAACACAAAGCAAGAAGCCAACATAAGGAAGGCTAAAATGGATAAGGCATACTGCTTAAAGGCGAATTTCAAATTCTCCTTCTCCCTTCAGCACCAAATATTTAGCAGTTTAAAACAATTTAAGCTTTTTGGAAAAAAGTTCTATAAAACAAGAACAGTATTTCTGCTGGAGATTTACCATGTAAATAAGTGGTATTGTCTCCATTTTCCCATGGAATTTCGTTTAAACACATGAAAAGACATAGGGTTGTTATTGCTGTGGAAAAAATTATGGAACAGTAATATGGAATATTGGTATAGATTTAAAGACACAAAAATTTATATAAAACAACAATATGAATTAGAGATAGAAGGGAGATTCAAATATGCTGAAGGGAACATTATCCCATCCCTATGTAAAATTTATCGCCAAGAAAGTTGTTTTCTATGGGTTTGTGACTTTTATAGCGTTATCATTGGCATTTTATATTCCCCGACGCATGCCGGGCAGCCCCGTTCAGAACTGGATACGTGGTGCTTCAAACCTTCCACAGTATAAAGAAATAGCAGCATACATCATGAACCACTTAGGCTTGGATAGACCAGACCATGAGCAATACATAAACTTTTGGAGCCAACTTCTCCAATGGCCGCCGGATTTGGGAAAGTCATTCCATTATAACGATCCTGTCGCCAAAAGTATAATGGCAAAGTTGCCATATACCTTGGTTCTTGTGTTTCCTGTGCTTGTCATTAGCTTCCTTCTGGGAAATTGGATTGGAGCCAGAGCAGCATACATGGGAGGCAAACCAAGCGAATTAACCTATTTCCTTTCAGTTTTCTCTAATCGATTGCCAAGTTGGTGGTTCGGATATATCCTTTATTTTGTTTTTATAACAACTTACAAGATTTTTCCAATTCCAGGGGGAGCAGTAATACCTGGCATCACGTCTCCTCTAACTTTAGAATACATAAGGAAATTTTTTAACTACTATACTTTGCCTTTTCTTACGCTGTTTATTATATATTTGGGTGGATGGGCTACTGGAATGAGGTCAATGGTTATTCATGAGATGGATTCGGGCTATGTGCGTTATACCGATCAGTTGGGCTTTAGAAAGAGTAAATCTATGGGTTATGTCAGAAGGAACGCTATACTTCCACAATTCACGGGCATAAATTTGTATCTTAACGCTCTTATTGGAGAGACAATAGTAGTTGAAAGAATTTTTGGATGGCCAGGAATCGGCGATTTAATTGTCGAAGCATCGCATAACTGTGATTATCCATTGGTTATTGGCTCCATTGTAGTTGTGATATGTGTCGTGGTCCTTGGCAACTTTATTATTGATGTTTTATATGGATTTGTGGATCCACGCATTCGACTTGGACGCGGGTGGTAAAATGTGGGAATTGCTTAGGAGAAACCCTAAATTTATTGCTGGCTCAATAATTGTTGGAATTTTTGTCATCATAGGAGTGATTGGTCCAATGGTGACACGAGATCCGCTTAAAGGTTGTAAGGTAATAGTGCCACAAGGAATGGATCTTGGGAATACACAGCCCTCAGAATTCGGCAATTGGACGTTTCAAGCAATGCCGCCTGGCACTTACACGATAATTGAAGAAACAACTTATATCGTACAATTTGAAAATGGTACTCAAAGACCAGTGACGGAAACAAAAGTTTATGATGTTACGTTTATTTTAGGTACAACCCAATATGGGATGGACATGTTTGCACAGTTATGTACGGGTATTCGCAACTCACTTTTTGTAGGAGTCATAGGCGGGGTTTTAGGCACTTTAATCGCCGTTTTACTAGGCGCTTTAGGTGCATACAGAGGCGGATTGGTTGATGAAACCTCTAATGCTATTACTAATATAGTTATGGTTTTTCCAACACTTCCAGCATTGTTAGTTTTGGCATCACTTCTTGAACCTAGATATTTTAAGTTTAGCCTTCCCATAATAGGAAGGATAGAGGGCAGATCATTTTTAACTGTGGGAGTGATAATAGCATTAACGAGTTGGCCTTGGGCAGCGAGATGCATAAGGTCTCAAGTGCTTAGTTTGAAAGAAAGGGAATTCATAAGCTTAGCTAAGATGTCTGGTATGCGAAGCAGAGAAATTGTAATAAAGGATGTTTTACCGAACATGTTAGCCTACATTCTAATGGTTTTCGTGTTGTTGACCGGTGGAGCGATGTTAGCGGAATCGTGGCTCAGCGTGCTGGGACTTGGACCTAACCCAACAGAGCATGTTACATTAGGGAACATTATGCATAATTGTAGAGCAAGTTCATTGGGTAATTGGTGGACATTTTGGTGGTGGTGGATTCCGCCAGGCGCTGTATTAGCTGCGCTTTTGTCAGTCATTTTTGTTATGCATGCTGGCATGGATGAAGTGTTTAATCCTAGACTGCGTAGGATGTGATTTAAATGGTTGGGCATTTGCTTGAAATTGAGGATTTAAAGGGTTATTATAGGGGTACGTTTGGAGTTGTTCACGGCGTTGACGGAGTTACCCTTACGCTTGATAGCGGCGAAATATTGGGGCTTGCTGGCGAATCTGGTTGTGGAAAATCCACTCTTGCAGAGCTTGTTTCGGGCGCTCCGCCAAGACTTTTGCATTACGAGGGAGGCAAAATTATAGTCGACGGATTTGACATATACCACATTGACCTTGAAATTTTGAGGACGGAAGTTAAATGTAAGCGTATGTCATATGTGCCTCAAGCTGCAATGGAATCTTTGAATCCTGTGAAAAGAATAAGGGACTTCCTCATGGATGTCGTGAAAGAGCGCACTGGTAAAAAACCCCGTAAAGAGGAAGTTTACAAAATGGCTGTGGAGCATTTTAAGAAGTTGGGTTTAGAACATTGGGTAATTGACCGTTATCCATTTGAACTTAGCGGAGGCATGAAGCAGAGAGTCGTTATAGGAGTGTCCACCCTATGGAATCCAAAACTTCTTTTAATCGATGAGCCAACTTCTGCTTTGGATGTAACTTCACAAAAACGAATGATAAAGGCGCTTTTGGATTTGAAAGAGGCGAAAGTTATTGAAAGCATGATATACATATCCCATGATATTTCCAGCTTGAGGCAACTTTGTGATAGATGTGCGGTTATGTATTGTGGAAAAATTGTTGAAACTGGGAACATGGATGACATAATAAATAATCCGTTGCATCCATACACTCAAGGACTGATATCCTCAATAGTTTCTTATGAACCAGAAGGTAGAAAAAAGGGATCGCTAAAGAGTATACCTGGAGAGCATCCTGATTTAAGGAATCCACCGCCAGGATGCAGATTTCACCCAAGATGCCCCTATGCCATGAGTATATGTAAGACTAAGGAGCCTCCAGTAATCATTTCTGAAAAAGGCGGAAGAGAAATTTCTTGTTGGCTTCATAGGTAAGGTGAAGTGCAATGAGAGGGAGTGAAACAATTTTAGAGTGTAAAAACTTAACCAAGATTTACACTTCAGGCATTATAAAAATAAAGATTATAGTTGGCGCTAAAAATGTAACTTTCAATATTAACAAAGGTGAGATTGTTTCGCTTGTCGGCGAAAGTGGTAGTGGCAAATCAACAGTTGCAAGGATGATTTTGAGGTTAATTGAACCGACGGCTGGCGACATTTTCTTTAATGGTAAAAGCATATTTTTATATGATAGGCGTGATTATTATAGGCGGGTGCAAACGATTTTTCAAGATCCATACTCAGCTTTTAACCCATTCTATAGAATTGATAGAGTCTTACATAAGGCGCTTGGGCTTGTGAATAGGTCTTTATCTCTAAATGAAAGGAATGAAATTATCTGGTCTACTTTGAAGTCAATTGGGTTGAACCCCAATGAGGTTTTAGGTAGATTTCCACATCAGTTAAGCGGTGGTCAAATGCAACGTATCCTCGTCGCAAGAGCGTTGGTTGTAGGTGCAGATTTGATCATAGCCGATGAACCTACAAGTATGATAGATGCGTCTACACGTGCGGGCATTTTGAACCTTCTTTTAGAATTGAAGGAAAAAAGAAATTTGTCAATTCTGTTTATAACGCATGATATTGGACAAGCTCAATATATTTCGGATAGAATACTTGTGATGAATAAAGGCGAAATAGTTGAACAAGGCTCCGCTGATGAAATTTTTGTTGAACCCAAACATCCGTATACAAAAGATTTGCTTGCAAGTGTGCCCAGACTCTATGAAAAGTGGGAATTCTCTTAGCCAACTTTATTTTCTGTATAATTAATTCAAAGAAAATGGGGAAGTGGAGGTTTGTGTTTTGGGTTTACCATGTTTTTCCATAGTTTTTCTTTACTTCTAGTATGTCTTGTAGGTCTACTTTTCCGTTGCCCATTCTTGGTTTGGGTGGGTTGCCTGCTATGAATGTTGGGAATATGTCGCATGTGAAGTCCCATCTTTCGTGGCATGGGTAGCTGCCGTAGGCTTTTTTGGTTTCTAGTATGTCTATTAGTTCGACTACGTGGTTGTTGTCTATGTCTGCGTAGGCGCCTGGCGCCGATGAGCCTAGGGCTAATAGCATAAAGTGTAGGTTAGCAACTTGGGTGCTGCCACCATAGGGGCTAGCTGGCAGGAATTTGTGGTCTTGGGTTGGCCAGCGGCACCAGTATAATTCTTTGTAGAGGAACCAGTCTGGGTGTCCTGCTGTGGCGATTGGGTTGCACCAGTATCCAACTAGCCATTGTATTTGGTTAGCTATTTCTTGTTCTTCTGGGGAGCCGTATGGCGCAGTGTCTAGTTGTGCGAGTAATGCGCTTATTTCTGGGTTTCTGTTGTCGCCGTAGTTGTTGTATGCACCTGGTGGTCCATTGAACATTTGGGCGTAGCGTTCGTACATTTCG
This sequence comes from Bathyarchaeia archaeon, assembly GCA_038848525.1. Lineage (GTDB taxonomy): Archaea > Thermoproteota > Bathyarchaeia > Bathyarchaeales > Bathycorpusculaceae > JAWCNN01. The sequence goes on along the minus strand of JAWCNN010000002.1, from coordinate 71,411 downwards.
CCGTTTATGCCCCAGTGCATGCAGTAATGCGTATAATCAAATGCTACGCCACTTGCGTCTGAAATCTTGTTCATCTTGCTTTCGTAGTCGCCGTACGATATGAGTACACATTTGAAGTTTATCTTAAGTTCGTTTGTCAAGTGATCAGCTATGAGTAGGCTTATGGCGTTGATGTCGCTCCATCCGTCAATGTCGTTGATTATCCATGCTTCTTCTTCTGTGCTTGGAAGCTTCACTTGTATGCCTGGGTCGGGCAAGTCGTCCACTATTGACCAGTCTGCGAGGGCGTTCCATTCAGACGCTTTCATTGTGGTTTCGCCTATTTGCAAGTATACATCGTCGCTGAGGTACTTGGCAACCCAGTCTGTTTTTACTTTGTCTGGGTCTAGGTTCATGTACCATGCACCGCCGATGAAGTCGCCGTACATGTCTAGGATGTCCCATGGTGTCTTCCAAACGTCAGAGCCGTCGGGGGCTTTAACGACAAGTGTTCCGTCAGGTTTCGGTTTGAAGTAGTCTTCGATTGTTGTGTTTAGTAGGCGTCTGGCTACTGCGTCGTCTGCGGGTATGTATAGTGGGCTGGCTGGCTTCAAGTAGCCTTCGCTAACGCTGTTGTAATCGTTGAAGTGTTTGGCGACTACGCCGTATATGGCTCTTGAAAGCCATGGTTCGCATAGTGGCCATCTGCGGTGGTTTGGAACCAGTATTTTTGCTGATTTGTCTGCGAAGTATGGTGGGTCATAGAAGTAAGTCTTGTAGCATGGGGGCACCCATGTATCCTTGGGAACGTAGTTGCCGTCCCAGTCAATCCAACAATTTGTCATCCACCCATATATTTCCGCATTCGTTGCGAAGTGTAGGTTTGCAAAGTAGTCTGGCGCTGGCACTCTCTTAAAGATGTATTTGCCCCACCATAATGGGTTCTTCTTCATTAGTGTATAGTGAGGCGATACTTCGACTTGGTGCTGGTATGGTAGATACATGCCTGAGGCTACAAGCCAGTCTGGATGGTCAGCTCTGAATACTGGGTCTGTCCAAATGTTCTTAACGTCTGGTATCCAGCCGAATTGCGCTTCGATTTGTTGCCAAACGTCAAATGGCACTATAAGGTATGAGGCGGTTAATCTTCGCATTACGACCACGCTGTTTGCGTATTCTGGCTTTATATGCACAAGCAAAGTTTTATCATCCACTATTTCCATGCTGGTTATTCTGTCTCGTAATGCGCCAGCATGCCAGTACTTGCCATCTGGAGATTCAGGCAGTCCGCCGTATAGGTAGAAGCTGAACCAGACGTCAGTGGCGTTTATAGGTCTGTAATATTCTACGCCGCCTGTGCAGGCTTGCCAAGCATCCCAATCTGTGATTTTAACCCAGTAAGGCGCATATTTGCCGCCGCCAATATCCTTCTTGCGAAGCGTTATCTTTATTGTGGTAGGATCAAGCCACTCTATGTTTTCGCCAAGCCATTTAATGCGGTGTGGTTCTGTTGCGCCGACATCTGTTCCAAATAATGGCTCGTACATGATGTAGGTTTCCATGCATTGACCCCAATCCATAATGCATGGAACACTCGTAGCCCACGCTGGGTCTGGCCAATAACCGCTAACAGAAATTGTTTTATCTCTAGGAACTGGCAAGTCCCATTCTGGTGGTTGAGCAGACACTGGAGAAACATTTACCATTCCAATGTTCAATAGCAACATAGCCGTGAACAACAAAGCCAATGTTACACAACGTCTATTCATTTTCTTTCTCTCCTCTCTCAGTTTTTTACACATAAAACTAATACGCATCCCATTTAAAAGGTTTATGGAACTTTTATCCAGAAGAAAAATCTTTAACAAAATGAAAACATAATTTCTTCTCCTAAGCGCATGTCAACATTCATACAAATTGGACTTTAGAAAATTAGAAAAATGGGAGGTTAGGCTTCCTTCTTTTTACGTATGATGAAAACAGCTACTCCCACTACTGCTACCACTATTATTACTGCTGCCACTATAAGTTCAATTGACATTGAAAGTGGTGGCTGTTGCAGTTCCGCCGCCCATATCGGAAAATGATCCGCCTGTTCTAGTTCACCCGTCCGTTTCCTACTACTAATTACATAGGGGTCTTCGCAGATTCCGTCACCATTCTCATCAGAACTCTTATGGTCGTTCCAATAGTTTCCAATAGTACCATTATCCCAAAAATTCAAGCTATTCGACGTTTCGACTTGAGGTTTCCCCTCCTTAGTTCGGTTTACAGCGTTGTCAACAAACCAATTGTAATAAATAGTATTGTTATTGGCCGCGCAAGAAAGTAACATGCCGTTTGCCTTGTTGTTTGTTATGTTGTTTCCAAAAACAACATTGTATTTCGAGAATTCGACAGATATACCTGTACTGTTGTTGTTTGCTATTTTGTTTTCAATAATGGTGTTGTTATTGGATTCATCTTTGAGGACAACACCGAATACACCATTTGTCATGTTGTTCCGGATAATGGTGTTGTTTGAAGAACAATCAAGAAAGACGTTCTCTAAATTGTTTGTTATGTTGTTTTCAATAATAGTGTTGTTTAAAGAATTGATGAGGTAAATGCCACGCACCGCGTTTGTTATGCTGTTCCAGATAATGGTGTTGTTTGAAGAACCATCAAGACAGACACCATAGAAATTTGCTTTGATGCGCATGTTCTTGATTGTTACATTGCTTACTCCATTGAGATACACTCCATAGAAACCCAAAGCATGAACTTCATATCCCTTCCCATCAATTATTACATTATCTCTCTCAACGACAACTCCATAATCCATAGCGTAGCTTAAAATATCATCAGTCAAAACGTAAGTTACATAATCACTTGTACTAATCGGCGCACCATCTGGTTCAATGGTGCCATCAGCCCTAATATAAATGGTTTCATACATCGTCAAAGCTATACTTGGGTTTATGCTAGATGTCAACATGCCAAACAGAAGCAAAGCCAATATTATTTCAGACAATTTTTTGTTCAACATTTCTCTTTTCTCCAAACCTAAAAGTAATTTTTGTTCTGGAAAATAAAACTTGCGGAAATTTTCGCCGCTGATGCATATAAAAAAGGGGTTAGTTAATATTTTTGTTTTTGTTGGCAAATATTGTTTTCTTAGTTAGGGAGACCGCAACCAACGTCAGAACCAAACCTAACATCAATATTAAATGCTGCGGAAACTCTGGGATCACTGCAGAGGCTGAGTATGTGGTGAAGTCTGGTGAATAGTAGTAGTTGTAGTTGTCGTCTGCTATGTAAGTCTCTGACAAGCTGAAATTGAAATATATCGTTAACTGTTCAAGTGAAACGTTGGCGACTTCGAATTCTATCCATGTTAGGCTTCCATTGCAAGGAAGAGGTTTAACTACACCTATCGATGTTGCCTCCGCAACCATTATGAAGCCTTTTGCTTCCTCAAGCGAGAAAGTTGGACCTAATGTTGTGATGCCTTGGAAGAGTTCGCTTGTTATGTTGTTATTTGTGAGGGCGTAGCGTGTTATGTTTAGGTATTGTGTGTTGTAGGTTATGTTGAACTGCCACCCTTGAATGGCTGTGGCTGTTCCGAGTGTTGTTAGGTTAAGCCATATGGTTAGGTTGAATTTGTGACCTATAGAGGCTGTTGTTAAATCTAAACTTGAGGGTTCAATCCACATGGCATTCGCATCATGAGGCTCACTAGGCACACCAGCAAAAACCAAAGACACACTTGTCAATAGCACTACAATCCAAATAAATAATGGTTTTTTCATTTCTCATCCCATTTTAAATTCATTGTTATACTTGATGTACATTTAAAGTTTTCGTTAAAAAAAGGGGGTTATTAAGAAGTGCAGCCTTTCCCAAAGTTCTTGCGGACAATGAGAATATCCATTAGATCAACACAGTTGTTTTGGTCGAGGTCAGCTTCTGGCTTCCACCTTGGGTGCCCTGGGTATGATCCGTACGCCTCTTTCGTTAAGAGAATATCTGTAAGATTAACAGCGTTGTCTCCATTAACGTCTCCTACAAATCTAACTTTTACTTTGCCGTCCACATACACGTTGTTGGAAGTATTTTGTTCATATGGTAGTATGGTGGCTTCGCATTTTATTGTGTAATTATGGCACGGTTCAGCCGTCGAAGTATTCCATGAAAAAGTCAGGGTGATTCCTTCGTTTGGAAGTAAACTTGTAACGTTTTGGATATCGATTAATTGGTCATCATAGTATGCTTTAACGTCAAAGGATTCTTCTAAGTCTCCGAGATTCATGGCGGTTACATTAATTTTAACCATCCGGCCTGGGTAGACCCAATTGCTGGATGTAACAACATTTGTTATGGCTATGTCTCTAGCGTAAACTTTTACGCTACCGTCTATATAGGTGTTGTCTGCTGTGTTTGTTTCGTATGGAAGTATTGTTACATTTGCTGTGATGGTGTAGTTTCTGCACGGTTCAGTTGCGGATGTGTCCCAAATGAAAGTTAGGATAGTTTCAGCGTTTGGAGCCAAGTCGGTAAAGTGTTGTGTTCCGATAAGCGTCGAGTCATAGTATACGCTTACGTCAAAGGATTCCTTTTGGTTTCCAAGGTTTTTGACTGTTACATCTATGTTGACTGACTGGCCCTTGTAAACCCAATTGTGGGATAGAACCACGTTTGTTATGGATAAGTCTTGGAGAAGAGATGCGAAGAAACCATCTATTGCCGTGTGCGGTATCTGTTCGTCTACGGAGTTTGTGATTGTGGTGTTTGTAAGGTCTAAAACTGTTACTCCCCTTGCTTCAACGTGAAATGTTATTTCAACTAGCGGAGTTGGAATGGCTGTTGTTATTGGGCTTTTATATGTAAGTTTAACCCATACACATCCTATTTCATTATCCCATGAGATTATCGAAGTGGGTGTTTGGTCTTGAACTTTTAACACTCTGAAACCCACTACAGTTACAATGTTTTTGTCATATGTTAAGCTGAATTCACAAGTTTTCATGTCTCCAACATCATTGATTGTTATGTTAACGGCAAAGTTCTGGCATGGCTCCTTCGTTGGGTCAATTATTTCTGGAGGATCTACATAAAGTACTGTTCCCAACGGCGCAAAAAACGCTTTTAGCATGTGGTCGGCGTCCATTGTTACCTGTATCGGATTCGGGTTTCCAACGTTAACACCATCTAATTCCCAGTAATCTAGTTTGTTGCCTGCTTGTGGAATTGCTTTAACTGAAACAACCGTTCCTTCCGCATGGGAGTAGACGCCTGGTGCCGGGTTAGTTGTTCCACCAGTTGCTGCGGTTATTGTCAGCGTGTATGTTGGCTTAGCTCCAATTATTGCAGAGGCTGAGTATGTGGTGAAGTCTGGTGGGTAATAATAGTTGAACTCGGCGTCTGCTATATAGGTGTCTGATTGGCTGAAATTGAAATACATCGTTAACTGTTTAGGTGGAACGTTGGCGACTTCGAATTCTATCCATGTTAGGCTTCCACTGCAAGGAAGAGGTTTAACTACACCTATCGATGTTGCCTCCGCAACCATTATGTAGCCTTTTGCTTCATCAAGCGAGAACGATGCTCCCATAGTTATGATGCCTTGGAAGAGTTCGCTTGTTATGTTGTTATTTGTGAGGGCGTAGCGTGTTATGTTTAGGTATTGTGTGTTGTAGGTTATGTTGAACTGCCACCCTTGAATGGCTGTGGCTGTTCCGAGTGTTGTTAGGTTAAGCCATATGGTTAGGTTGAATTTGTGACCTATAGAGGCTGTTGTTAAATCTAAACTTGAGGGTTCAATCCACATGGCATTCGCATCATGAGGCTCACTAGGCACACCAGCAAAAACCAAAGACACACTTAATGGAAGGGCTATGAGCAGAAGGGTATAAATGATTTTTTTTCTGTGGATTTTTCCTTCCTCCTCTATTTATAGATTTAATTCATGTGATGCCTCTTAAATGTTTTGGAACTTTTTTCTACATTATTGGACACTATGGGTCTTGCCCGTATTTACTTTTAACAGCCAAGATATCTTTAAGGTCGATTTTGCCGTCTTTGTCAACATCACATTTTGGTGTGTGGGGACAATATGGGCACGGTGTTGAATGCCAGTATTGGCCGTATTTTGGATCATTAGGGTCTGTGATAAGTATTGCCCCGAAACCTTTTTTCACTTCAAGAATATCTCTAAGGTCGATTATGCCGTTACCATCTATATCGCAGTCTTTGGCAGTTACGTTGAGGACTTCTACTATAGCTGATGTTTGGGCTGTTCGTCCATCTGCGTCTGTTATTTTTAGGGTTACCGTGTAGTTTCCTGGTTGTGTATAATTATGCGTTATTGTTGGTGTTGCAATGTTGATTATTCCTGTGCCGTCTGAGAAGTTCCATGCGTAATTTGTGATTGGGCTGAAGTCTCCTCTTGTTTTGCTCCAGCCAAGTGTTGAGTTTGATGCGTTGAATGTTATTGTTTGGTTTATGTTTGGCGTTGTTGGTGCCCATGTGAAGTTTGCTGTCGGTCCGAATTCTGGGTATATGGTTATTGGTTTTGATGTTGCGCTCCAGAAACCTTCGTTGTCTGTCACGTTCAATGTTACCGTGTATGTGCCTGCGTTCAGGTAGGCGTGGGTTATGTATGGATCTGCCTCGGTTATTGGTGGTGTTCCGTCTCCGAAGTTCCATGTGTAGCTGGTTATTGTGTCGTTGAATCCTTCTGGTGTGGATGAAGATGCGTCAAATTCTACTGTTTGGTTTTCGTAGGGCTTGGCTGGCCAATATGCGAATGAGGCTTGCGGTGGATATCCTTGGCTGTTTTCAACTGTAAATGTTGCTGTTGATAGTGGAGATTTTAATGTGGGGCTAGCTTGGGCTGAGGCGTAAATGGTGTATGTTCCTGCTTGTGGGTCTGGTGGTAGGGTTATTTGTGTTTGATATTCACCTGGTGTGTTTTGTGGTGGAGGCGGTGGTAAAGATGGGTATTCAATTAGAGCTTGTTGTGTCTTGCTTATGCAGAAGTATGCTGTTTTTTCTGGGGCTAGGGCTATCCCACCTTCTTTTGGTTCTTTTGTGTAGGCGTTTGCGCATATTAGGGCTTTTCCAGTGCAAGCCCATGTTGGAATGTATACGGAGGTTCTTAGGGGCACTGTGGATTGTGGGTTTATTGTGAGCATCCAAAGTCCTATTTGCAGTGGGACATTGTTTGCGTCATATACTGTTATGGTTGCATATGTTTCTCTTGATGTAGCTTGTGGGTTATGGATTTTTATGCCTACTTGGATTAATGTGCCGATTCTCGCCGTGTTTATTGGTTTGTTGCTCATGTCCAAGAGAAAGATTTCTGTTATATTTAGTGACCATGTTTGTGTTGGATTTCCATGTGTTAGGGTTCTGTAGGCTACTGGTTGGTTTCTTGGGTTTGTAATTTGCATTAGCACTACCAAGTCTGTGGCTGGGTTACCGTCTTGGGTTATGTTTCCTTCTATCTTTACTTTTTGCCTGAGAAGGTATGTTGGTTTGTTTGTTTTTGCTGTTATTGTGAGTGCGGGATCTGGCGAAGTTATTTTTGGGTTTTCTTCTGTTGATTGTAGTATGTTTATTACAGTAAGTGTTAGTATTAGAGTTATTAGGAGCACAATTATGAAAAGTTTGTGTTGAGTTATTTTTGACATGATTTTCTCCTTCTCCTTGGTATAATGAATTTACTGAAGATTACTAAATAAGTCTTCTGGAAAATAATTCTACCGAGTGTGAGAATATTCAAGTTTTGAGAAACTAAAAAAGGGGGGTATGGTGGATTATTTAGTGCTTTTTACATTGGTAGTATGCAGATTTCAGTTGTTGCGCCTGGACACCATGGCGCTCCGCCTTCAGTTGGGTCTTTGTCGTAGGCGCTCACGAATATCTTGGCGATTCCTGCAAATGCCCACTTCGGGATGTTCAGGTTAGCAGTCACTGTGTAGGTTTTCTCTGTGCAGAATTCTGCTCCTCCCACTATAATTGGTCCGACTATTGCAGTGGCGAAGTGAGTTTCAAGTTCGTCTTGGATAACTACTGATAGTAGTACTGAATAGCTTCTGTATGCTTTGGAGGTAAGTTCAATTGTTACTTTCACGTTCTCGTCGTGTACATACTCGTACTTGTCTGTTGTAACTTTGACTATGTTTACTAGGTAGTCATACTTGAACTGTAGTGTATCGCTAACAACCACACCGCATATGTCAACTGTAGTTGTTACCGTGTATACCCCAAGGAGTTGTTCTGGATTTTCGCATGGCCAAGGCATCTGGAACTTAATCCACGCTACACCGTCCTCGCCGGTTCTGTTAGTGTACTTCACCGTGCCAAATGGTCCTTCAATTTCGAAGCCAACATCCTTAGATTGTACTGGCCAGCAATTGTATGTCACTTTAGCATAGAGGTATACTACTGACTGCGGTATCACTAAGTCCATGGGCTGGTTAAGTCCTTGTCCGCCGTATGGTGCTGGGAACGGCGCTGCGCCGTAGCCGCGGTTCACAGCTCCGCCATAAACATCAATCATTCTGCCGTAGGCTACCATCGGCATTATTGTAACTGTGCCGTTTACGCATTTAGCCGTGTCTGTAGGTATGAAGTTTCCATCTCTGTCCACAAAGTGGCAGTTCTCAGGCTTCCAGAACGGCAGTATATCAAAGGCACCCGTGAGGGGATCTCCACCGAAGCCTTCTTGTTTCAGAACTTTGAATTTGATTGTGGCTAGCACTGGATTTACTGGCGGAACAAGATCTGGGACGTCTGGTCCTGGCGCAGAAGGCCACACTGTTTGATCATATTCACCAGTGTCTGGGTTCCACAGTAGAAGGTCGGCAAACATGACATGGGCTGGGAACATCCATGTTGGCGGTTCTACATAGGCTACCCAGAACGTGCCATAGAGATTCCATCTTGAATCTTGTAAGAACGGCCCTTCAATGACATCCACCACTTCAAGTAATTCTGGGTCATAGGTTACTCGTATTTGGTATCCAGCTAGATACCGTCTTTCATGTAGGTTCTTTATTACAATGTCAACGGTGAACTCCTTTCCGATTAGCACAGTGTTGCAAGGCGCTGGTTCAATAACTGTGTCTTTTGGTGAAACTTCAACGTATGGGAACGGAAGCGTTGTTAGGGCGTATACTCTAACTTCACCATTCACTGATGGACCGACAGTTATAGGTCCAACGTGATCTTGCATTTCGACATCGCAGAAATCAAGCGGACTTGAGTCATAGTATCCAAATGGATATTCAGGACCTTCTAATTGTTGAAGTATCACAGTAAACTTCACAGTTGCCACTAAAACCTTGCCGCCCACGCTGCCTACAGGAGCAACAGCAAAATCTATGCGGGCTAGTACTTCAGGTTCTGGAGTTTCAGTCAGCGTTGCAGTGCCAGTCCAAGCAGGATCGATGGCTATGTCTACATCTGAAGTATCAATAACCGTGTCGTTGAAGCATAGGCAGAATGAAGCACTTGTTAAGCCCCAAGCTTCCGCCACGTTAACGTAAATTTCAGCGTTAAAGGTTTCTCCAACAGCTGGTGGCGGATAAGGTCCATAAACTAGTGGCCAAACAGCGGACCCATCGTGTTCAACAGACATGTACGCTGGCGCCGGAGGTTGCCATTCAAACGTATATGTAGCACCAGAAACAGCGATGTCGTCAGGTGCATAATAATACACAAATTGATCATCAGCTACATAGGTTTCCGTTTTACTGAAACTGAATGAGCCACTCAATACTTCGTTCTTACCTGGAACCGCAGTGACCATAAATTCTATCCAAACTAAGCTTCCACTGCAAGGAACAGGTTTAACGTATCCTGTGGATGTTGCTTCTGCGGCCATTATGTAGCCTTTTGCTTCATCAAGTGAAAAAGATGCTCCCAAGGTAACGAGTCCAGCGAAGAGTTCACTTGTTATGTTGTTATTTGTAACAGCATAACGTACCACGTCTAGATATGCTGTGGGGTAGGTTAGGTTGAACTGCCACCCTTGAATGCCAGTAGCTGGCGATTTAACCGAGCTCATGTCAAGCGATACAGTAATCTTAAACTTGTAGCCAATTGTATGCTCTGGATTAGCAGTTGTAAGGCTTACAGCTGATGGTGCCATCGACATAGTTCCATAAGGCGGTTGCGCATTAACCATAAACGGAGCTGCATTGACAAGAAGCATTGCCGCAACTAGTATCATTATTGCTTTGGACAATTTACTATTCATTCTCCCTTCTCCTTTTTTCTTTTTAATCTACGAATAAAATATACGCAACAATCCCAATTTAAGTGTTTTGGAATTATCTTCTATTCCAAAAATCAAGAACAAATTATCTAGCTCTCACCAATCTTTTTTAACTGTCTCTGATACATCTCAACTATTTCGCTTGTGGTTGTGGCGTCTTCAGCCGCCTTGTCAAGTCTATAATTCCCAGTAAACCTTGGAAACCTAATCGCCAAACCGCTTCCTTTTCGTATGGCGTCCATTGCGCATGTGTGGATTGGGCTTAGGGTTATTTCAGCACCCAAAACTTCGAGGACAACGGCAGGTTCAAACCATACATCCGCCTCAATAACGGAGTTCACCCGCGAATGCTTATGCGATATAGCATGTTTCTTCATTATTTCAGGGAGTTTAGCCAAATCCTCGTCTGTAAAGCCAGTTCCACACTTCGTAACGGTTTCAAAAGTGTCGCTTTCGGAGTTGTAAGCAGCCAAAAGCAAAGCGCCATAAGTTCCAGCACGTTTTCCCCTGCCGTGAAATGCGCCGACGACGACTAAATCCACAGTATCCGTCATTTCGCTCTTGTAATCACGTTTGTATTTTATCCAAAGCCACCCTCTCGCCCCAGCTTGATAAACAGAATCCTCACCCACAGACTTACAGACCAAACCTTCGCAGCCCTCTTCAATAGCCTCTAAAAAGAACTTCTCCAACTCCTTCACATCGCCAGTAATTATATATTTGGCAATTTTAACTCTCTCGCTTTCTTTTACCGCCTTTTCAAGGGCTTTTCTCCTTTTGGGGTAAGGCTTCAAAGTTAAGTCTTCACCATTAACATATAAAGCGTCAAACATGAAAAGCGAAACTGGATAGGCTTTTATTGCTTCGTCTATTCCATATTTGCGTCTGCGATGCATCAACTCTTGGAAAGGTTTCATCTCTCCAGTGTCAAGGTCTATGGCGACGCATTCAGCCTCTAAAATGGCGTCTCTATCCTTCACATAACTCTTAACCAATTCAATGGCGTCTGGATACTGACTTGAAATGTTTTCCAAACGCCTCGAAAAGAGAACCACCTCGTCGCCTTTCTTGTGGATTTGGATACGCTCCCCATCATACTTGTATTCCGCAATGCATTTTCCACCAAGCTTTTCCAAAATTTCCTCGGGCGTGGAAAGCCTCTCAGCAAGCATAGGTCTAATAGGCTCACCGACGACCACTTGAAACTTTTTTATACCCTCTAAGCCTTTCTCTGCCACGGTTTTCGCAACTCTTCCAAGGTCTGATGATATATTGTAGGCGCGCTCTATGAGTTCACGGGCTTCCTTGCCGCCGCCGTAGGCAATAGCCAAAGCGTCAAGAACAGTCATGTCGGCAATGCCCAAACGCAAATTGCCAGTAACAGTCCGCATTATGTATTTAGCCTCTTTTGGAGAGGCGTCAGCCAAAAGTCCAGCCAAAAAAACCGTTTTCTGCTCGACAGCGCCAGAACCTGAAGCCTTAGCCATCTTATCTAAGGTTTCATAAACCCTTTGAACAGTTAGGGGTTGCTGGAAAAACGTCACCTGCCTCTTATTAGCAATAAACTTTTGAGCTGTTTCGCCTATATCCCCAGTTTTCTTTAAATCATCCTCAATTTCGCTTTCTTTCATTCCAGAAGCCCTAACTAAGGCTTTTATTGCGAGCCTCTCAGCCACCCCAATCTCAAGAGCCACAAAATCTGGGTAAATCTTACCCTGAGTCAAATATACAACTTTATCAATAATTTCCTTAGGCGTGTTCTTAAGGAGACCAACAAGCAGGTCTGTCATTTCAAGCCTTTTTGTTGTAGCCTCAATCTGCTCGTATATGTCGGCAATAACAGAATAACGCAAAGCAACTCACCGATGGAAAAGTTATGCACGGTTATACATAACCTTACCTTTATCCACACTCCATTACGCCCTAAAAGCTTTCGTAATGGATTATTTGGTTTATTGGTTTTCTGCTTCGAGGTGTTGGAGCCTCGTCTGGGTAGCCCACTGGGATTATGGCTACTGGTCTTATTCCAAGAGGAACTTTTAGGGCTTCCCTTGCCTCTTCTTCCCTAAAAGCGCCAACCCAGCATGCGCCCAGCCCAAGAGCGTAAGCCGTTAAAAGGATGTTTTGTGTGGCGGCAGCCGTGTCTTGAATGCAATATAATGTTTTGCCGCGCATTCCGTAACCATGCATGGAACGGTTTTCGTTTGCACAAACAACAATTACGACTGGAGCTTCTTCAATGAATGTTTGACCCAAAGCCGCTTCAGCAAGCCTCTTTTTAATTTCTGGTTTTCGCACAACTACGAATTCCCATGGTTGAATATTGCCCGCAGAAGGCGCCCACCGAGCCGCCTCAATAAGTTTTTCAACAATTTCTTCTGGAATATCTTGACTTTTGAAGGCTCTTATGCTTCTTCTACCCTTAATGGCTTCTAAAACATCCATAAACTTTCACATCAACGCCGACGTTAATAGGTTATAGGGTGCAAAAGCCTTAAGTTTTATTGTGGGTTATTGCATTTTGGGATGATGAAGTAGGGAGTCAATAGAGCTTATGGCTGTGATATGACTCGACGGGCGAACTGACGCTTTCTTTTAAGGAAGATTTATGAGTTAAAAAAGCAAATGAGAAAAGAATTTGTTAGGCGGAGAAAACATTGTCTAAACATAGAGTTGCAGAGGCTTTAGATAGGCTTTCGGCGAAGAAGGCGGTTGCTAATGGAGTTTATCTTACCGCCGTAACAGTGTTTTTTGTTGTGATATTGTTGCCGCCTATACTTGGAATAGTGATTAAGTGGAGTTCAATTCAAAACATTTTGGACAAGCCATGGTTTTTGTCACGCGCGTTTGATGCTGTTAAAAACTCTTTTGCGGTTGCTTTGCTTGTTTCCTTTATTGACGTTGTTACTGGAATTCCAATGGCTTGGCTTATTGCACGTGGAAAATCAAGGTGGCTGAACGTTCTTGACACTTTCGCGGACGTTCCGTTTATTGTGCCGACAGCCGCACTTGGCTATTCACTACTGCTCTTCTGGAGCAAACCAGAAGGGGTTTCCCAGCTTTTCGAGAGTTCGTTAGTTTCGCCCGGCTGGCTCCTTGTTATACTGCTCCACTTTGCGTTTTCCTATCCCGTTGTGGTGCGGGTTGTTGTTGGAGCATTGCTTGATTATAAAATGGAGTATGAACAGGCGGCGAGGACGCTTGGCGCTCCGCCCCTTACGGCTTCAAGAACCGTCACATTTCCAATAATTAAACCCTCATTAATAGCTGCTTTCATACTTGCGTTTTCAAGGTCAATATCAGAAACTGGAGCTACTATGATGGTTGCAGGAACTTTTGAAAATGGACCAGTTTTCATCCAAAACATTAAAGACGAAATTGCAGTGGTTGACCCGCCTACTTATGAGGGCGCATTAGCCTTCGCAAGTTTCATGCTTATAGCCACAGCCCTAACAATTTTTGTTATAATTCATGTCTTCGGGTCAAAATTGAAGATGCCGGCAAAGAGAATTTACCCAACATTTGAGAGGAAATTAAGCTATTCAAAAGCGAAATTTTCAAGGGATGGCATTACGCTTCTAATATTCTTTGCAGTTGTGCTTATTCCTTCCCTTTTTGTTGCGTTGCCAGCGTTTAAAGCCATTTTCACAGAAACTTTACCACATGCGCTTTCATCGTCTGGTGTTTGGAGCGAATACTGGCAAAGCATTATTCTTTCATATTCTTTAGGCGCAGCCGTCACAGCCCTAAACATTTTAATAGGATTGCCAATGGCGATTATTGTGGCGAGAAAACGGTTGGGAAAGCTTCCTTCAGCAGTTTTAGACTTGTTTGTTAATGTCCCGCTTGTTGTTCCATCAATAGCCTTAGGTGTTTCCTTAAAATTCTTTTGGAAAGAAACCATGGCGTTTATACCTGAAATTTGGCTGTTAATTTTTGCGCATTTAGCCATCACTTACCCATATTTTGTAAGGTCAATGTCGGCGGCTGTTGAAAGAATAAGCTTAGATTTGGAAGAAGCCGCAAGGACGCTTGGAGCCAAGCCCCTTGTGGTTTTTAGAACAATAATTTTGCCACTAACCAAATATTCAATATTTTCTGGTGCAATAATGGTTTTTACAAGAAGCGTAAGCGAAACAGGCGCAACCTTAGCCGTAGTCAGCACATTGCGAACCGCGCCTGTAGTTATTGTTGATTGGGTTAAACAGAAAGTGCTTGCAACACCACTAGAAATCGGCTTAGGCTGTGGGCTCTTAATATTATTTTCCTTCATAATTCTGCTTGCCCTAAGATTTATCATTAAAGGAAAAGGAAGATATTAGCATGACATTTAAACAATTTAAGGAGAGACTCAGCACATGCCTGACGTCCACATAGTTAACGTTACGAAAAAATTCGGGAAGATTATAGCTGTTGACAACGTCAGCCTCCACATTCACGATAAGGAATATTTTTCGCTTCTTGGTCCAAGCGGATGTGGAAAAACAACACTTTTGAGGCTTATTGCGGGTTTAATTCAGCCAGACGAAGGCGAAATCTACATTGGAGATAGACTTGTTAATGATGTTCCGCCGGAAGACCGCGATATAGGATTTGTTTTTCAAACTTTCGCGTTGTTTCCACACATGAACTCTTGGGACAACGTAATTTACGGTCCAAGAGTGAAAGGGTTTAACAGCGAAAGAGCCGAAACTATTGGGCATGAAGTGCTTGAAATGGTTAGGTTGCATGAACGCTTAGACGCTTTTCCAAACGAATTAAGCGGTGGCATGATGCAGAGAATAGCCGTTGCAAGGGCTCTTGCCGCTGGAGCAAAACTTCTACTTTTGGATGAACCGCTTGGGCATTTAGACGCTAAAGTGAGAACAGAATTGAGATATGAAATAAGGAGGATGGCGAAGGATTTGGGGTTAACAGCCATACATGTAACGCATGACCAAAGCGAAGCCTTGGCAATTTCAGACAGAATTGCCGTCATGAAAAAGGGAAAAGTTGTGCAAGTTGGAACTCCACAGGAGCTTTACATGAAACCAGCAACCATTTTTGTAGCCAACTTCATAGGAGAATCCAACTTTTTGGTTGGATACGTTTCAAACGTAAACAATGGAGAAGCCACAATAGAATTGAGGAGTGGAATAAAAGTTCAAACAGCCAACAAAAACGTAAAAGTTGGCGAAAGGATTGTGTTGGCTCTAAGACCGGAAACACTTATTGTTGGCAAAGGAGCGAAAAAAGGTAAAAACGCCATTTTAGGCACGGTGGAAAGGGTGGCATTTGAAGGTACAAACGTACGGTATGAGATTAGACTTGAAAATCAAGATGTGATTGTTGTTGTTAAGCCTTCCTTAACTGAGGACTGGATTAACGTCGGCGAAAAAGTTACTGTAAGCTTTCCACCTGAAAAGGCGCATATGTTTGCATATCCTGAAGTGGGGTTAAGGGAGGAGATGGCTGTTGAGTGAACTAATAAAATGGTTTGAAAAGAGAAGGGAAACAAGAGCTTTGGCGGTTATACAACGTCATCTCGCCTTAACAACAAGCATAGTTGGGGATTTAGAAAAGGCTTTGATAGCTGCCATAAAAAATGACGAGAAGGAAATGCAAAGTTGTATTGAGAGGGTGGTGAACGGCGAAAAAGAGGGGGACATGCTTCGGAGAAAAGTTATGGATGAAATTTCAAAGGGGGAACTTCCACCAATCGACAGAGTAGACCTAATGGACTTGGTTAAGAGGGTGGACATGGTTGCAGATTGGAGTAGAGAATCCACGCGTGTATTAAATGCGATATGCATGGAAGAGTTGCCGGATTCCATAAAAAACGGATTTATAGAAATGGTTAAAAGCGTTAGGGAATGTGCGGTTTCGCTTCAGAAATGCATTAATAAAATGATGACTAAACCTGAAGAGGCTTTGCAGGCGGCGGACGTTGTGGAACGAGAGGAGGAAAAGGTTGATGATATACATGAGAGGGCTAGGAAACTGCTTGCGGTTGAGGACTTGCCAAAAGCTGGAACGGCAATTTTGGTGAGTCAGCTTTTTGAGGCTATAGAAATGATTGCCGACTCATGCGAAGACGCATGTGACCAAGTAAGAGTTATAATGGTTAGAAAGTAAAAGGTGAAAAGCGTATGACGGAAATAAAAGTAGACATTTCAGAATTGAAAAGCGAAGGAGAAGATTTAATCAAAGAATTAGCCGAGTTCCTAAAGGAAAAAACAAATGCGGAAGTTGATAGGGCAACAGACACTATAACCGTAAAGGGCGAAGCTGTTTCCAGAAAATATTTGCGTGTGCTTCTCAAAAAGTTTCTGCATAAAAGCGAGTTGAAAGAATATTTTAGGGTGATAGGCGGGAAAGAAAACGCTTTAGTGGTTAAGGAAAAGAAAATAACAGAAGAAGAATAACTGCGCCTACTTTTGCCTTTTAGGTTTTTCACACACTTTTTTAGCGAGAACTTCTTGAACCTTGCGTATATAATTCCTTGCAACATAAACATTTTTGTAAGATTCAAGCAGTCGCCCGTCAATCACAAACCTTTCAGCTTCGCTAAGCAGAGTTCGCACATCCTCCAATGCTGGGTTTATGTTGGTTTTTTCTAGATTGGGCTTCCATGACGAAACATTTTCGTTTTGAAAGGTTATTGAAAATATAAAAAGGGCATATTCCAGCTCCGCAGCAACATGCCAGAGGCCATCAGAAAAGGAAGCCTCATCTTTTTGGTTAAAAGCTGATATAGACTTTTCCAAGTAGTTTGCGGCTGTCTTTAAAGCCTTCGACACCTTCTCGTTAACCGCCATTGTCCCAACCCATTTTTAGCACATTAATAACAAATCCTTTCTTATCTGTTTCGCTAAATCTAAAACAGCATTTATGGAAACATTATGAAATTCCCTTTTCCACTGAAACTTTGCTTTCTCCCGCTTCTTTCTCCAGCCTTATCACGTGTTCGGCTTTTTCCGCAAAGGCTTCGCTGTGTGTTACGGCTATGATTTGTTCTATGGCCTTTAGGCGTGATATGGCTTCGGCTAGGCGGTCTATTGAGCCGTCTTCTCTTCCAAGGCTTTCTGTTGGCTCGTCAAGCAGTAAAAGGCTTAAGCCATGCCCCGTTTTAGACTGCATAATCAATTGTCCAAGTCCGAGGCGATAAGCAAAAGCCAACAAAGTTCTTTCTCCGCCTGACAAGTTTGATGCTTCTCTTTCAACGCCGCTTTCGCTTTTAACAAACGGCGTGTAAGTCTCGTCAATTACAACGTTTATCGGCGGAGTTTCTCCACCCGTTAAGCTGTCGAGGACTTGCTGAACAAAATTTCTGAGAACTTTTATGAATTCGCTTCGCAGTTTCGGCTGGATACTCCTATAAGCATCTCGCATATCCCCAATAATTTCGATTACTTTCGCTATTTTTTCCACACGCTCAATTTTATGCTGGGCTTGGTCAACCCGCTCCTTCATCTCGTCTAAACGTTTAGTCAATTCTTTTTTGCGGTTTTCCTTAGTTCTTAAATCAGAATCTAAGAGATAATATTGCCTAAAAGCTTGTTCTCTCTGGATTCTTGCATTTTCCAGTTGAGAAACATCGAATTTGCCTATTTCCATTCTTAAACTTTCAAGTTGCATTCGCAAGTCTTTCTCCAACTTTTGTTTAGCTTCAAACTCCATTAAAAGCTCCATTAAAGCCTTAGATTCCTCGTTTAAACGTGATTTTAACTCCTCAACTCTCGGTGCAAGCGCCTGCAAGTTTGAAAGGGCAAGGTTCGCCTTATCCCTTAACTGCTGAAGCTCCTTAACTTCACGTTGGAGTTGGCTTACGGTTTTCTGTCCTTCACTGTTTTCCTCTTGCATCATCCGCATTAAATTGTTCTTATACTCCTCTGAAATTTGTTGTAGGCAAAGGGGGCAACGATTTTCAGCGTAAAGTGAAGAAATTCTTTTCTGGTTTTCCCGCATGTTTCGGATGGCTGATTCCTGCTCGCCTTTCAAACTGGAAATTTGGTCTTCAATCGTTGTTAAATAACGCCTTATGCTTTCAATGGGCTGGTCCAGTGAAACGCCAACTTCCGAAAGCTTAGCCCTAAAGGATTGTATTTGCGTTTCCATCGAATTTAGGCGTTGCCTCAAACTTTCTATAACGTTCTTTTTATCCTCAATTTTTTGAGCTAGAGAAGCCGACGCATCCTCCACGTTCATTAGGTTTGCAAGCACCTGCGCTTCTTTACGTTTAAGCCCCTCAACAAGGTTTTTCGTTTCCTCTAACCTTTTCAGTTTCACATCAGTTTCTTCCAAGGTTTTTTTGGCTTCCTTAAGTCTTTTAGCCAACTCTTCCAATTCAATTTCAATTAGCGAAAATTCCTCAACCATTTTGTTGTATTCAGCCGTAAGCTTTTCAATTCCAACAACGTCTGGGTCTTTTTCGTAGGCTTTTCTTTCGCCTTCATATTCCCGTTGGTAACCAGCCAAGTTGCTCCACGCTGTTTCATAATCTGATAAACCGAAAAGTTCGTCTAGACGTTTTTGGCGTTCCCTCGGCGTGGTGTCCAAAAGCTCTTTTAGGTGCTCTTGTCTAACCCAAACTATTTCACGAAAAAGCTCCTTGTCTAAGGCTGTTATAGCCTTAATTTGTTCAGCAACCGCATCGCTTTTCACGTTTGCTATTAGGGTTTCGCCTTCAAAAAGCTTCAGCTCTTCAAAGTCTTGGCTTATGCCTTTTCCATGCCTTTTCAACCCACGAATTATAGTGTAGCTTTTGCCGTTTTGGATAAACTGAACTGTGACTTTTCCATTTTCTGCGCCTTCACGGAGAAGATAATCATAGCTTCTACCTATCGGTTCGCCGAAAAAAGCGAAGTCTATGGCATACAAAATTGAGGATTTTCCGCATCCCAAACCGCCGACGAGGCAGTTGAAACCCCTAACGAATGGCACTGTTGATTTCACATGTGAGCGGATGTTCTCCAACTGAACAACTTCAATTTTCATTTTAATAGCTCCTCTAACGTTTGTTTCACTTTTTCCTCTTGCTTTTTCGTTAAGGGTTCAATTAGGCTGACGGCTATATGCGCTATTTTTTCAGCTTCGTTTGGGCTGTAGCGTTCAGAGAAAATTTGAAGGAAATATTCGAAAGCCTTCGTTTTCAAATCTTTAAGTTCGCTTTCGAATATTGAACGAACAACATCCTCTGAAACCTCGCTTTCACGCAACAAAACAACTGGATGAACAAACAAGGCTTTTTCAGCAGCGCTTCTAATTTGGGCAACATCAACCCCAGCACGGCTCGCCTCTGCGGGTAAGGTTCCCCTTAAAACTGGAATGATGATTACGCCGTCTTCATCTGCGCCTTTAACCAATTGAACAGCTAACTCAGTAATTTTTGAAGGATTAACGCCACTAAAATCCTGTTCTAAAATGGCGAATTTGCGTGGAGAATGAAACTCTATGAATTCTGTTGATGCTTCGCCTTTTTCGTTAACCCTAACGTGGTAAAAACCCTTCTTATTTTTTGCTTCTTCGTAATTGACGGTTTCGGTGCATCCGCTGTAAGCCAACAATCCAGTCTTAAACCTTTCCATATAAGGCGTATGCACATGCCCACCAGCATAATAGTTAAAGCCTTCAGGTATAAGCTCGGGCGGAGCTTCAGCCTCCATATAGGGCGGTTTAACGCTTGGAATGTCCAAAGCCATGTGAAAAACGAAAATGTTAAACAGCGCTGGGTCAGGCGCTGACTTGTTTTGCTCCATAAAGGCTGGAAGCGACTCCTCGGTTTTACGTCTAGTTCTAAAGTTTGGGACACCGTAAACATAGCAACAGTTAGGTTTCCGCCAGCAAGCGCCATCATGCCTTGGCAAGTAATAGATTAATCCAGCACTGTCAAGAGGATTCAAAATTGTGCCAGTCAAGATGTTCGGCGCCGAATCATGCGAACCGTCAACAACTAAAACTGGAATGCCAACCTCACGCAAACGACCAAAATTTTTGATGGCATTCTCCAATGTGATGTTTGAAGGGCGAGCGTGATGGAACAAATCTCCAGCAATAATCATAAAATCAGGCTTTAACTCAATTGTTTTATCCACTAATTCTTGAAAAACCCTTTCAAAATCCTCACGCCTCGCTTCTAAACCGTACTGTGCATAGCCCAAATGCAAATCCGCAGCATGAACAAAACTGAAAGCCCTCAAACTCCTTTCCTCCACCTTTAGAATTAGCTTGTCACATTTGGTTTTAAGTGTTTAGTGCGAATTTACATGTAAAACATAATTATCAGCGTGTAAGTACATTAACCGAGAAACAATATAAACGAAATTTATTACCTCATAAACCTGCCAACTCATAGATTATTAACAAAACACATAAACCATTTAAATACACTATCATAACCACGAAAGGTTGCAATTGAAAATGAAATGTCAAAGATGTGGACAGGAAACGTTTTTGCCATTTAGATGTCCATATTGTGAGGGCTACTTCTGTTCTGAGCATCGTTTGCCAGAAAGCCATGAATGCCCAAAAATCGAGTTGGCTCGCGCTTCAAAAGGGGAAATGCGCCAAGATTCTTACACGTACACGGTTAGTTACTCCACAGAAAAGCCTAAAAGCATAAAGCGTTTCAGCAAAAGAGAAATTAAGCATTTAACAGTAGCGGCGTTGCTTGTTTTTGGTATAGGATTATCCTCTGGAATATTAAACTTCGTCTTGGAATTGGGGTTCTTTATGCTTTTTGTATTTGCTTTGGCTTTTATGTTGTCTTTTTTGGTTCATGAAATAGCTCATAAAATAGTTGCGCAGATGGAGGGTTTATGGGCAGAGTTTAGATTGACGGTTTTTGGAGCTGTTTTAACTTTGCTTTCCATATTTTCACTTTTTAAGATAATATCGCCCGGCGCAGTTATGATAGTTGGATTCGCTGACAAAAAGAGTGTAGGGCGGATATCCATTGCTGGACCGTCAACAAACATTGTTTTGGCAATTATACTTTTAGGCATAGCTTTTCCAATTCAACATCAAATTTTGGGGTGTTTGGCTTATCTCAACGCTTTCATAGCCCTCTTTAATTTAATCCCTTTTGGGGTGCTTGATGGATTCAAAATTTTCTTGTGGAATAAGAAAGTTTGGATTGTGGCTTTCGCAGTAAGCCTAATTTTGACAGCGGTTGCCTCGCCGTTTGTTCTATAGTAGTTCTATTGTTACGTGGACTTCTTCTGGAACGCGAATCCGCATGATACGTCGCATGACGCGTTCTTCAGCGTCGATGTCTATGAGGCGTTTGTGAATGCGCATTTCCCATTTGTCCCATGTTGAGGTGCCCTCGCCGCAAGGCGACTTCAAAACTGGAACCCGCAACCTTTTAGTTGGCAACGGAACTGGACCGTTTATTTTAACTCCTGTTTTTTCTGCTATGCTTCGCAGTTCTGCACATACTTCCTCCAGTTTTTTATAGTCTGTACTTGTCAAGCGTATTCGCGCTTTTCTAACCATTAGGCATCATTCCAATTAACAGCCTTTAGCGTTTTGTCGGGTATTTACTTTAGACAACCAACCGCAAATAAAAACTTATCGACGGTTAGTGGCTTAAATGTTGTTGGCGCAAAATTTTCAAAAACAACAACATTTGAAGTTCTTAGGTTTTTAAATGGCAGCAGATATACTGTTTTAACCAAAATGTTAAAAATGTGTGGGATACGCATTAAAAAGGATGCTGAAATGATGAGGGTGAAGTTGAGGGTTAAGGGCGTACTTTTGGATTTGGATGGCACATTGGTGGATTCGAGAGACGCTTATAGGGAGGCGGTGGAAATTGCTTTTAAAGCGTTGGGATGGAAGACTGTGCCAGCCAGCGTGGTTTTGGAAATTCCGAGAAGGCTTGAATTGAACCTTTCAATAAACGATTTAGTGGACAATATGAATGTGCAGAGGTTTTTGGATTTATACCTTAACGCTTATTATGGGGCAACAGCCACGAAAACTAGGCTTATGCCGAAAATTGAGGGTACACTTAAAAGACTTTCGGAAAAGGCTGTTTTGGCGTTGGTTACCATGCGACATGTCCCAAAAGAGAAGGTTACGGCGGAGTTGGAAAATTTTGGTATAGCAAAATTTTTTAGGCATGTAACCACAGCGCTTGACACAAGCGACCCTAAGCCTTCTCCCGACGCCCTAATAAAATGCGCTGAAAAATTGGGTGTTCAAGCGTGTGAGTGTTTAGTTGTTGGGGATTCCGTGGCTGATGTGAGGGCTGGAAAATCCGCTGGAGCCAAAACAGCGGCGGTTTTATCTGGAATTTTCTCTCGCGTGGAATTGGAAAGCGAAAAGCCAGACTTAATTCTTAAAAGCGTAAACGAGCTTCCAGATTTTATAGAATAACAGCAAGAACAATTTTATAATATTTCTGGAATAGAAATATAGCCAAATATTACCGAAGAAAAATATAGAAGCAACCATAAATAAAGCTTAATTAAAAGCTCAGCTAAATATGAGAATGGGGAAGGCTTCGAGAGGAGCATCATGAACTTCGTGGAAGCACTCTTGTCCAATAAGCTTAAAGAGGTAAATCCAACGCTTGATGTTTTCGGTTCAGACCGCAAAGTGCTTCAAATAGCATGCCAAGACTTTACAAATTACCTTAAAGTTCACTGGAACCTTGTTGGAAAAGAGGCGAACGACTGCGAAATAGCAGAACGCCTAGAAAAGTTTTTCAATGAAAGCCCAAGCGAGCTGGAAGAGTTCCTAGACGTTTGGATTAAGGTATGGTTTAAAAAATGGAAGGAAAGAGTGAAGCTCCTCATAGGTAATGAAAACTCTAATAAATGGGACAAAGCTACGAAAATACTTGCTAATGCGGAGCCTTTGTGGAGGAGGCTTCCAAACCGTCAAGAAGCACAGGAAATAGTGATATATACATTAATAAAGAATGGAGAAATCTGTGGTACATCAATCCTCGCAGAAAACATTTTAAAAATGGAGTTGGGCGAAAGGGGAGGAAACAGCCTAAACGAAGAACAAACAGTAAATGTGGTTAACAGCTCCTTGAGAAGGGCAAGGCAACTAGCCAGAAGCAAGGGTCCACTAATCTACGTCAAAATTGACAAGGGCTATTATGAATTGAACTTACATAGATAAACGATTGCTGAATCCGTTTTTAACGCAACCTTTCTTTATGAAGATTTCTTGTTTGCCAAGAATACGTTCGGGTAACTGTTGTTTTTCCGTAACCGCAAGCGGCGCACCGCTTTTTGGCTACGTTATATGCTCTTCTTCCACATCGCCTACAGCGTATATGAACAGTTTTTCCAGTACGTTTACCAAAGGACGGCGTTCCCTTTCCCAAAAAAGTCACCTTGGCGGCGGCGAAATAAGCACTACGTTGTCGCCTCTAACTATTATTAAACCAAGTTTTTTCACGTTTTCAGAGTTGGTAGTGTCTTCTGTTTCTTCCAAAACAAGGTTTAAATGTTGGTCGAAACCCTTCAATTTTCCACGAAGACTTTTCCCACCTTTCAATCGCACCAACACTATTTTCCCAAGGTTCTGTTCAAGGATTTCAGTTGTCATCTCGCTCATTTCCAAACCCCAACTTCATTTTATGTTTTTATACTTAAAAATTATACCATTTAAACCTATCTAAAAGATGATAGTTCCATGCCCGAAAAATATAAGAGATATTTCCTAAAAACAAGGGAAGCTAAAATCCTCTTAAAAAAGGCTTCGGAAAAAATTAAGTTTGGTTTGGAACAAGTTTTGACTGTTAAGGCAAAGGTTGAACTTGTTAAAACGGAAATTGCCGAAATCTACATTTTTGACGGAAAGCCTTTACTGGCTAAAATTGGAGAAAAAATTTTTCCAACATTAGTTTTCAACGAATTCTTAAATTATGCGCCGAAAATCGTTGTGGATATGGGCGCTGTTCCTCACATATGCAACGGCGCAAACGTTATGGCGCCTGGAATCGTGCAAATCGAAGGAGAATTCGGAAAAGGCGAGTTTGTTGTGGTTGTTGATGAGAAACACCGTAAACCATTGGCGATAGGCGAAACAGAATATGGCACGGAAGAACTTAAAAGCGCTAAGCATGGGGTTGCCGTCAAAAACATCCATTACATCGGCGACCACATTTGGAATTTTAGTAAAAGGCTTGTTCAGTGAAAGGATAATACATAAATTGACTGAAATTGCCATTTTACTTTTGTGAGAGGATAGGAAATATGAAAATACGCTTTTCAATTTGTTTAATGACAATGACTGTTACCATAACGTTCCTAATGAATCAAATTGCGTTGGGAGATACGGTTACAATTTCTGGGCAATACGAATCGGTTTGGATTACTTCGGCTACGCATGAGTATTGTGTGCAGAACAACGTTTGGAATCCGGACAGCGGTTGGGTTCAAGTGCTTGAAGTGGACGACCAAAACGGAAATTTCACAGTGAAAGAGGCAAATCATAACAAGCCGACTGGTGGTTCCCCAGCGGCTTACCCATCAATTTATAAGGGTAACCATTGGGGTTCCGCCACAGTTAATAGTGGCATGCCAATACGGGTTGGCAGTATCATAAATGTTTCCACCACTTGGAATATTACCACAATTGATTCTGGAATTTGGAATGCTGCCTATGACATTTGGTTCCACCAGACAAGCGATTATTCAGGTGGTTCGCCTAACGGCGCAGAATTAATGATTTGGATTAGCTGGCTGGGCAGTATTCAACCTGCAGGTTCAAGAGTTGCTAATGTGACGCTGGAGGGCGCAACTTGGGAAGTTTGGTTTGCGGATTGGGCTGATTGGGATTACATTGCTTATCGTATAACCAGCAAAACAACATCCGTAAACTTTGATATTAACGCATTTATAAATGATGCCGTGTCCAGAGGTTACATTCAAGAATCGTGGTACTTAATTGACGTGGAAGCTGGTTTTGAGCTTTGGCATGGCGGTGCAGGGCTGAAATCAAGTGGATTTTCGGTTACAGCGAGTGGAGACAGCGTTCCTCCAACAATTGAAAAGCCGTCTCGCATACCAGAGGGCGATGTTGAACCTTTCACAGATGTGAAAGTTTTGGTGAACGTTACTGATTTCGAAAGCGAAGTAAAAAATGTCACTTTATTCTATAACTTAAACGAAAGTGCTACATGGAATGATTTGCCAATGACTTTAAATTCTACAACAGGGCTTTATGAAGCAGTGATTCTGGGGGAAGAGGCTGGCGCTGGCACATTAGTGAAATATAAAATTGTGGCGTATGACGAGGCTGGAAATTGTCAGGTAGAGGATAACAAAGGCATATACTACACTTATACTGTTGTACCCGAACTCTCATTAACGATAATTTTGCCGTTGCTCACGTCAACTACTTTAATTGCGACAATTCTATCGAGGAAAAGGAAAAGAACAAAATAACAGCATTTCATCTTTCAGTGACAAGCCACAGTAACAAACCATTCAAACATCATTTTCGCCTTTTCCAACAGTTAAGAGTTTAAATCTAAATTTTGGATTCATAAAATGTTTTAATAGTGCATATCTGCATTAAGGGTTTAGACGTGGAATTGGAAAACACTTAAACTGTTGAAAAGCAATTAGTGTTTGAGAGGAGAAGCTTGCCGGGTTTAAGCGACATATTCCGCAAAGCGAAGAAGCCCGAAAGGGAAATTGAGGTTAGGGACGTTTCCAGCAAGACTTATTTGAAGGCTATGCCGCTTCGTGATTTGGCTGATTTAGATGTTGTGAAGAATGAGGTTAAAGCTGGAAATATCCTTATATTGAGGGTAACTCCTCTCGCAAACAAAAGTATAGACGACGTTAAACGTGCAGTAAACGAACTTTGTGAGTTTGTTGAGACTGTGGGCGGAGACATTGCAAGGCTCGGCGAAGAAAGAGTTGTGGTTTGTCCAGCAGGCATAAAAATTTGGCGGGAAAAAACGCCAGTGGCGAATGAACCAATACCAACAGCAGCCTAAAACATTTAGCAAATTTTATGCTTAAATCTGGAGAACATGTATTGAAATTGAGATGCTAATCAAGTACACGGAACATGCCACGTTTCGAATGAGCCATAGAAGTATATCAAAAGTTAAAGTTGAGGAAACAGTTCAAAATCCAGATTTCAGTTTTATCACGCGTCTCGGCAGATCAGCGGCGTTAAGAAAGTATGGTGACAAGTTTCTTAAGGTGATTTATGAAAAGAGTAATGATAAAATAATAGTTGTTACTGTTTATTGGACTAGGAGAGTGCAGTGATAAGTGGTGAAGGTTGAGTATGATTCGGAAGCTGATGCAATGTATATTTGGCTTAGAAAAACCAAGTACGAAATAAGTGAGGAGTTGGCAGAAAATGTGATTATAGACCTTGACAAGAATGGGCGCATTATCGGAATAGAAATATTGGATATATCGAAAAACTTGGGAAGGGAAATGGTAAATAAAATTTTGAAAACCGAGAAAATAGCGACTGCAGCTTAACTATGATACTTACAATAGCCTAAATGTTTCCATTATTGCTGGTACGAGTGTCTGGACGCCACAACGTTTGTGGATGAAATTTGCCATGCTTAGGCATTTCGCCCTTTCACCATGGCATACAATAACCTTTTCTGGTTTAGGCTTCAAATTGGTAATATAGTTAATTATTTGCCGTCTGTCCGAATGTCCAGAAAAGCCTTCAATTGATTCCACACGCAATCTAACTTTTACAACGTCCATTTTGCCTTCGCTGTTCAAAAGCGCAACCTCGTTTAAGCCCTTCTGCACTCGCCTTCCCAAAGTGCCTTCAATCTGGTAGCTTACAAAAATTATTGTGTTGCTTTCGTTTTCAGCTAGGCTTTTGAAGTATTCTATTACTGGACCGCCTTCAAGCATCCCAGAAGTCGCCATAATAATGCATGGTTCACCATCAATAATATCTTGCCGCACATTCGGATGCTCAACAGCTGTGAAATAGTCTGATTGGAACGGGTTAACGCCGTCGTGCAATATGCTGTGGCGAACTTCCCTACCCAAATATTCTGGATAAGCCGTGTGGATAGCTGTCGCCTCAGAAATCATACCTTCAATGAAAACGGGTGCTTCTTTCATTAACCCCCTGCGCATGTAACCATCAATAATAAGCATTATTTCTTGCGCTCTGCCGACTGCTGGCACTGGAATTAAAACTTTGCCCTTACGCTCCAAAGTTTCATTTATAATAGCTGTTAAACGTTCTTCAGCCTCAACCCGCGAAGGCATCATGTCCTCTGCACCGCCGTAAGTGCTTTCAGTTATTACGGTTTCAACCCTTGGAAACTCCGTCGCCGCAGCCTCCAAAAGCATCGTCCTTGCGTATTTGTAATCGCCAGTATAAACAACGTTATGTAAGCCCTCGCCAATGTGCAAGTGAACAATGGACGAACCGAGAATGTGACCAGCGTTATGAAGCGTCAAACGAACGTCAGGGGCTATGTCCGTAACAACGCCATACCGCAACGGAATAGTATGCAAAACGCATTCACGCACGTCTTTCTGGTCGTAAAGCGCCATTATGCCTTGTTTACTGGCAACATCCAAATAATCCAGCTGAAGTAAAGTCATCAAACTCGAAGTTGGAGATGAACAGTAAACTGGACCGTCATAGCCGTACTTGTAGAGGAAAGGCATAAGACCGCAATGGTCAAGGTGCGCGTGGCTTATAACCACAGCGTCTAAGGAGTCAATTTCAAAAACTTGACTGTCAAACCTTGGAAAAGTTTCAAAGGGCTTTGAAGAGCCGGGGTTGATACCACAGTCCAGTAGCACGTTGCTTTCTCTTGTTTGAACGAGGAAGGCTGAACGTCCAACCTCTTGAACTCCGCCTAAGGCGGTAATTCTAACATCGCCAACCTCGTAAATTTTAGGTCTGAAAATTCTTTCGCCAACCGTACGCAAGATTCGCTCTCGCTCTTTGCTTTCAGAATGAAGATAATGGCGCATATGCGTAACTATTTTCGACTTTAACGGAGGACTCCTCAAAACATTAGGACGCCATTTGCTTCGCCTAATAATTTCCTGTAAAACCGCCCCATTTTTCCCAATCACAAGCCCAGGCTTTTTCGCTTCAATTATTATTTCGCCGAGGCTTGGGTCAAAATTTATGTCAGTTACTTCAGCTTCAGCTGGAACTATTTCACGCGCTATTCTTTCAGCATCCTTTTCAGGAAGCCTCACAGAAGGGTCTGAACGTATGACAATTCGTTTTCTTATGACGTTAACTATTTCAGCTATTATGGTGCTCTGTTCAACAAGCAATTCTGGCTTTTTAGTGTAAACAGCAAGCATAGGTCCTTCATATTCTATCCTTGTCACTTCAGCTTCTTTTGGAACATGCTCCAGTATGTACTGGCTTATTTCTATTTTGTCCCTTTCAAGACTGGACTTCACGACTATAACTTCCTCACTAAGCCAGAAGTTTCTCCTTTTCCTTGTTGGTTAACTCTCTATAGCCATTTGCATCTATAACTGCAACGTTGAAGCTGTCTCCGCTTGCCGCATCCCGCTTCATAGCCGAGTTAACAGCTCGCACAACCACTGGCAAAAGCTCCGCTACAGACATTTCCTCTCTGTATTTGTCCTCTAAAATGCCGTAGGCTATGGGCGAACCTGAACCCGTAGCAACACATTTTTCCTCTGTTAAGCTGCCAAATGGGTCAAGCGAGTAAACATGAGGTCCCGTGTTGTCTACTCCGCCTACCAGAACCTGCGCAATCAACGGTGCATATCTTGATGAAAATAGAATGTTTGCAACAAGTCTTGCCGCCGAGCTTATGGGCATTGGTCTGTCCATGCTGATTTTGTAAAGTTGTGCATTTGCCGTGAGTATGTCAACGGTTCTCTGCGCATCGGCAACCGAACCTGAAATAGTCATTGCCAAATGGTCGTCTATTCTATAAATTTTTTTCCCATGTTTGTGGGCTACATAAAAGCCCATGGTTACACGAGTGTCTGAAGCCAATATGACGCCGTCTTTGCATACGACACCTACGGTTGTTGTCCCCTTTAACACTAATTTGTTGACTGCATCACTGTTTATCAAACTACATTTTCCTCCAAAATTCTAATGTGCGAATGTTTATTTCGCTAGGAAACAGCATCATTTATCATAACCACGAGATTTATTAACATTACGGTTTTGACGTCAACTTTTAACTTGAAAGTGAAAGACTTGTTCGATATGTTATTTGTTAACATAGAGTCAAACACGTATAAATTATGCAGAAAAATTGGGGGGAATTTATGGGTAGTCGCGAGCAATCTCTAATATCACTAGCCCGAAGACCGTAGCGGTTCCCTCTATCGGCGGCGCATAAGTGTAATAGCGTGTTTGCCAGCCAAGGTAAAAGCCGCACTCCAAACCAAAGTCTTGATAGTTAACTTTACCATCACCATTCAAATCACACAGCAAGTTTGATGAACCTAATGCGCCGTAAATCACGCCTAAATCAACAGAACCCGCTGTGCCATCATCATTTAAATCGCCAACTGGTCTTAAACCAATCCTAAAGCAAATAAACGGAGAACCCAAAATGTCGCTGCAGGTTAAATTTTCACAGTGTACCACAACCTTGTAGACACCGCGTGGAACAGGCAGTCCTGACTGCGCATCCCGTTGATCCCAAACATAAGTTAAGGTGGTGCATGGATTTTCCGACCAAACCACATGAAGGTGAATTATTGGCCAAACTTCGTTTCCATTTTCGTCGATTATGCTTATGGGCGGTGCGCACAGGAACTGCACGGGTAAAGTGCCAACTATTGTGAGGCTAATTGTTACGTTGCAGCCAGGTCGATATTCGGCTTGATCAGTTTTCATCCAAACAGCTTTCACATCTACGTCAGGCGGCGTTGGTGAAGACACATACCATGTGCTGAAGTAGACAAATGGCTCTTGGGGCAGTTGTCCGGGCATTGTTACTGTTTGAACTACGTAAACTCCCTCTGGGACTTGATTGCCTTGCCAATCTTTCTGGTCCCACACGTAAACTACTTGTTGTCCTGGGCTGAGAAACGTAATTGCTGGTAGGTAAATGCCAGGCCAAACTTCGTTTGTTGACGGTAACGGTCCAACTATTCTTATTTTCTGTACATTTGGAAATGCCACGGTTACGTCGCCTATGTTTTTAACTCTGATGATTACGTTTTCGCCTATGACATATTTCGCCTTGTCTGTTTCAAGCCTTAAACATCCATGCGGTCTTTTCTTTATTGTCACCAAGAAATCTTTTGTTCCAGTTGTATCCTCTTCTTTGTAGAATAGCTGCCACCACTCGCCTATTTGGGCTATTCTGGGAAATACTCGTTCCAAGTCGCCTGAAGGTCTATGCACAAGGTAAACGGCAAAGTCATCCTTTTGCCAAGCAACCCGTTTGCTTATGTACACCGTAATGTTTGCTGGGCAATGCTTAGCCCATCCCATTGTTTCATAGGAGCCATAAGCATACAGAAAAGCGTAGGTTTCGCCGTAATAGGGGTTAGGCACGGAGTGCTCGTAATGTGTTGTTACGGTGAAGGTTTCCGTGGGGTGGACATACCATTTCATGTAGGGAAAATCTGTTGAAAACCACCTGTCAACAGTTATGTGGTAGTACGTGCCATTCCAAACCCACGTAACAGGATTTCCATCCATTTTTACGGAGATATTTCTCGTATCATTAGGGACAGGATAATACATTATCACCGTCTCAGCAGGATCAACTGAAGAAAACTTGTATATTCCGTTCACCTCAGCCCAGAGAGCCCCATGTCCCCAGTAAATCCAAGCTGTTATGTCTTCGCCCTGTATCATAACCTCCCCGATGGGGATAGGATTTGCTTCTACAACAGCGGCGAGCAGAAACGCCAGCATAGTAAATACTAGTAAATGTTTTAAATTCATAACGCCCTCTCCTTTATGTTTCCTCCATTTTCGAAGGGCATTTTTAACCTTTTAAATTTTGTGGTAAAATGTTTCACAGCGCTTTTAAAATGCTGTTTTCAAAAGGTTTAAACACGAATAGCCACGAATTATAAGCATTATAAAACTTGAATAGTGATATGGTTTGCCTCTGAAACATCATCGCATGCAGCTTCCAAGAGAGGTTGTTGTTGGAAATGGTATAATAGAATCTGTTATCGACGTTTCCAAAAAGTTGGGATTTACAAGCTCTGCGCTTATAGTTGCTGGTTCAAAAACTTATGAGGTTGCTGGGAAAATTGTGAAGGAACTTCTTGAGGATGAAGGAGTGAATGTTAACACTTTCCTTGTGGAGTCGGCGACCGTTAAAGATGTTGGAGCTGTTGAGGAAAGGATAAGGGTTTTTAAGCCTCAAGTTATTTTTGGAGTGGGCGGCGGCACAAAAATAGATGTTGCAAAGCTGAGTTCCGCTCGGCAAGGAATCCCATTCATAAGTGTCCCAACAACTGCTTCTCACGATGGAATTGCAAGTCCATTGTCTTCTGTTAAGGGTTTTGACAAGCCATATTCGGTTATGGCTCAAGCGCCCATTGCCATCATAGCAGACACAAACATAATAATGAAGGCGCCTTGGCGCTCCGTAGTAAGCGGATGCGGAGACGTGATTGCAAAGTTCACGGCTGTTAGGGATTGGAAACTAGCCAATAAAGAGAAAAACGAGTATTATGGGGAGTATGCTGCAAGCCTATCCCTAATGAGCGCTAAACTTGTCATGCAAAACGCCGATTTAATCGGATCGAAAAGCGAGGAGGGACTGCGAATTTTAATGGAAGCCTTAATAAGCTGTGGAGTTTCCATGAGCATAGCTGGCAGCAGCCGTCCATGCAGCGGTTCAGAACACCTATTCAGCCACGCGCTTGATTTGGTTGCGGATAAACATGCCATGCACGGCGAACAATGCGGCGTCGGCGCAATTATGATGGCTTACCTTCACAGGGCAAATTGGAAAGGCATCAGAAAAACCTTGGAAAAGTTGGAAGCACCCGTAAACGCTGAGGGACTTGGCGTGGAAAAAGAAAACGTGTTGAAAGCCTTAGAGTTAGCCCCGCAAATAAGACCTGAAAGGTACACCATTCTCAACAAGTTAAGCTGGAAACGTGAAGATTTTGAAAGACTTGCAAAAACAACAGAAGTCATATAAAAGCGTTAAATAACCCTTTCCAACTTGCCGATGAACCGCTTGTACCAGTTTTCAAATTCCCATGTTGAAGCTACGTGAAGCTCAACTGGCGCCTTTACCAACTCGTGAACTTTAGCTTTAAGTTTGTAGGCTTCGTCACGGCTCACGCTATCCACAACCACTAGCACGTCTATGTCGCTTAAAGCTGTGGTTTCGCCTTCCACGAGAGAGCCAAAAACATAAATGTCGACTTTTCCCAAGTGTTTTTGGACTATTTCTTTAACTTTTTTGGCTATATCCCTATAACTTTTAAGTTGCCTCAGCTTTTCTTTGCCAAACCTCAAATATAAATCAAATTCTTTCGACAACTTTTCTAAACTCCTCTGCGGCGAACCTGAGCATGTCTTTTACTTCGTTTTCTTCATAAAGCCTTGGAAGATATCTTGCACCTATGTAGGCGTCTTCAATTTTGGTTAGGTATAGAATGTTATTGGAATTTTCAATGAAGCTTTTGATTTCTCTTGATAGGCTGGATAGTAAACGCAGAAGACCCATAATAGAATGTATTCTCGGGTAAGTTCCAGTTTTTATGAGAAGTTTATATTTTAACGTGAGTTGACAATATTGTTCAATGTTGAAAGCGGCTAAGTCAAACTTACCCTCTTCAATAAGCCTTCCAGCATTTTCCAGAAAGGCTTTAGCCCTTTCGTTGAGGATTTCCGCCTCTTTAATTGACATTTCAATCGTGATGTATATTTGCGTATTTGTATAAAAGGCTAAGCATTTTTAGCTGGCTTTATGGTGAACTTCAATGAATTTTATAGTGGTTATTTCTGGGAAAAATTTTTGTATGTCCGTGGCTATGCCTCTTTTCGCAACTTGGATGCCCTCCAAATAAAAGGCTTCTTCGGGCATTTCTACGCTGACAATTTTCTGTTTAACCGTAAATTTGAATTTGCCTTCTTCAACCTCTGGTATTCTACGATGTATAAGCGCCGAGATTTTCTCGTTTGTGGTTTCAAGTTTTTTCTGAACCGTAACTTCGTAAACTAATGTTTTTCCAGCTAGTGGAGGATTAAAATCTAATAGGACACGTCCAGCGCCTATAGCCCTTACAGTAGCCGTTTTCCCGTTGTATTCGACACGCATTCCAAGGCTTGGCGTAACACCTTTAGCGGTTAAATATCTCAACGGAACACGCCTAACCTTTTCTGAGTCCCTAGCGCCAAAAGCCTTTTCCGGCGGAATTTCTATCGTGGACGGTTTGCCCACTTCTAATGTTGTGAGGCTTTCGTCTAAAGCCTTAAGAACCCAGCCTTCGCCTATAACTACCAGTTTAGGCTCATAAATTTCGCCTTCTTTGTATAGATGCTCTTTTTTGGCAATTTCCTCTATGGTCGTGTCGAAAACTTCGCCCGTTTCCTTAACTTTAGCAATGTAATCGACAAGTATGAAGTCGCCGTTTTGCAAAGCCATGGCACATCATTCCTTAAAGCATTGGCAACTAACTATGAAACTTTAATAAAAGCTTTCCCATACAAACATGTGCTGTTTACAAGGCGAAG
>JAWCNN010000002.1:36261-37433 GCA_038848525.1 Bathyarchaeia archaeon | reverse complement strand
TGTAATCGACAAGTATGAAGTCGCCGTTTTGCAAAGCCATGGCACATCATTCCTTAAAGCATTGGCAACTAACTATGAAACTTTAATAAAAGCTTTCCCATACAAACATGTGCTGTTTACAAGGCGAAGGAAATGGCAAACAAACAAAAGTTAAATGCTCGCAAAACCGATTATGTGGGCATTCTCTTGCTTGGAATTGTAAGTTTGATGGGAGACATGGTTTATGAAGGCTCTGCAAGCATAACCCCAAACTATTTCAAGTTTTTGGGCGTTGCGGGAGTGGTTACTGGCTTAGCGTTTGGGCTTGGCGAGTTTCTTGGAAATGCCGTGAGGCTTTTAAGTGGGTTCCTAGCGGACACGACAAGGGCTTATTGGCTGTTCATGTTTTTGGGCTATAGCCTAATAATTTCGATTCCGCTTTTGGGGTTCACGTCAAGCCTAGAAATAATTGTGGCACTTATTTTGCTTGAAAGGCTTGGGAAAGCGATTCGAGCGCCTTCCAGAGACACAGTTTTATCAGTTGTGAGTAAGGATGTAGGCGCAGGCAAAGCCTTCGGCATTCACGAGTTTTTAGACCAGACAGGCGCCGTCCTCGGACCGCTCGTCGTGGCGGCTTTAATGCTTTCAACCAGCAACAATTACGGTTACACTTTCAGCTTTCTTTTTCTGCCATTTCTAATTCTTTTGGCGGTTTTAACCTACACTTACAGGCGAATAGGCGCTAAAATGACTGTTGAAGGGTTAAGGGCTGAAAAGGGCAAGGAAAAACCGCCAAAATTCTTTTATGTTTACACGTTTGCTGTGTTGATGAACACGGTTGGGCTTATAAACGCTAAACTCATAATCTACAAAGCTTCAGAGTTTCTTGAACCAGCACAGCAGTGGATTGCGCCGTTGCTATACTTGCTTGTCCAATTAGTGGATGCGCCCACCGCCCTCATTTCTGGATACGCCTACGACAAGTTTGGAACAAAATTTCTAGTTTTACCCTTCACACTTTCAATTTTTCCAGCGTTTTTCGCAATGGGCGGCAATGAACTTTCAATTTTTATGGTTGCTTTGGTGTTTTCAGGTTTAGTGTTGGGAATGCAGGAATCCGTTTACCGCGCAGCAGTTTCGGAGCTTACGCCAGTTTCTTCGAGGGGCACAGCCTATGGCATTTTCAATGTTGT
>JAWCNN010000002.1:0-36161 GCA_038848525.1 Bathyarchaeia archaeon | reverse complement strand
TTTTTATGGTTGCTTTGGTGTTTTCAGGTTTAGTGTTGGGAATGCAGGAATCCGTTTACCGCGCAGCAGTTTCGGAGCTTACGCCAGTTTCTTCGAGGGG
This sequence comes from Bathyarchaeia archaeon, assembly GCA_038848525.1. Taxonomy (GTDB): domain Archaea; phylum Thermoproteota; class Bathyarchaeia; order Bathyarchaeales; family Bathycorpusculaceae; genus JAWCNN01. Next base: position 36,061 of record JAWCNN010000002.1, on the reverse strand, counting down.
CACAGCCTATGGCATTTTCAATGTTGTGTATGGTTTAGGTGAACTTGTCAGCGGCTTGGCATTCGGCTTATTCATAGACCTCCAAACGCCATTAGCTACAGTGTTTTACGCTGTGGCGTTTCAGATTTTGGCGGTGATGCTTTTGTTAAGGGTTAAGAGGGAATAGAGAGCTTTATAAAAGAGGCATTTAACATGCAAACATAACGGAATAAGCCATGACCGCCCAAGAATTCTTTGAACCTTTGGAGTCGCAAACATTCCTTGGAATTAACTTATCCACCATTGTATGGATAATTGTTGTTGGCGCAGTGGCGCTTGTTTTGGAAAGGGTTATAACACGGTATCTGCAACGGTTTGCCAAGCGAACACATTTAGCACCACACGTAACAAACAGTTTAGTTTTGACATTCCGAATACTAATACTAGTTGGGGCGGTAGTTGCCCTTTTCAGAGTTGGCGGATTACCATCAGAATGGATTATCGCTTTTTCAGCCCTCGGAGGCACAGCCGTAGGCTTCGCATCCACCAAAACCATTGGAAATTTCATAGCTGGACTTTTCCTATTTGCTGCAAGGCCTTTTAGGGTTGGCGATTATGTCCGCATAGGCGCTGTTGAAGGTATAGTGCAAGAAATAACCATTAACTACACAAAGATTTTAACAATAGGAAACAACGTGGTTTCGATTAGTAACCTCCAAATTATGGATAGGGACATAACTAACTACGCTTATGAAGGTGAGGAACATATTCCGCTTTATTGTTACACTTTCGAGATAGGGTTTGACCACACGGTTTCCGCAGAGAAAATTTCGGAAATTTTCAACGAAGTTTTTGAACGTTATGCTTATACGCTTCCTAAAAAGCCAAGTTATATGCTTGTTAGGTCAGGCGCTTTTGAACGTGTTTACATGGTTTACTTGTATGTGAAGCATCCACAAGACATTTTCGCTTTGAGACCACAGATAGCAGAAGAAGTTTTCAAACGTTGGGACATGGAAAGGACAATATCAAAAGGAAAAACGTGAAAGAGGATGGAGCCAACCACCAAACGCATTGCAAAAAGGCGAATTCAAACACTTTTTAAACTGGCAAGGGAAACATTCCACGAAGACCCCGCATTAGCGCAACGTTACGTGTATTTGGCACGAAAAATAGCCATGGCAGCCAAACTTCGCCTACCAAAAGAGTATAGACGCCAAGTTTGCAGACACTGTAAAAGCTTTATTTTGCCGGGCGTTAATTGTCGTGTACGCATAAAACAGCGGAGAGAACCACACGCAGTGATAACATGCCTAAACTGTGGGAAACACATGCGCATACCATTAAAAGCGGAAAAGGAGCAGTAAAATGAGTAAGCTTACTGTTGGGATGAAAAGGCGAATAAAAAGAAGGCTGTGCGGAGAAAAACCAACGATATGGGTTGGAAAAAGCGGAGTTTCACAAGAACTTATGAATGAAGTTAAGAAGCAATTAGACAAAAATGAGATGGTTAAAGTTAAAATTTTGAAAAGCGCTCTTGAAGGAAGTAAAGCAAGGGAGGTAGCCTCAAAAATCGCTGAGCAGACAGAGGCTTTTTTGGTTGAAGTTAGAGGACACACGTTCATGCTTTACAAACGCCGTCGCAGAAAGCCTTTATATTAGATTTATGTTTTACTGAAAGGAAAAGCCAGAGGATAAGCGAAGTTGACAACGCCTCAAAATGTTCCAGCATCAAAATTTATTGAAAAGTTAGCCAATTACCTAAAAGAAAATGTGGACGAAGTAACTCCGCCAGCGTGGACTAATACAGTGAAAACTGGCGCTCATGTTCAGAGACAACCGCAAAACCCAGATTGGTGGTATATTCGCTGTGCCTCGCTACTGCGTAAAATTTATGTTCACGGACCAATCGGCTTAGAAAAGTTAAGGGCTGAATACGGCGGAAGAAAAGATTTCGGTGTTAAACCAGAACATGCGGTTAGGGCTGGAGGCTCAATAATAAGAAAGGCTTTACAACAGTTAGAAGCTGCGGGTTTAATTGAAACTTTGAAACCGCAAGGGAGAAAGGTAACGCCAAAAGGCAGAAAACTTTTACATGAAATAGCCGAAGAAGTCGGCAAGGAAGTTGCCAAAGAAATTCCTGAAATAGAAAAATACTTGAAGGATTGAATGGAATGTCTGAGGACGAATTGGAGGAAATTCGAAGAAGAAAACTTTTGGAGTTACAGCAGAGACTAGCCGAAGAGCAAAGGCAAGCCCAAATAGAACAGCAAAAACAATTATTGCTTAGGAAAATACTCACTCCAGAAGCCAGACAAAGGCTTACGAATCTGAAAATGGTTAAGCCTGAATTTACAGAATATTTAGAGTTACAACTAATCCAACTGGCACAACAAGGAAAATTGCACATACCACTAACGGATGCACAATTGAAGCAAATATTAATCCAACTGCAAGGTCAAAAGCGTGAAACAAAAATAAGAAGGATATAAATATGGCTCGGAACAAACCGACAGCCAAAAAACGGAGACTGGCAAAAGCCGGAAAGCAAAAGAGGGCTGTTCCAACATGGGTCATGGTAAAAACAGCTGGAAAATTTAGGACACACCCAAAAAGGAGAATGTGGAGAGCTAGAAAAATAAAGGCTTAAAAGGGAACAATTATGGAAAAAAGGGAGCCAAGCGAGGGACAAGAAGAAAAAGCATTAGCTGAAACAACTGAGGAAAAGGCAGAAGAAGAAATTCAAGAAAAAGAAGAGGCGGAAACCGAAGTTCTAGAGAAAGAAGAAGCAGAGGCAAAAATTGAAACAACAGAAGAAGCGCCCGTTCCAACGGTGGAAGAGGCTAAACCGCCAGAGCGTGAAGAAAAACCAGAAGAAGAAATAGTTGAAGAAAGAATTTACACCATACCCCTAAGCAAAGCATGGATTCAACCACCAAGAAAAAGAGCCCCAAGGGCTATGCGAATACTTAAAAGTTTTTTGATAAAACACATGAAACTTGAAAAACGCGCAGAAGGAATGGAAGAGGAGGAAGAACCTAAAAGGCTTATTATCACTAATGAGGTAAACGAGAAAATTTGGGGTAGAGGCATAGAGAAACCCCCGAGAAAAATACGTGTGAGAGCCGCAAAAGACAAAGAGGGAAACGTCACAGTTTATTTGGCTGAAGGCGACTAGTCTTTGGCTGTTTATCTTTCTAGCCTTTTTGGAAGTGCAAGTATAGGCGTTTACGCTCTTGCCACCGACAAAGTTGTGATAGTTCCAAGGCTTGTTCCGTTTAAAAAGGCTGAGAGGATGGCGGATTGGCTTAAAGCGAAGCTTGTTTACACGAATGTTGGGGGTTCGGTTCTTGTTGGAGCGTTGACATGCGCGAATTCGCATGGAGTTTTGCTTCCGCATTTTGTTCGGGAAGAAGAACTTGAAGTTATAAAAAGTGTTTTTGACGGGAACATAACAGTTATGGAAACCAAGCGGACAGCCTATGGAAACATGGTTTTGGCAAATGATTATGGCGCAGTCGTTGACCCGAGGTTAAAGGCTTCTGATGTTAAGCTAATTTCCGAAACATTGGGTGTTGAAGCTGTGGCTAGCGAAATTGCCGGTTTGCCCTATGTTGGTTCTTTGGCTGTTGCCACGAACAAGGGCGTTTTGGCTCATCCGCTTTTGAAGGATTCAGAGCGAAAACTTCTTGAAAACGTCTTGAAAGTTCCGGTTAATGTGGGCACGGTTAATTGTGGAATACCTTACGTGGGTACTGGTTTGGTTGGCAACAGTTATACGGCTGTTGCTGGCGCATTAACAACTGGACCCGAGATATTTATAATAGGGAATGCATTGGATGTTGTAAGCGAGGATGCGCAAAATGAAAGTTTTTAGGATAACTGGCGAAATTAATAAGCCAAACTTGAAAACTCCTTTCAAAAAGGAAGTGTTAGCTGTAAAGCCCGAACATGCCATCGAGAAGGTTTATGCTGAACTTGGCAGTAGACACCGTGTCAAGCGTTTTCACATAAAAATTTTGGCTGTGGAGGAAGTTTCGCCTCAAGAAATAGAAAATCCATTGTTGAAGAAAATGGTTTTGGGAGAGGAAGCCGTTGGCAAGTAAAAGCGAAGAGGAACTGCGCAAGTTAAGCGTTGAAATGCGTTTTCTTGAGCAAACAGCCGAGGCTATACAAGCCAGAATCAACGCCGTAAACGCCGTAATAACCGACTTAACCTATGCAAGTTTGACGCTTGAGGGGTTGGAGAAGGAAAAGGAAAACGCTGAGTTGCTTGTTCCAATAGGCGGAAACTCCTACATCAAAGCCAAACTTGAAACTCCAGACAAAATAATTGTGGGGATGGGCGCTGGAATTTCCGTTGAAAAAACATTGCAAGAAGCAAAAGAAATCATAAAAAAACGTTTAGAAAGTCTAGAAAACACAAGAGCCTCGCTTCAGCAACAACTTGCGCAAGTCGCAGAAAAAATCGGCGAAGACAGGGAAAAATTTGAAGGTTTAATTGCTGAGGCAAGGGAGAGGAAAGCTGTAAAAGATGTTTGAAAGGCTTAAGTCTGGACTAAAGGGAATCGTAAACAAAATTACGGTAACGGAGCTTAAAGCTGAAAATTTACGTCCGTTGTTGGCTGAGTTTAAAATAAGTCTCGTGGAAAATGATGTTGCATTTCCAGTGGCTGAAAAAATATGCGATGAACTGGAAAAACGCCTAAACGGTGTTCAAGTGAAAAGGCTTGAAGACCGCAGAAAAATCGTGGAGGAAAACCTTCGAGAAGTGCTTTTAGAAACCATGACTGCAAACAGCCAAATAGACTTGTTAAGGATTGTTGATGAAAAACGGAAAAGGGGCGAGCCTTTCGTAATAGTTTTTGTTGGGATAAATGGCACTGGAAAAACAACAACAATAGCCAAAGTCGCCCAATTCCTTAATAAAAAGGGTTATTCGGTTGTTTTGGCGTGTAGCGACACTTATAGGGCTGGGTCAATTGAACAGTTGGAGGAACACGCAAAACGTTTAGGAATGCGGATGATAAAGCACAAGTACGGCTCGGACCCCGCTGCTGTTGCCTATGACACCATAAACCATGCGAAAGCTCATGGCATAAACGTGGTTTTAATAGACACTGCGGGGCGAATGCAGACGAACAGAAATTTGATGGATGAACTTGCCAAAGTCAAGCGTGTGGCAAACCCAGACTTAACCGTTTTAACTGTGGATTCATTAACGGGAAACGACGCAGTTATGCAGGCGGAAGAGTTCCACAAAAGCGTTGGCATAGACGCAACAATACTGACGAAAGTGGATGCGGATGTTAAGGGCGGTTCAGCCTTAAGCGTAACATACACAACAAAAAAGCCAATTTTGTTTATTGGAACTGGACAAAAATATGAGGATTTAGAAATGTTTAACCCTGAAAAGTTTGTTGATTTAATTTTGAAGTAAAGATGGGAAGCTTATAAACGGCGAAGACCTATGTTTTTCCTAACAGTTTTAGCAGTATTGCCTTTGCTGTGTAAAGCCTATTTTCGCTTTGTTCGTAAATTATTGATTTTGGGCTTTCCACCACGTCAGCGCTTATTTCGTATCCGCGGTGGATTGGCATGTCATGCATTATGTAAGCGTTTGTTCCCTTCAGCAACTCCATGTTTATTTGGTATGGCATCATAGCCTTTATTCGCCTCTCCTTTTCCTCAGCGTATTTTGAGTCTGAAAAATATTCCATGTCAACCCAAGTGTCAGTGTAAACGAAATCCGCATCTTTGACGGCTTCCTTAACATCGAGTGTTGTTATCCACAACCCAGTTTTTCTAGCGTTTTCAAGAAGCTCATCATCTCTGCTTGGCTCGTTGAATATGGGTGTTACCGTAGTTATTTTTACGCCTGTTTTTGTGCAACCTTCAATAAGCGAATTACAAACATTATTGTGAACGCCTATGTAAACGAGTTTTACGCCTTCAAGTTTGCCCTTCCGCTCTTTCATGGTCATTAAATCGGCTATTACTTGGGTTGGATGATATTTCTCGTCGCATCCGTTAATGACTGGAACAAGCGACGTTTTTGCCATCGCCTGTAAATCGGCGTTTCGCAATAGCCTAGCCATTATGCCGTCAACATTACGTGATAGATACTGCGTTTCGTCGTAAATGTCCGCCAAAGTGAAGTTTGTGGTTCGCCAGTCAATGTAAAGCGCATGACCGCCCAACTGTGTCATAGCAACTTCGAAGGAAACCCGTGTGCGCGTGGAAGTTTTCTGGAAGATGAGGGCTAAGGACTTGCCATTTAAAGCCCGCCTATATTTTTCTGGGTTATGCTTGACCTCAATGGCTTTATCAACAATTTCAGTAAGCTGTTGACCACTTAACTCTTTAAAATTGATTAAATGCATTTCACACGCCTTTCCAAACTAAACCATCAACGCCAAATTATAAAACCCTTTTTACCAACGCTTTTTCAGTTTATGCTGGATTGGCATAAGCGTTCATAACTGTGTTAATGAAATATTGGTGTATTCGTGTGTCCTCTGTAAGTTCTGGATGGAAAGCCGTTCCAACAATGTTGTGCTGTTGAACAGCCACTGCCATGGCATTTAGCCGAGCCAAAACCTTAACGTGAGGTGCGATTTGCCGTATGGCTGGAGCCCTAATGAACACGCCCTTAAACCTTTTTTCGCCTATGACTGGAATTTCCAAATCCGCCTCAAAAGATTCCCTTTGTCTGCCAAAAGCGTTTCGCTCAACAACAATATCCATTACGCCAAGTGTGGGCTGGCTGGTTTCACCCAAAACGCGGTCATAAACCTTCCCAGCCAACAGAACAAGACCAGCGCATGTGCCTAACACTGGCATGCCATCATAAATTCTCTGTTTAATCATCTGCAAAGTTTGGTTGACGCTTGAAAGCCTACCGATAACCGTGCTTTCGCCTCCTGGCACAATTAAGCCGTCAACGGCTTTTACATCCTCAACCGCCTTAACCAAACGAACCAAACCGTTAAGCCCTAAATCTTTAAATGCAAGTTTTGTCGCTGCAACATGCTCTTCAATTGCTCCTTGAAGCGCAAGCACGCCTATTACTGGCGTTTTCAACTGGTTCCACGCTCCTGCATTTTCAACTCCAAATTTTTAATGTCAAAGCCAACCATGGATTTTTTCTCGTCAACCATTTCTTGAGCTTCAGCAATCTTAGCTGGGTCGTCATAAAAGGTTGTGGCTAAAACTATGGCTTGAGCCCTTTCCAACGGGTCTTCAGATTTGAATATTCCTGAGCCGACAAATATGCCGTCGCATCCTAAAGTCATCATGAAAGCGGCGTCTGCAGGCGTTGCTATGCCTCCAGCCGCAAAATTCACAACTGGCAGTCTTCCCAAACGCCCAGTTTCGACAACCAACTCATATGAAACTTTAAGCTCCCTAGCCGCCCTAATCAGCTCCTGTTGGTCTCCGCTTTCATAAATCGCCCTCAAACGCCTAATCTCAGCATTGACAAGCCTAATGTGTTTAATGGCTTCGGCAACATTGCCAGTGCCAGGCTCACCTTTAGTTCTAATCATCGCCGCGCCTTCTTCGATTCTGCGTAGGGCTTCGCCTAAATCCCTCGCACCACAAACAAAAGGCGTTATAAAATCCCATTTCCAAATGTGCCTTTCCTCGTCGGCTGGCGTTAAAACCTCTGATTCGTCAATCATGTCAACGCCTATAGTCTCTAAAACCTTAGCCTCGTAAGTATGTCCAATACGGCACTTCGCCATAACTGGAATAGAAACGTTATTCACTATTTCTTCAATAGCTTTAACGCTTGCCGTTCTCGCAACGCCGCCAGCCCTCCGCACATCATAGGGGAGTTTATCCAAAACCATAACTGCAACAGCGCCAGCTTCTTCGGCTATTTGCGCCTGCTCAACATTTGTAACATCCATAACAACGCCGTGCTTTTGCGTATGAGCAAAACCACGTTTCACAAGGGTTGTTCCACGCGTCACATCGACTTCTTCAAGCTTTTCATACCGCAAGCCCTTGGGACTGGAAACCGTGGCAACAAGCGAAATCATTTTTTCACCATGATTTATAGTATAGTTATAACTTGAATATAAGTCTAACCGGAAATCCCACAAGGCAAACGCAGTCGCAACATTTTAATAGCGTTTAAATGTTCACTTTGGAAAGGGGCACAAACATAATTTTAATCATATCCTCAAACAAAGACACAGCAAGCCTAAACATACAAAAACAAATTCTAAACAACTACCCATTCAAAGAAATAACCGAAAAGTTCCAGGAAAACCCAGTTTATGAAGTTGACATTAGCTGTAGAAAGGTTAAACTTGTAACTTCCAATCAAGAACCAGTTTACCTCCAAAACCTAACACATTATTTCACAAATGTGGAACTTGCAGTTTTCATTTCGAGGCATAGCAGCGAAAGCGGAACGCCAACACTTTCTGTGCATACGCCCGGCAATTTGGGCAGTGCGGAGCTTGGCGGATTACCAAAAACCGTTTCAGTTTCACCCGCAAACTTCATGAGAGACACGTTAAAGGCTTTAAACAGCCTTAAAATGGAAATGCAACTAGACTACGAAGTTTCTTATGAATGCACCCATCATGGTCCATCACTGAATTTGCCCGCGGCGTTCACAGAGTTGGGAAGCTCACCTAAACAATGGAGCGACTTGAAAGCAGCAGAATCCGTAGCCCATGCAGTAATAAATGCGCTTTCAAATTTCGGCAAGTCTAGGGCTGCAGCCGTAATCGGCATAGGCGGACCCCATTACAATGCGAAATTCACACGTATAGCATTGGAAAACGAAGTAGCCTTCAGCCACATAATCCCAAAATATGCAATTCCACACGTGGACGCGGAAATCCTCAAACAATGCGTGGAAAAAACTTTGGAAAAAGTTAAAACTGCAATTTTGGATTGGAAGGGAATTAAGGGCGAGTACAAATCAAGAATTATTGAAATGCTTGAGGAAATAGGCGTTCACATCGAAAAAGTTTGATTTTAAATCATTTCGACGTTTGGCAAATCCTCAAGGTTTTATGAGGGTCTTCCTCATCTCTAAGTTTTTTAGTCGTAAGCCACGGGTCAACGCCAAACATGCTCTTAACCAACTTAATCAACGCCCACTGTAAACATATTAAATACACGCAATATTTATGCCTACCACAAACTAACACAAAAACTAGAGAGAGACTAGCAATTTTGCAGTTGTTGACATTAGACAAAATTGACGTTGTCGTAACCATGCGTAACATTTATTATGTTTGGGTTAGAAGATGTTTGTGCGATGAAAAATGGGTTTGAGGTCGTTTCTATCCCAAGCTGCAAGAACCCTAAAGCTTGCGGTTAAACCTGGAAAAAGCGAGCTGTGGCTCTCAATAAAAATATGTTTTCTGGGTATAGGCGCTGTTGGATTAATAGGATTCGTGATTAAACTTTTGTCATCGGTTTTGCAGCCTGGAACCGCCGGTTAGAAGGAAACTTTTATGGGAGAAGAACATTCAACAAAGATTTTTGCTGTAAAAACAACAACTGGGCAAGAGAGAAACGTAGCCAAACTAATCGCCGCCAAAATCGAAATGAATAATATACCAGTAAAGGCTATTCTTGTGCCAGAAACCTTAAAGGGATATGTTTTCGTCGAAGCTGAAGGACCACATTTGGTTGAGCAAGCCATAGTTGGCATAAGACATGTAAGGTCAAGGATTCCAGGCGTTGTAAATTTTTCTGAAATTGAAAAATACGTTGTCAGAAAACCCATAATTGAGGAGTTAAGCGAAAACGACATAGTGGAAGTGACCGGCGGACCGTTTAAGGGTATGCGTGCAAAAATAACACGAATTGACAAGGCTAAAGAGGAAGTTACACTTGAACTTTTAGAAGCCACGTTTACACTGCCAATAACCGTTCACTCTGATTATGTAAAACTTGTGGAAAAAGCAGAAACTGAAGGAGGCGAATAAATGGCTGAGAAAAAAATTGTGGAACTTCTCGTAAGCGGGGGACAAGCAACAGCTGGACCCCCACTAGGACCAGCATTAGGTCCATTAGGCGTTAATGTTATGGCTATCGTGAATAAAATAAATGAGCTTACACGAGATTATGCTGGAATGAAAGTTCCAGTGAAAGTAGCGGTTGACCCAGAAACAAAAGAGTTTGAAGTGACAGTTGGAACGCCCACAACATCCGCCCTAATCGTCAGCGAACTGAAAATAGAGAAGGGTTCTGGAACGCCCAGCACGCAGAAAGTTGGAAACCTAACTTTAGAGCAGATCATACGCATAGCCAAGATTAAACGTCCAGAGCTTTTGGCTAAAAATTTGAAGGCAGCCGCCAAAGAAATTTTGGGAAGCTGCGTAAGCATGGGCGTAACAGTTGAAGGAAAAGACCCACGAGAAATCCAAAAAGAAATAGACGAAGGCAAACATAACAAACTGTTTAGCGAAGTGTAAAAGCTAAGAGAATATTTTTATAAAGGCGTTTTATTTCCTTCTTGGCACGAGGCTTAAGCGATGCCTTTAGACCAAAAAACAATAGTTGAAGCAGTTAAAACTGCAAAAGAAAAAAGTAAAAAAAGAAACTTTACACAGTCAGTAGAGCTAATTGTAAGTTTAAAGGATGTGGACATAAAATCTTCTGAGGGGAAGCTTCAGGAAATTGTGGAATTGCCACATTTGCCAGCAAAGGCAAATAGGATATGCGTCATAGCTACTGGCGAGTTAGCGCTTAAGGCTAGAAAAGCCAATGCGGACATTGTTATTGAAAGAGCTGAACTTGAGAGTTTGGCTGGGAAAAAGCGTGAACTGCGAAAGTTAGCTAATGATTATGATGTTTTTATTGCTGAAGCTCCATTAATGCCTCTTGTGGGTAGGGTTTTGGGTCCATTTTTGGGTCCAAGGGGTAAAATGCCCATTCCAGTTTCGCCGACAACTGACATATCCAGCCTAATAGAGAAACACCGCAAAACCGTGCTTGTGAGAATGCGCAATCAGCCAGTTCTACAATGCCGTGTTGGAACTGAAAACATGCGGGAGGAGGAAATAGCCGAAAACGTTCAAGCAGTTTTGAGGGCGGTGGAAGGCAAGCTGAAAAGGGGAGTGAAAAACATTAAATTGGCTTATGTAAAAACGTCTATGGGCACACCCGTAAAAGTTAAGCCGTAAAAGAAGGCGAGGACGATGCCGTCGCAACTGGTTTTACAAGAAAAAATCAGCGAAGTCGAAGAGATAAAACAGTTAATAAGGCAGTATACGGTTGTTGGAATAGCCAGTTTACAAAAGGTGAGGGCAGCTCAACTGCAAGAGTTTAAGAAAAAATTGATGGGAAAAGCCTACATAAGAGTCCTTAAAAACACTTTAATGAGAAAAGCCATTGAAAACTGCAGGGAAAAACCGAGTTTAGAAAAACTTACAGAGTATTTAACTGGTTCAAACATTTATTTGTTCACAAACCTTAACCCATTCAAGCTGGCGCTAATACTCGAAAGAGGAAAAGTTAGAACGACGGCGAAAGCCGGCGATGTGGCAGCTTTCGATGTTGTGGTTCCAGCTGGAAACACTGGGCAGCCTCCTGGACCAATAATTAGCCAATTAAACGCTGTTGGTTTGCCAACAAGGATTGAGTCTGGAAGCGTTTGGATTAGTAAGGATACTTTAGTGGCGAGAAAAGGCGACGTAATAGATGAAAGGCTTGCAAGCGTTTTGTCAAAGCTTGGAATAAAACCTGTTGAAGCTGGACTTTCCCTTAAAGTTGTTTATGATGATGGTTTAATAATAACGAGCGAACAGCTTAAAATAGACATAGAGGAAACCAAACAGAACATCCAAAAATGCTGCATAGAAGCTTGTGCATTATCGATAAGCATAGCCTATCCAACAAGGGAAAACATCACAGCGCTTTTGCAAATCGCTCATAAAATGGCTTATGCACTTTCAATGAATACGGCGATACCAACCAAAGAAACAATAGCTGACTTAATTAGAAGGGCGTATATGGAAATGTTAAGTTTAAGTAGTAGATTGCCTTCTTTAGAAGGAAAAGGCAATTGAAAACACATAAATATTTGAGTGGAGAGTGAAAAGGATATGGAATACATTTACGCTGCAATGCTTCTTCACAAGGCTGGAAAAGAAATAAACGAAGAAAACCTAACACAAGTTTTAACAGCCGCAGGCATAAACGTTGACGCAGTGCGCGTTAAGGCTTTGGTGGCTTCCCTAGCTGAAGTTAACATTGACGAAGCCATAAAAAGCGCGCCGACGATGATGACCGCACCAGTTTCTGCGCCTACGGCAGCCACAGCCGCACCCACAGCCGAAGCCAAACCAAAGGAAGAAGAGAAGAAAAAGAAAGAGGAAGAGGAAAAAGCCAAGGAAGAAGCAGCGCTTGAAGGTTTAGGAGCGCTTTTCGGTTAGATTTCATTTTTCTTTAAATTTTTCCATAGCACAAACAGAAGCCAGCCGCAGATAATCATTACAGTACCTGGAAAAGCGCTTAAGCCGAAAATTGGCAGAAACGCTTCGAAAGTAAAGAAGGAAATGGTCATGGCGATGGTTGATTGAACAGCGGATTTTTTGCCGTATTTTTTAAGGGTTTGTGTTGCAAGTAACCCAGCAAAGAAAAAATCGCCTAAACCCAATAGTATGTAGGAGTTGCTGAATGGAAGTGTTGGTAATAAAACTGCCACTGGAAGCCTTAAGTTTAGGGCTTGCTCCGCCGCGGAAGACATTGTGCCAGTGATTAGGACTAGAATTATATCCATTATGGTTACGATTCCAGCGAAAAATAGCGTGGGTTTCCACGTGAAGAGGTTTCCAATGAAAAGCGTGGCTAAAACGGCGGAGACTATTCCGCAGACGTTAGCTAAATAAAACATCCAAAAAATTGTTTTGCTAAAAAATATGTATAGGCTTAAGAATAGGGCGGGGGGTAAAACGGCTAAGTACCATCGCCTTCCAAAGTCAACCCTCAACTCTTCATATAGCAAAATTAAAAATGTGAAGGCGAAAAGTCCGAAAAACGTTGAAGTTGCGCAAACCGCTGTCGCTTTGCCGAGGACGAGTAGGCTGAGCGTGCCAGCTGAAAAAGTGAATATAAGAAAGGCGATACAGAAAATCTGGGCTTTAAGCCTTTGCATGTCCGAGTGAAGATAAGCGAATATGAAAAGAAGCGCTGAGTAGGAAAATAGGAACATGTTTACAAGCATCATTTGTGGAATAAACACAATGAACAGAACAATCATGGTTATTGTTGCAGCAAGTAACATGGCGCTCCACAAACCAATTTGTCTTTCTTCTAAAACGTTTTTCAGTTTATCTTCAGTTTTCCCGCTTAAAAACAAAGTTAACAACGTAACAGCGAAAAGCGTTAGGGGCATGGCAAAGTCGAAGTACATACGCCAAAATAGGACAGAACAAACATTTAAACATTAAAATGCAATTTAAAAACGGCTAAAGAAGCCACAAGCGCCTCTTCTGTTCTAACGGTTTCTGTTCCCTGCATGGGAATAGTGTTAACAACAAAATCAACTAGGCTATCCAAGTTTAACCCTTCATTTTCCGCTATTTCGTAAAGTCCCTGTGTTGGAGCGCCAAAAGCCAAGAGAACTTTTTTCGCTTTTACCCACCTTTCAGAAATTTTTGTGGAAACATCTGTAAATGGAACGCCACGCTTAGAAGTGGCAATGGTTAAGTCGAAATCTCCATTTTTAACAAGTTTTCCAAAAGTTTGGAGTTCAGCAACAACCGCATATCCCCAATACGCTTCTACTTCGTCGCGATTTGTCAACTCAACTTCAACCCTTTCGCCAATCTTCACAATTTTCACCGTGACACGTTTTCCCGTTGGCAACTGCCTATTCACGATTAGGGCTGGCTTTTCCACGCCAATATCCACCAAAGTGCCTTCTTTTGTCTTTGATAGGGTTACGCCTTCACGATATTCGCCAACCCTTAAACCTTCAATTTTACGGTTTAATGGATGATGTGGTGTTCGAAGTGGCGGAAGTATGCCCGCAAATTGCAGTTCAGGCTTAAGTTTAAACAATCTTTTACGCAGATATTGTGGTGTTTCCATGTATCCAAGTAAAGTGGCGATTAGGTTTAAGTCGGCTTTTTGATTAACCTTTGGATTGTCAAGGTAAACTATTATTTCCGAAACTCTGAAGATTGCGGCTGCCCTTCCAATAAGCCCTATTTTAGCTGTTTTCTCACGTAGGTGCGGCGTGTCCGAAACAACAGAGGCAGGTATAGCCACACAAAGCCTTTTCCCATGCAACTCAACCATTCGCCTTCACCGTTTTAAACCATAATCCTCACCGAGTAAAATTTAAGTCTTAGCAACATCAATTGCTATTTATAAATTAAAATAAAAATAATGCGTTTGGGAATTTATGAGATCAAAAATAAAACTTTTGGCAATAATCGGTTCGCAAAGAAAAAATGGAAATTCTTATTTACTAGCCAAAACAATTCTTGGATCCATAAAAGCTAATTATGAAATAATCCAGTTAGCGGAAAAGGAAATAAAGTCCTGCAACCTTTGTGGGAAATGTATAGAGAACTATTGCATTCTAAAAGATGATTTTAACCAAATTTTTGAGAAGATGAAAAAAGCTAATGGAATAATCTTTCTAATTCCAAAGTATATTTTCTTCTCTTCAAAGTTTCTATGTTTCTTAGAAAGGTTAGACACGATTGGGCATTTTCGAAGACATAGAGGTTACGAGATGACCTTCGTGAATCCAGATTATAAGATCTTTCATGAAAAGCCATCATGTATAGTGGCTGTATCAGGTACGGGAAAAATTGAGAAAGGAATATTGAAAGTAACAGAAGCCTTCATTAGAGGTCTTGGAATAAAATTAATTCTTCCCTCAGTTTGCATAAAAGGTGGCGATTATATAGGAGAGGTCTTGAAAAATAAAAAGGGTGTAAAGAAATGTCAAAAAATGATAGAAAGTTTTATCAATGCAATAAAAAAGTAGCGACTCCTCGCAATTTTTCATTCACACTCGTTCGCTTCGGACTATTGCCCATGCCTAATAGGACATTAAACAATTATGCTTCTTTAGCAAGACACTAACACAAAGTCACTAAAAGCTGAAAGCGTTAAATAATTCTCAATGAGTTAAGAATGGCGAAGTGATTAAATTGCAAAGAGCCAAAATCCTAGACAGCCTTGAAGGCATAAAGAAAATTGATAGAGAGGGTATGCTTTTATTCTGTGTGGAAGCCGCAAAACATTATGAGGAAGCCGCAAAAATTGCCAGAAACCTTTCGGTGGATTATCCGAAGCCGCAGACAATTGTTGTGGCTGGTATGGGCGGTTCAGCAATCGGTGGAGAACTCCTAAAAGACTGGGCAAACGATAGGATAGCCATTCCAATAGAGGTTCAAAGAGAATATAGGCTTCCAGCATACGTAAACAAGAACACGCTGGTGTTGGTGGCGAGTTACTCTGGCGAAACAGAGGAGTCCCTCAGCGTTTTCCTCGACGCAGCTAAGCGAAACTGCAAAATTGTTTGTGTAAGCTCTGGCGGAAGCCTTTTGGATTTTGCTGAAAAAATGGGCTTGCCATTCATTCGCATTCCAACTGGAATTCCGCCGAGGGCAGCGCTTCCATACCTTTTCACGCCTTTACCCATAATTTTGGAGAAAACAGGCTTGGTTTCAAATGTTGACGCTGAAATCGCCGAGACAATCAAAGTCCTAAAAGGCGTTAGCAACGAAAACATGCCAGAAAAGCCCGTAACCGCCAACTTTTCAAAGAGTTTAGCTTCAAAAATTAATGGGACAATTCCAACAGTTTACGGGTTTGGATTTTATCGAGCTGTTGCCCAACGGTTTAAACAGCAGTTTAACGAAAACAGCAAAATTCCAGCGAAATGGGAATTTTTCCCAGAATTAAACCACAACGAAATTGTGGGCTGGGAAGCCGCTGGGGCGCTTGCAAAAGACTTTTCCATAATCTTCATTAGAGACAAAAACGAGCCGAAAGAAATCCAAGTTAGAATTGAAACGACAAAAGAGTTGATTAGCGCCGAAGAGGTTAAAACCTTTGAAGTTTGGAGCAGAGGCGAAAGCAAACTAGCCAAAATGCTGTCCACAATTCTAATTGGAGACTTCACAAGCGTTTACCTAGCCATACTAAGAGGGGTTGACCCAACGCCCGTGAAAACAATAAGTTTGCTGAAAGAGAGGATGCAGCAAAGCGGCACAAAAGAGAAAATACTACGTGAACTGCAAAAACTTGTTTAACACTTTCAAACGTTTTCTGCGATAAAGTTGGCGAACATTTCTTCGGCGGTTTCAAGCAACACAAGCTGTGGCGGATGCTTAAAGGCGTAAACGCATATTGACGGAACAGCTCCGCCCATTTTCTTGTTTAAGGCGACTTTTACAGCTCTTATAACGTCGAACAGAACAGAGCCAGCGTTAAAAGCGTCAACAGTTGAAAGTTTAAGGTCTATTTGCATCGGCGTTTTGCAGAAGTACACGCCCCTAATCCAGAAATAACTGTCACGGCGGTTCTGCAGAAAATCCACATAATCAGTCGAGCCAGCCACAATCTCAGCCTTATATGGCAAAGAAGCCTCAACAGTTTTTGTTTTAACAGTTCGCTTAACCTCTCTGGCTCGTTCAAACGTGTCTAGGGATTCTGTTCCTCCGCCGACGTCAAGCTGGTATGTTTCTGTTATGCGAACTCCATGCATGGAAAGAAGCCTTAATAAGGTTTTATGCAGTGTTGTGGCGCCAACTTGGTCTATCAAGTCGTCGCCGATTAGCGGCAGTGCAGCCTCTTCAAAACGTTTAGCCCATGCGTTGTCGCTGGCAATAAACGTTGGCGTAGCATTAATGAAAGCGCAACCAGCAGCCAACGACTGCCCTGCATACCAATGTGAAGCCTTAACGGCGCCACTTGGAAGCAAATTAACCACAATTTCAGCGCCGCTTTCCCTCAAAACACTCGTAACATTGGCTTCTGGTTGACTGCTCACTTGCACGATGCTTTTTGTGTATTCGCCGATGCCGTCTAAAACTGGTCCTTTATGCACTGTAACGCCTAAAAATGGAACATCAACTATTTTTGGGGTGTTATTCGGTTGTGCAAAGATGGCTTCAGAAAGGTCTTTTCCAACTTTGCGGTTGTCAATGTCGAAGGCGGCGACCACTTGAATGTCTTTTGGGTGGAAACCGCCTAAAAAGAGGTTTCGCAGTCCAATGCTTTCACTTTCTTTTTCGCAACTGCCATAATACTGTAAGCCTTGAACTAACGCAGAAGCGCAATTTCCAACGCCAACCAAAGCCACCTTTATCTTCGCCAAGTTTTCCCTCTCCATCGGGCATTTCATATTTAACGACTCCTTTATAAAACACTACGTCAACAAAATAGCGTTGAGGCGAAAATTTTGAAGGTTTGGTTAGATGTGGCTTTACTGCAATGTCCAAACTGTGGACGCTATTATGTGGATGTTTCATGGTACGTCATAGAATTGGAGTTAGACATCCAATGTGGACAATGCGGAAAAGAGTTTAACAGCAAGAAAAACGTGAAAGACCGCGTGATGCTTGAATTTCAAACAGAAGATAACAGCCTATGCGAAGCAAAAATTCTTGAACACTTAAAAATGAAAGAGTAAACAGCTAATCTCTATATTCTAGTAAGCCTTAAAATCCCAGAAGTCTTTAACCATAGGGAGGTTGACCGTAATTGGCTGGCGAAAGCAAAGGTGTTGGCAAGTTTGAGGCAATCAACGAGTTGGCACGTAGAAGAGGCTTTTTCTGGCAATCATATGAAATCTACGGAGGCGCAAGCGGTTTCGTTACTTATGGGCATTTGGGCGCAAGGCTTAAACAAAACATTGAAAGAAAAGTAAGGGAATTCTACGTTCACAAGCTTGGCATAATGGAGATTGAGTCGCCGATAATTGCGCCTGAAAAGGTTTTTGAGGCTTCGGGACATGTGGAACATTTTAAAGAGCCAATGGTTGAATGCCAAAATTGCAAGAAAAAATTCCGCGCCGACCACCTAATCACTGAAACCGCAAAAATCACGTCAACAGAAGCCGAAAAACTAAGTCTTAAGGAAATAAAAAACATAATTGAAAATGAGAAAATTGTATGCCCCGAATGCGGCGGCGCATTAGGCGAACCAAAACAGTTTTTGACAATGTTCAAAACAACTATCGGACCTTACTCGGATGCTGTTGGCTATGCAAGACCAGAAGCCGCTCAGGGCATATTTGTCGAGTTCAAACGCCTATACGAAATAGCTAGAGAAAAGCTTCCGTTCGGCGTAATCCAAATTGGACATGCTTTGAGGAATGAGATTTCGCCGAGGCAAGGTCTTATAAGACTGAGGGAATTCACCATTGGAGACTTGGAATTTTTCTTCGACCCGGAAGAGCTAAACTGTTACTTGCTTAAAGATTTTGAAAATGAAACCTTGCAATTAGTCTTAGCCGATGACAGGTTAAGAGGTTCGGAAAAAATTACAAAAGTCACTGTGAGGGAGGCTTTGGAGAGAAGCTATATCAAAGCTGAGTGGCAAGCCGTTTTCATGGCAGTTTCGAAAAGGCTTTTGATGGCTTTGGGTGTACCAGCTGAAAAACAGCGGTTTATTGAAAAACTTCCATGGGAAAGAGCGCATTACTCCGCACAAACTTTTGACCAAGAGGTTCTTGTTGAAAGGTGGGGCTGGATTGAAGTGACAGCAACAGCCCACAGAACAGACTACGACTTGAAAAGACATGCGGAATACAGCGGACAAGACATGTACGTTTTCAAAGAATATGAAAAACCAGTGGAAAAGGAACAGGTCATTATAAGACCATTAATGGAAAAATTGGGACCAAAATTTAAGAAGGAAGCCGCAAAAATTGCTGAAATGCTTTCTAAGGTGGAACCGCAAGAGGTGGAAGCTTCCCTTAAGAAGGATGGGTACTTTATGCTTGGGGAATACAAAATTTTGCCAGAGCATTTAGAGGTTAGGCATGAAAAAGTTGTGGAGCGTGGAAGACGCTTTATACCTCACGTTATAGAGCCAACATTCGGTTTAGACCGCCTCCTATATGTAACTTTTGAATATGCCTATAGAGTTAAGGGCGATAGAATCATTATGAGTTTTCCAAGGGATATTGCACCCGTTCAAGTGGGCGTTTATCCTCTTGTAAGCAAAGATGGGTTGCCAGAAAAAGCCATGGAATTGTATAAGGTTTTGGTTGACGAAGGCTTTGTGGTAGAGTACGACGAGGCTGGTTCTATTGGTAGACGTTATGCCCGTGCAGACGAAACCGGCATACCGTTAGGCATAACAGTTGATTACCAAACCCTCGAAGATAATACTGTCACAATTAGAGACCGTGACTCATGGAAACAAGTTAGAAGCCAAATTGAAGATTTACCAGAGCTTTTACACAAATATTTTAGGTATAAGATAGAGTTTGACAATTTAGGAAAGCCTTTTCAAAGCTGAAATTTCGTTACCTTTTTTAATTCTTCCAGATATTTAATGCTAGAGCAATTAGCCCTGTTTTGCGGGCGGGAAAGAAGTTGGTGCTTCCAGCAGAAACCGAAGAACGTGTAAAAAGGAGAGCCTTAAGCGTTTGCCAAGACCACTTAAGGAAAGTCTTAGACTTAACAAGAAAAGTTCCTCAAATGATAGAATGTTTCATAAACAATGACAAGGCAAAAGCAAAAGAACTTTTTAAGGAAATTAGAAGCAACGAAGATGAAGTTGACGATGCAAGAAGACTCGTCTCGCAGGAGCTTGCCGAAATAGGCGCAATCCTATTCAGCAGAGAAGACTTTTTGAGGTTTACAAACTTGACAAGCGAAATTGCAGATTTCTCAGAGGGCATAGCCTTCCGCCTCGTTGAAATCATGGAACACAACTGGAATGTCCCCATGGACATAAAGAAAGGCTTGATGAAACTTTCAGAAACCGTTTTAGAAGCCATAATTAGGCTTAGAGAAACAGCCATGGTTCTCAGTTACGGTTCGTCTAAAGCTATGGAAAAAGCAAAAGAGGTTGAAGTTACCGAAAGAACTGTTGATGAGCTTTACCGTGAACTCGAAATAAAATTGTTAAACAGCAAACTTGACTTTCCAGCTCTAATACTGTTAAGAGACATCTTACAGCTTTTAGAGGATTCGGCTGATAAGGCTGAGGATGCCGCTGACGCCGCGCGCATACTATCCTTCATGATGTAAAAAGGCGAATGAACAAAATGGCAAAGAAAATTAAAGTGGAGTTTATCGAAAACTTTTTGGTTGTATGGAACCCCACGGAAGGCTCGAAACTTTATAAAATTGGCTTTTATGGAAAACCCCTCGGAATTCCAAAACCCAAAATTCCAGAATTCAATGTTCCACTAATCTTGGATTTGATGGAAGGCTTGTACCTAGCCGAAAAGGGAATCATAACCGTATATGAGGGAATGGAAAAGAGGAGGGTTAGCCTAAAAAAGCTGCGTCAAAAAGCCAAACAGTTATATGAGGAGTTTGACGAGAAATACGCTGTTTACCGTGACCTGCGCGAAAGCGGATTGGTTGTTACGCCCGGAATAAAATTTGGATGTGATTTCGCTGTTTATAAGTATGGACCTGGAATTGAACATGCGCCGTATATGGTTTCTGTTAAAAGCGCAAAGTCGGAGATAACGGCTACGGAAATTGTTAAGGCTGGAAGATTGGCAACAACAGTTCGAAAAAGGTTCATTGTGGCAGTGCCAGATTTGGAGAAGGAAAGGATAAGATATTTAATGTTCAAATGGTTCAAAGCATAGAAAGGTTATTTCAAAACTTTTTGTTTTTTAACCATTAAAACCAGTGTTGCCGCCAGAACAAGCATTGCCATTAAAGTTAATGCCGTAAACTCTGGAACTACATTGCCATTGAAAGTGAACGATAATGGGCTTACTGGTGAAGAGTCGCTTCCAAAAGAGAAGTATGCCATCAAAGAAGTACCGGATTTTGGATTTATAAACCAGCCTCTAAGCTGCTCTGGAGGTGAAATTTCTCCTGGTTCGCAAGAGACGTAGGTGATAGTTTCATTAGAGGAAACAGTTAGCATAACCATTGATGAATATCCGATTTCAATAGCTGCATATTGCGATGGTGCAAGCGAATCTACGTTAAGCAATTCGAGAATTTCTATTGTGTGGTTACCTGTGCCTGTTGGAATGCTTGTTGAGTAACCAACTCCCATGTAATACATCCAATCGAAGCCTCCGCTTTCTTTGTTGGCGCCAACTGAAACCAAAGCTCCGGTTTTTTGGGCTAATGGAACAAAAGTAAGCGAAAATCCACCCAAATTCGAAGCTAAACACTTTTGCATCAAATCCTCTGTATAGTCTGCCAAATCTGTTTTATCAGAACCCGTGTAAGTTACATTAACATAACTGTCGCTTGTGCCAGTAGAGTTAAACGTGAAACTCGTCTCAAAAGCAGTTTCTATAGAATCTTTTACTGCATCTGCATTTGAATGAGCAGTACTTTCATCTGTGTTGTTGAACGCGAAAACCAGAACTGATTGAGCTTGTGAAAACACAAGCGCAATGGTTGTTGCATTTTCCAGTTCTGTTCTACTCATGTCTACTTCTGCTGTAAAATTCAGGAGCGAAACGTCGCTGGACATTACCATGCTTTGTATGGAAACTACAGCCGTAGTGCAGTTTACAAATACGTTAATGTTTTCCGTAAATTCCGAGGGATCACCGCTATTTGCGTTAACAGCAGAGAATTGCATGGTGTTAACGGCAAGAATCAGCGAATAAAGCACTAACAACACAAATAGCATTTTATTTTTCATTTAACATCACATAAATTCAATTGAATAAACGGCTTTATTAATAAATCTTTGCATAATTCTGCAATGGAGTAGAACGTTTTAGATTGGCATTAATGTTTGATTTATGAATTCGCCTCGCACGTATTGGTGTGGGTAAATTTTTGTCGCTGTCAGTTTACATCCTTCAGCTATGGTTACGTCGTCGGCAATAACCGAAACAGCATCTATTTTTGTTGATTTTCTAGCGCTTGAATGGATTGTTACGTGTCTCCCAATTATGCTTTCGGTTATCTCTGCTTTTTCTTCGATTATTACTCTGTCCATAACCGCCGAATTTTCTATTACGGCGCCTTTGCCGATTTTCGTGTAATTGTCAATACATGAATTCACTATTCTTGCGCCGTCACCTATTTGGCAGTGCCTCCCAATGAGGACAGCACCTTCAACCCCTATCTTTCCATTTTTGATTTTCTTTATTACCTCTTTTCTCTGCTTTACCGACTCTGCGCTTTCGCCTTGAACCCATATTTTAGCTTCTTCGCTTATTCTTTCGCCGAAATTAAACGGTAAAAATTCGCTGTTAAGCATGTCATGCATAGCCTCTAAATAACGTTTTGGACTGCCCACATCATACCATTTTCCCTTCAAAACATAGCCGTACACAGGTCTTCCACTTTTTAAAAGGTAAGGAATAAAATCATAACCAAAATCTAAACTGTGTTTTTCCTTAACTATCTGCTTAACGCCTTGCTCTTTGAATATTTCCTTTATTTCCGGCGAAACCATGTACAAACCAGTGCTTGCAAGGTTTGAAGGCGCATCCTTCGGCAATGGCTTTTCAACAAACCTTAAAATCCTCATGTCACTGTTTATGTCGGCTATTCCATAACCCTCAACATCTTCAACCTCCCTTAATGCTATGGTCATAACCGCGTCTTTACTCTTGTGAAATTCCGCAAGCTCCTTCAAATTTACATCAAAAATGTTGTCGCCTTGCACAGCGAAAACTGGGTCTTTAATGTTGTAGTACTCCATGTTTATTCTTGCGGAGTCTGCGCTTCCCAAATCATTTACATTCGGTTGGTATTTTATGTGAACGCGTGGGCGTATATCATACCTAGCTGAGAATCCATAACCGGATTCAAAATAGTCGTATAAGTCCCTATAATTTCTGTAGCCCTTCACTCCGAAAATGAAGTTTCTGATGCCTTGCTGGGCAAGGGATAAAAGCGAAAATTCTATGAGTGGACGGTTAAGTAAGCGCAAACATGCTTTACTGGTTTCCGCAGTTAGGGGAAGCAAACGTTTGGCTTTCCCTCCAACAGGGATTATTACCCTTAATTTTTCAGGCGCATAGTTGTCGTTCAAAAGCTTCCACCAACAGTTTTAGTTAGTGATTTACATTTAAACGTATTAAACTTTCGAATGCAACAGCGAATTTTATAACTTTAATTGAAGCTTAAAGGGTTATGGTAAGGTCAAGCTTATGAGTAGAGTTGGCGGCTATCTACGTTTAATGCGACCAGTAAACTGCTTAATGATGGGATTCGCCGTCATAGTTGGCGCCGCCGTTGCAGAGCTAAAAGCCCTAAACAGTTTTTGGCAAAACCTCGCTTACGGGTTCACCACGGGTTTCATGTTAACTGCTGCGTCTATGGCTATAAACGATTATTATGACCGTGAAATCGACGCTGTAAACGAGCCGAAACGCCCAATTCCGAGCGGGTTAATCAAGCCAAAAGAAGCCTTAGCCTTCGCTTTTGCCCTTACAATTATTGGCTTAATAACAGCGTTTTTAACTGGCTTTTCATGTTTTGCAACTGCTGTGTTGTTTTGGCTTGTCTCTGCGGGGTATGTAACTATTGGAAAAAGAACTGGGCTCGTAGGCAATTTTTTGGTTAGCGCATGCGTTTCAGCTCCGTTCATTTATGGAAGCTTGGCAGTAACCAACGATGTTAGGCTGAACGTTTGGATTTTTATTGCCATGGTTTTCCTTTCAAACACTGGCAGAGAAATAACAAAGGGAATAGCTGATGTTCAAGGGGATAAAATGCGAAATGTTAAGACTTTGGCTGTACGTTACGGAGAGAAAAAAGCCGCTGTGATGGCAACCATATTTTACGTTTCAGCTGTGCTTTTAAGCCCAATCCCCTACCTTCTAGGTCTTGTCTCATTCTGGTTCATTCCAATAGTAGCCATAACCGATATTGGACTTTTAACATCCTCATTCATGCTCCTCAAAGATTTTTCAAGAAAAAACGCCAAGAAAGTCAAGAACACTGTCCTATTATGGTTTATCGTTGGGTTAATAGCCTTCATCATAGGCGTTTTAAAATGACCCGTGGCATAAGTTGGCGTGGCGACAAATTTATAAGGTAAATGGTTGAAGTTCACAAGAACCCGATAAAGGCGAAGCCCATGAATAATTTGAAAATATCTGTTTATTTTACGGCAAACTGTGTTTCTCAAGCTGATAGGCTCATCCAAGAAAAACCACACATACTATTCTTATGTTTAAGCCCAGAAATGGAAAACATGTTTTTGCTACGCAAATTGGCTGTGGACAAAGTTTACATGGAAAGTTACAGAGTTTTCTTACATGACGAACAAACATTGGAAAGGGTGAGGGACTTCTTTAAAAAAGGCTTTGAAGTTTCCGGCGGAGCATGCCTAGGCGTTTGCGATGAGAGGTTTGGGGATTCCGCAATTGCTTGGTGGGGTGGGAAAAACCCCATGAACACGGCGTGCATGTCAAGTGAAAAAACGTTGGATGGATTGAAACGGATAATGGAACGAACAGCCAAAGTTTTCGATGAAATTTTAATAGACGACTTTTATTTTTCCGATTGTTTCTGCGACCGATGCCTAAACCAATTCAACACTTCAAAAGGTTACAGTTTCACAAGAGAACAGCTTGTTGAAGAATTGTTTCAATGCGAACAAAACGAGGATGTGGTTTCAGATTGGATGGATTTCCATGCAATTCTCCTCGAAAAAGCCTCAAAAAATTATGTGGTTGGTCCAGCAAGGGCTGTTAACCCCAAAGTAAAAGTGATTTTGAAAGTTCCTGAATGGTATGACAAGTTTTATTTGAGGGGGCTTGACCTTGAAAGGCTTAATCCAATTTTTGATGGCATATGGGTTGGCGTAGAATCAAGAGAGCTAACCGAAAGATATGGTTCATATTTCATTTATCGCTATGTAAAAAGCATATGTGGAAATAAGACGCTTGGAACATGGTTTGACGCTGGAAGCGGAATGGCGTGGCATATAGCCCAAAATCCGGAAATCTTCGTTGAACAAGCACGCTTAAGCGTATTGGCTGGAACACCCGAAATAACGCTGTTTTGCATGTCAAACCTAATGGACCACCAAAGAGGCGAACATGTAAAACGAATTATGGAAGAAATACCAAAGCTGAAGCAACTAGCCAAGCTAATAGGCGAAGCCCAACCGCTCGGCGTGGCAACACCCAAACTGAGAAATCCAAAAGCGCTTTTCTCGCATGAAACATTCATTTACGATGTGCTTGGAATGATAGGCATACCCATAGAACCAGTAAACAGCAAAACCGCCAAAAAACATTCTTCAGCCCTAATCACAGTCCACAGCGCCGTTAAACCATTCTTTGAAAAACTTTTAGGCGATGATAGAACATTAATTTTAACTTCTGAAGGCGCACGACTGCTAATTCAACAAATGGATAAAAAAAGCTTAACCCGTTTGGGATTCGCAGAAAACCCATTCAACGAAAAAGCTTGGGTGCCAAACGCCATTGCCTTCATATATAAAGATGGAGTATACATAGTTGACCATAGAAGCCCATCTAAAGCGCCAGTTGGACCATTATTCAACTTTGTTAAAGGTCAAGTGCTTCTACACGTTTTAGCGGAAGGGGAAAAAACGCCATTAGCGTTCTTGAAAGACATGGAAAACTGCAAAATTTACGTCTTGCCCATCACGGCTTTTCCACCATACCTAAAATACCATTATCCGGAAGTGGTTAGGCAGTTATTGAGGGACATCGCCGAACAAACTGTTGGAGTTAAAATTGAAGGACCAACAGACGTTGCAGTTTTCCCATACACCAATGGAATAATAGCCATAGAAAACTTTAACAACACGGCAGTTCACGTGAAGGTAACAGTTAACCCAACAAAATTTGGAATTAAAAAACCGTTTAAAATCATGGATTTGTCAATGGAAAAAAGCTTGACCTTCCAAGAAGAAAATGGAAAACTGCTTTTCGAAACCGTTATTCAATCGCGCGCCCTAAAAATCTTCAAAGTTGAAGATGAAGTTGAGCAGTGAAAAAGGGTTAAAACGCATACTATTTACACTGTTAAGTTTATAACCCATAATATACCGTTTAACAAATGATTTTGAAACCATCCTTCACGCCAAAGTTCCATGAAATGCCCAAAACCCGTGTAGAAAACTTTTCCCTTTCCATAGTTGTGGCACCAGCACAAAGCATAGTCATGGTCTGTTCTTGTTCCCTTGCTTAAGTCAACTGAAGCGTTGTCAAGGCTTATTAAGGTGTGGGTGCGGTTGCGAGACCAGTTTTTGAAAGTGTATATTTCCTCTTTCACTTTGAATTTTGATGGTAAATGCCTAGTTGCAGGGTGATTTCTATCCTCAACTTTAACGGTTACTTCTTGAGCCCACGGATGAGCGACAAAGTATGCTCCAAGCATCTCGCCGTAGGCTGGGAAATTATGGAAAGTGTCTGCGGCGTTATGCACGCCGACAAAGCCCTTTCCGGCTTTAATAGAATTTATAAAATCCATTTTAGCCTTGTCTGGCATGGGCAGTTCACCGCTTGTTGCAAAAAGTACAGCATCAAACCGTTCAAGCTCACCAGCGTTTAAGACGGTGCAGTTCTCTGTGACGACAACCTTGAAAAGTTTAGATTGCCTTCCCAAAGCTTCCACAACTTTTTTGGCTGTTGGAAGATAATCATGCTTAAAACCAGCCGAATGTGTAACCATTAAAAGACTCTTCAAGTTATCATGCACCTTGTTATGCGCATCTGTACTAAAAGTTGGATTTATAAGCTTTACATTCAATAAATCTATTGGAGAAAGGTGTCATTTTATTGAATGAGGGAAATGAAGTTGAGTTTGAATATGCGCTTCGAGGGAAAGACTGGAAAGTTTATTGGCTTCTTTTGAAGAATGGACGACCGATGAGCGCCCGTGAAGTTCAGAAGGCTTTGCGTTTCAGCAGTCCAAGCGTTGCACAACATCATCTTGAACAACTATGTGAATTAGGGTTAGTACAGAAACATAACGTTGGCGGTCATTATTCTTTAGTTAGCGAAGTCAAAATTGGAGTTCTCCGCCACTATGTTAAACTTGGAAGACTGCTTTTTCCAAGATATTTCTTTTATGCAGTTTTCTCCACAACCTTCTATTTGACTTACCTCCTATTTTTAATGCAAGGCTTTACAAGAGAAAACCTCTTCATCACCATGTTTGGCGCTATTGTTTCGGCAATATTTTGGTATGAGGCGGCACGCATATGGTCTCTAAAACCGTTCTGAATGTTGGACAGAGTGTACTAAAAATTAGTATAAAATATAGCGTGAACAAAATTAATGTTAGGTGAACGCCCAATGCAAAGAGAAATTAAAAAACGTGTCCAAATGTATGGGGTTGCTGCAGTTTTCTTAGCTGCCATTCTCGGCGCTTTATGTTACAATTTTGGAGTAAACATTATCCCGTTGACGGTTCAACCATCCCAACAATTTTTAAAAACATTCTCGTCTAAGGAAGAACTTAGAAATTTCTTACTTAAAAACTCAAAAACAAGCTTTCCATATTTCTCTTTCTATGACCTTTACTTTTCTGTTTATGGATTTAGATGGCCGTTCCAATCAGTTACCGCTGTAACGGAAGGCATGGGCGGCGGGTTTACGTATTCAACTACAAATGTTCAAGTTGCAGGGGTTGACGAAGCGGATATCGTAAAAACCGATGGGACATACATTTATTTGATAGCTAATAACAGCGTCTTTATTTTGAAAGCTTATCCGCCCGACGAAGCGCAGATGCTTTCAAAAATAACATTCAATAACAGCTATCTAAAAGGGATTTTTATAAACTCTGAGGGGGATAGACTGGTGGTTTTAGGGAGCAGTTACATCTTTCCTTCATCAGTATTCTCGCCATATTGGTATTGGTGTCCCGTGAATGTTAAGACATTCATTTATGTTTATGACATTTCAAACAAGGCAAGTCCTGTGATGAAAAGAGAGTTCGCAATTAGCGGCAGCTATTTCAGTTCAAGGATGATTGGTGAATATGTCTATGCTGTTGTAAGTCAACCAGTCTACATTATCTATGACACGGTGATTCTCCCCAAAACCTATTCTAAAGGCGAAATCGAAGAAATAGAGGCATCCCAAATTTACTATTCTGAGACTTCTGATGATTCTTATGCCTTTACAACAGTTGTTGCCCTAAACATGTTAAAAGACGAAGAAAAACCAAACACGCTAACTGTTATGATGGGAGGAACAAGCAACATGTACGTGTCATTAAACAACATTTACGTAACATTCCACGGATGGAACAACCAAACGTCAATCTATAGGATAAGAATAGAAAACAAAACCTTAACATGCGAAGCTGAAGGCAAAGTGCCGGGACGTGAACTCAACCAATTCTCAATGGACGAATACAACAACCACTTCAGAATAGCAACTACAATATTTGTGAATGGTACAAGACAGAACAACTTGTACATATTTGACATGAACCTAAGCATGATTGGAAAACTTGAAAACATCACATATGCGTTTAATGAGCAGTTGGATTCTGCAAGATTTATTGGAGATAGATGTTACCTTGCAACATCGGTTGTGCAAGTTGTGCCAAGAGACCCGTTTCTTGTGATAAACGTTGCAGACCCCAGCAACCCTGAGGTTTTGGGATTTTTGAAAATTCCAGGATTCACGCGGTATTTGCACCCATACAATGAAAACCATGTTATAGGCGTTGGTAGAGACGAAAACAGCCGTGTGAAAATATCCATTTTTGACGTAAGCAATGTAAGCGCTCCCATTGAAATAGATAAGTATGTGGTTGAAGGCATTTGGTCGGACACGCCAGTTTTAACTGATCATAAAGCCTTCCTTTTTGACAAGTCAAAAGAACTGCTTGTCATTCCCGTATCAATATCTCTAATTCCCTTGTCAATATCTCTAAAAGAAGCGTCATGGCAAGGCGTTTACGTATTTAACATAAACATAACGTTAAGCGATAAGCTTGTTTTGAAGGGCAATGTTACCCATCAGGAAGTTGGTGTTTGGAATAGCAACTATTGGATACAAAGAGCGCTTTACATCGATAATGTATTATACACAACGTCTAATGCAAAATTGAAAATGAACAGTTTAGAAGACTTGGAATTCATAAATGAAGTTGAACTTTCATAAACCCTCTTTATTTTCTAATGGCTCCATGTGAACCGTCACGGTTGTCTCTGCAAATTGCCTTTTTATGGTATTCTCAATTTCCGAAGCCATATTATGGGCTTCTTCTATGGAAATTCCCTTGGCGAAGCAGCAGTCTATGTTTATGTAGCGTTTTCCATCAGCCATATAAGTGACTATTCTCTTCACATGAAACATCTGCCGAAAATTTTCGCATACGCCATAAACTATTTTTCGGATTTCTTCCTCGTTTACTGTTGAGCCTCTTTGCGATTGAGGGCTGAAGGGTTCCATATGAACTGTTACGTTTTCGATGTTGGCTATGCGGTTGCTTATTTTGTTTTCAATTTTTTCAGCTAGTTCGTGGGCTTCCTGAACAGAAAGTTTCGGGTCTACATGTGCATGTAATGTTATGTATAGCTTGCCATTTGTGTAAACCGTGTTTACTTCATGAGCCTCTTTTACACCTTCAACCTCTGTAGCCAATTTTTCTACAAGTTTCTCCGTGCGCATTTCTGCTTCTGATGGTTCGACATGTATTGTGACGCTTACGTTCCCTAAAGATTTCTTGAGGGTTTCCTCCACCTTTGAGGATAAGGCGTGAGCCTCCTCAAAGCTTATGTAATCTGGCACTTGAACTGTGGCTTCCACAAAAGTTTTTGCGCCTGCTCTTCGCACTTTTAAGTTTTGGCATTTGCAAACGCCTTTTGTGGCGAGTATTTCCCTTCTAACTTTTTCTACAACATCTCTTGATATTGCATCGCTTAATTCCATTCCGCTGTTCCAAATTAGTTTGACGCTTAAGTAATTTATTATGGCACCTAAAATTGTAGATGCCAAAGCATCAAACATGGGAAAACCGATAACTGCTAAACCGAACCCGAAAAATGCGATAATTGTTGACCCTAAATCTGCAATGGCATGGTAAAATCCAGCTTTAACCGTGACGCTTTCCCTCTCCGCACCACGGAGCACCCTAACCCGCAAAAGGTCTATGAAAAAAGTGTAGGTTATGGCTACAAATCCCGCGTACTCCAAATCTGGAATGATGAAGGATTGGTTTTTTATAAGCCTTTGAATGGATTCCACCATCAAGAAAAACGCCACGCCTAAAAGTATTACTCCACCTATCAACCCACCTATTGGCTCTAACTTTTCATGTCCATACATGTGCTCCTCGTCTGGCGGTTTAAGAGAAGCTCTCGTGGCGATTAACAGCACAAACATGGCAAAAGCGTCCAACAAAGCGTGGATTCCATCGCTTAAAATTGCCAGACTACCCACAGTAAAACCCAAAACAACTTCTACAAGAACAACGCTTGTTATGGCGATTGCTGAAATCTTTAAGGTTTTAAGTTTGTTATTTTGCATAAGCTATTCGCATACACTTTGTGAAATGCGAGATTTAAGAATTCTGAAATGAAAATACGCTTCAAAACAAAACATTTAAAGTTGGGAGGCACATGTGTATTTGAGGGTTAAAATGCAAGGTGAATGCTTTAACTTTGCCCGCATATCCTAACATTTATCACTCCGAGTTTGTAAGCGTATTCTCTCATGGAGATTTTGGAGGTATAAGCCAATGAGCGTAAGCGACATCCTAGATGGAAAGTTGACCGAAAAAGAAGTTGAAGTGAAAGGTTGGCTAGTGACAAAACGCTCCAGCGGCGGCGTACAATTTTTGATGATAAGAGATGGAACAGGCACTATTCAAACAACAATTCACAAAGATGAAGTTGCAGAAAAAGTCTTTGAAGAGGCAGATAAGCTAACACAGGAATCTTCCCTAATAATTAAGGGTGTGGTGAAAGAGGATAAAAGGGCGCCGGGCGGCTACGAAGTTAGGGTTAAAGAATTAAAAATTGTGCATTTGGCGGAGCCTGAGTATCCTCTAGGCAAAAAATCACATGGCATTGATTTCCTCATAAACTACAGGCATTTGTGGATAAGAAGTCCGAGGCAAACGGCCATACTTAAGATAAGGGCTGAGGTTGTTAAGGCATGCCGTGACTTCCTCGACGAAAACGGCTTCACACTAACAGACTCGCCAATTTTCACGCCGGCATCTGTTGAGGGAGTGGCAACCCTTTTTGAAACTCCATATTTCGGCGACAAGGCTTTTCTAACACAAAGCGGACAACTTTACGTTGAAGCCACAATAGCGGCTTTCGGCAAAGTTTACTGTTTTGGTCCAACATTTAGAGCGGAAAAATCCAAGACGCCACGCCACCTAACCGAGTTCTGGATGGTTGAGCCTGAAATGGCTTTTTACGGTTTTGAGGAAAACTTGAAACTTCAAGAGGAAATGGTAACATACATCGTCAAAAAGGTTTTAGAGAAAAGGAAAAGGGAACTGGAAGTTCTAAAAAGGGACACTGCGCCTTTAAAAAAGGTGGAGCCGCCGTTTGATAGGATAAGTTACACTGAAGCCGTAGAAATGCTACAGAAAGCTGGACACCAAATAAAATGGGGAGAAGACCTAGGCGCGCCGCATGAAAGGTTTATTTCATTACAGTTTGAAAAACCAGTTTTCGTTAATAGGTATCCAGCTAAAGCCAAAGCCTTTTACATGCAGCCAGACCCAAACGACCCGAAAGTGGTGTTGTGCGCTGATTTGATGGCGCCTGAAGGCTACGGCGAAATCATAGGCGGAAGCCAACGCATACACGACTTGAAACTGCTTGAAAAACGCATAGAGGAATTCGGTTTGCCGAGGGAGGCTTACGAGTGGTATTTGGATTTAAGAAAGTATGGTTCAGTGCCGCATTCAGGCTTTGGGTTAGGAATAGAAAGAACGGTTATGTGGATATGCAAGCTAAAACACATACGGGAAACCATTCCATTCCCAAGGACAATAACTAGAATTTACCCGTAACTTTCGCTTGTTAAAGTCCAATCATTTTCTTGAATTCTTCGTAAACTTGTTTTGCCTCTTCCACTGAAGCCTCATCCTCTATGGTTGTCACGTCGCCTATGGGCATGTTGGAAACAACGGCTCTCAAAACTCTTCGCATAATCTTGCCGCTTCTAGTTTTCGGAAGTTTTGAAACAAAATATATTTCGTCGGGAGTGGCAACAGGCCCTATCGTTTTTCTCAAATGTTCTTTTAGTTGTTGCATAAGTTCTTGGCTTGGGTTGTAACCTTGCTTTAAAATGGCGAAAACAACTATGCTTTCCCCTTTAACCTCGTGAAGTTTGCCGATTACAGCGGCTTCTGCAACTGCTGGATGGGAAATCAATGCGCTTTCCAGCTCCATTGTTCCCATTCTATGACCAGCAACCTTCAAAACCTCATCCGCCCTTCCAAGAAGCCAAAAATAACCATCCTCATCCTTCATACAATAATCCCCAGCATAATACACGCTTGGAAACCTAGACCAGTACGTTTGTTTATAGCGTTCCGGGTCTTTATACAAAGTCATTAACATGCCAGGCCAAGGCTTCTTTATAACTAGGTAGCCTCTCACACCTGAAGGCACTGGCCTACCATTTTCGTCAACCACGTCGGCGTCGATGCCCGGCAAAGGAAGCGTCGCAGAACCGGGTTTTAATGGCACTAATCCTATGCCAGGCGCTGGCGAAATCATTATACCGCCAGTTTCTGTTTGCCACCAAGTGTCCACTATTGGGCAGCGTTCGCCTCCTATATGCGTGAAGTACCATAGCCAAGCTTCGGGGTTTATTGGTTCTCCAACGCTGCCGAGTATTGTTAGGCTGCTTAAATCATGTTTTTTGGGCCATTCCTCGCCGTAACGCATAAACATGCGTATTGCTGTCGGCGAAGTGTAAAAAATTGTCACTTTGTATTTTTCAATTATTTCCCACCATCTGTCTGGTTTTGGATAGTCTGGAGCGCCCTCATAAACCACTATGGATGCTCCATGCATTAGCGGTGCATAAACGATTGAGCTGTGTCCAGTTACCCATCCGACATCGGCGGTACACCAGTAAACGCTGTCTTCTTTTATGTCAAACACCCACTGGTACATCGAATTTATGAAAACTAGGTATCCACCAGTGCTGTGAACTATGCCCTTTGGTTTTCCAGTTGTACCAGAAGTATAGAGAATATACAGCGGGCGAGTGCTTTCTATTGGCAGTGGAGCCACATTTTCTTGGGCATCCTTTACCAATTCATGATACCAGAAGTCTCGCCCCTCTCTCATCTTAACTTCTTGACCCGTTCGCTTGACCACTATAACTTTTTCAACCGACGGCGTGTTTTCCAGCGCCGCATCCACCACCTCTTTCAACGGTACAATTTTCCCCCTTCTATAGCCGCCGTCAGCCGTGATTAGCACCTTCGATTCTGTGTCGTTCACCCTATCCGCTAAAGCCATTGAACTGAACCCTGAGAAAATTACGGTGTGTATTGCGCCTATTCTTGCAGCCGCCAACATGGCAATTGGCAGTTCAGGTATCATGGGCAGGTACAAGGCTATTCGGTCTCCGTCCTTAACACCGAGTTTTTTAAGAACCGATGCCAAGCGGTTTACTTCCCTGTAAAGCTGCGAGTAGCTCATGGTTTTTTCTTCGCCGTTTTCTCCTTCCCAGTATACAGCTACCTTGTTTCTCCTCCAAGTTTTTAAGTGCCTATCAACACATAAGTAGGAAGCGTTAATAAGTCCGCCTGGAAACCACTTTGCAAAGGGCGGGTCCCATTCAAGCACTTTGTCCCATGTTCTAAACCACTCAAGTTTTCTTGCTTCTTGCTCCCAAAACTCTTCGATGTCATCCAGCGATTTTTTGTAAGTGTCCATATACCTTCTTATAGGCCAATATTTTAACTCAATTGGTAAGGATTCTGACCGTGCTTTTTCAAGCATACACCAATCACCTATTTTAGAAACATTAGAAAAACTTTGCTGGTATATATTTGTTTTAGATTCTTTAACATAAAATGTTGGTTAAAATGTTAGGTTGGCAACATGGTTTTTCCGTGCATTTCATTTAAAACTTCAGCTAAGGCTAGATAAACTGCGCTTGCACCACATATGACGCCTTCGGTTCCAATTGCGCGTGTAAATATCGCTAAATGTTCCGTTGAAATTGCATCGTAAACTTGAATAACCGATTTAGCTGCTAACAGAAAGAATAGCACTGCAAGGCTTATGAAGAAGAACTGTAATGTGCGGTTAGCCTTTAAAGTTCCGAAGAACATGACAGATGTGAAAATGCCCCACATGAAAAAGTAAGCCGCAAAAGCCTCGTTGCTTACAAGCCAAGGCGTACCATAATAGGGACCACCGAGGAATGGCATAATCCCCGCCCGTGCAACGCTGTTTGTTCCAAGCCAGTTTAGGGTTATGAATGAAAGCCAAAACAATCCATATGATGTGAAAGCCACCATCGTGAAAGTGTTGCCTCTTTTATATTCGAGAATACCAGCGATAATTTGTGCTAAGCCGCCATAGAATATTCCCATTCCAATAATCATAGCGTCTATTTGACCTATCGTTTTAACATCTTTAACGCTTTGGATTATTAGGAGAAAATTTAGGAGGATTGTTGACATTCCAAAACCTAAAAGCCCAAGAGGCGCTGGATTGGCTGATTTTCCACTCATGACTTATTTCTCCAATTGAGGTTTATGGTTTTTTTAAGATATAAAAGCTTTTTGAAAATGGAGGCGTCACTGCCATTTCCAGATTTTTCTGCCATAGAAAACCTCTGGTAATATGAATAGCCCAGACAGCGAAGCAGTTATTGCAATCGCCCATTCCATTGGGTCGTCCAGCCAAACTGTTCCAAACAATCCGAAGAACGGCACAAGTATGGTTGCTATAGCTGAAGCTACGACGGATATTATTAAGAATTTGTTGTTGAAGGCTTCCCTGCCCATTCTCCAAACGCTGCGCTTGTCTGACCGACAATTCCAAACAACCAACAGCTCCTGCAATGTTGCCCGCACAAAAGCCATGGTCCTAGCCTGCGCCAGTTTTTCCGATGTTAAGGGTCCAGGCAACAAGTAATATTGCCAATAGAACAAGCCTCCAGTCAAAACGAATTGCAACGTGAAAGTAATTATTATCGAGGCAGCTCTCCCATGTAATATTCCCTCATTTGGGTTGCGTGGCGGCTTTTTCATAACGTCTTTTTCAGGCGGGTCCATGGTTAAAGCAAGCGCTGGACCGCCGTCCGTGACAAGGTTTAGCCACAATATCATGGGCGCTGTTAACGGAAGCTCTAAGCCTAACAAGGCGAAGGTTCCTATTAGGGCTAATTCGTCGAAGTTGCATCGCATAAGGAAGAACGAGAATTTGCGGATGTTGTCATATATTGTTCTGCCTCCTTCAACGGCGTTCACGATGGTGGCGAAGTTATCGTCAGCCAAAACAATGTCCGCCGCCTCTCGTGTAACGTCTGTACCAGTTATGCCCATCGCTACGCCAATGTCTGCCTGTTTAAGCGCTGGCGCATCATTAACGCCGTCGCCTGTCATCGCCACAATATGCCCTTTCTTTTTTAAGGCTTTGACTATTCGAAGTTTATGCTCTGGAGAAACTCTTGCGTAAACTGAAACTTTCTCCACTATTTTCTCAAATTCCTCATCGCTCAAAGCGTCAAGCTCAACACCAGTGAGAGTCATATCACTTTTTAGCATGCCCAGTTCTTTGGCTATTGCCACAGCAGTTAGCTTGTGGTCGCCAGTTATCATAACAGTTTTTATTCCTGCCTCCTCGCATTTTTTAACAGCTATTTTCGCCTCTTCACGTGGCGGGTCAATCATGCCGACCAAACCGATAAACGTTAAATCGGTTTCCAAAAAGTCATCATCAAACTTTCCAGTTGCAGAAGGCGCAAGTTCTTTAAAGGCTACGCCTAAAACTCGAAGGGCTTCGCTTGCCATTTTCTCGT
>JAWCNN010000001.1:0-164501 GCA_038848525.1 Bathyarchaeia archaeon | reverse complement strand
TTCACCAACAAATACGCATTCTTTAATCAACTGCCAAGCCCAATAAACAACTACTGGTACATCTATTACGTAGGCAACTACGCATGGAGCCACTTCGAAGCAAAATAGAAGCAAAGCGCTAAACACAAACAATAAAAATCAATTTCCCCTTTTTATTGTCAGTTGATTAAAAGTTGACCAGGTAACAGGAGAATTAACATCACTAGAATAGTTACAGAATACAACCTTTGTTTCCTCCAAAATACATTTAAATAAACTTGTGATAAGCACATGTAAAGCGAGGGTAAAAAGCCTTTATGAGTGAAATATTTTCGCCGCTTGCCTATCAGTTGGGCATAGGTGGGATAGGCGGTTTCATAGTTGGCTATGCCATAAAGAAGCTAAGTAAACTCATAGCTTTTGTAATTGGCATATTTATAGTTGCACTTGTTTATTTGGGCGTTAAAGGGATAATAAGCATAAATTATGAGATGCTGTTTAACGTGTTAAGGGATGGTTTGGGTCTTGCAGGTCAAGCGGCAGAATGGTTTATTGGCTTAATATCCATATTGCCATTTATGGGAAGCTTTGTTGTCGGCTTTCTATTAGGCTTCAAAGTTGGATAGTGATATGGTTTAAATTTGTGTAGTTTGTTAATCCATTGGGCGTGGAAGTGTCTGGCGTTGAAGAAAAAGTTTCCCATGGAGGAGTATAGCCTTCCATTTTTTAAGGAGTTAGGCTACGTTAGAAAGTTATGTCAAAAATGTGGAGAATACTTTTGGACGTTAAATCCAAACCAGGAAACATGTGGAGAAGCCACTCCAGAAGGCTGTAGCTTTTACACTTTCATAAACGATTCACCGGTCAGAAAAAGCTATGGTTTTCGTGAGATGCGTGAGGCTTTTCTGTCATTTTTTGAAAGGCGTGGGCATACTTGCATAAAGGCTTATCCTGTTGTGGCACGGTGGCGAGACGACATTTACCTAACCCACGCCAGCATAATTGATTTTCAGCCTTACGTAACTGAAGGAATTGCTCCGCCACCTGCGAATCCGCTTGTGATTGCTCAGCCGTGCATCCGTCTGGTTGACATAGCCAATACGGGTCCAACTTTTGGCAGACACTTAACAATTTTTGAGATGGGTGGACACCACGCTTTTAATTATCCAGACAAGGAGGTTTACTGGAAAGACCAAACTGTTAGGTATCACCATGAATTTGTTACTGAAGTTTTAGGCGTAAAACCAGATGAGGTTGTTTATAAGGAGGATGTTTGGGTTGGCGGTGGAAACGCTGGTCCAGATGTGGAATGTATTATTCGTGGGTTGGAAGTTGCAACGTTGGTTTTTATGCAGTATAAGGTTGTTGATGAAGAATTTGTTAAGTTGCCGATACGCACGGTTGACACGGGTTATGGCATAGACCGTTACACATGGCTTTCGCAAGGCGTGCCAAGCTGTTTCCACGCTGTTTACGGCGAACTGCTTAACAAAATTTTTGAAATGGCTGGAATAACAAAAGTCGACGATGCTTTTTTGGCGAGTTTAGCCAAGTTTTCGGGTTTGGTGAGTTTGGATAAAACAGCAAGCAGAATTGACGCCAGAAGAAAAATAGCTGAAAACGTTGGAATGTCTGTGGAAGCGTTAGATGCTTTTCTTGTGCCAATTGAAAATGCTTTTGCGGTTACAGACCACACAAAATGCCTCAGCTTCTTGCTTGCTGAAGGCGTTGTTCCATCAAACATTCAGGAAGGCTATTTGGCGAGGTTGCTTTTCCGCAGAATCTATCGCCTATTGCGAATGTTGAACATTCCAGAAAGGCTTTATGACATAGTGGATTTGCAAATTGATTTTTGGTCCGTGGATTATCCGCATTTAAAGGAAATGCGAAACGAAATAATGGAGATTCTCTCAGCTGAGGAGAAAAAGTTTGAGGAAACAATAAAGAGAGGCGAAAACCTAGTAAAGCGGATTTCCAGCGAATTAAAAGGCAAAAAGGTTATGGAAGTTCCAACGGAAACCTTAATTGAACTGTATGATTCTCATGGGCTTCCCCCAGAAATTGTTAAGGAAACAGCTGAAAAAGAAGGCTTAACGGCGGATGTTCCAGAAAACTTTTACACTTTAATTGCACAAAGGCACATGCAAGCTTCCAAACTCACAGAGGAAAAGCCTAAACTGGAAGGGTGGCTTGAAAAGGAAGTTTCAAGCTTTCCTGAAACTTTGCCGTTGTATTACCAAGACCAGTACATACGAGAGTTTGAGGCGAAAGTTCTCAAAGTTATAAACGGAGAATATGTGGTTTTAAACCAAACATACTTTTACCCCGAAGGTGGGGGACAACCAGCAGATAATGGGCAACTTGTATTTGACGGAAAAAGTGTGGAGGTTGTTGACGTCCAAAAGGTTGGCAAAGTGATAGTGCATAAAATAAAGGGTGACGCCATTCTGAAAGAGGGCAGCGCCGTTAAGGGGGTTGTTGATTGGGGTAGGCGATACAGTCTTATGAAGGCGCACACGGCAACCCACGTGATAAACGGCGCCGCTAGACGTGTTTTGGGACAACACGTTTGGCAGTTTGGAACCCAAAAAGACATTGAAACTTCAAGGCTTGACATTTCTCACCATAAAAGGTTAACGCTCGAAGAAATCCATGAAATAGAGGTTTTGGCAAACCAAGCGGTTTTGCAGGGCATACCAGTAGAAACAATGTGGATGCCACGGAGCGAAGCTGAAAGCCAATATGGGTTTAGGCTGTATCAAGGCGGAGCGGTTCCAGGCAAAGAAATTCGTGTGGTGAAAATCGGCGATTGGGACGTTGAAGCTTGCGCTGGGACACATTTGAAAAACACGGGTGAAATAGGCTTTATCAAAATAGTTCACACAGAGCGAATACAAGACGGCGTTGAACGGCTCACATACGCAATTGGCGTTCCAGCTTTAAAAGCCACACAAGAAAACGAGAGACTACTGGTGAAACTTTCGGAAATTTTGAATTCGCCGATTGAAAAACTTGACAAAACAGCCGAAAGGCTTGTTAGGGAATACAAGGAAACGCTTGCAGAAAAAAGAAAGCTCGTTAAAGAATTGGCAAAAAGCGAAATTGAAACTGGAGAAATTCTGAAGGAAACCATTGGAGACATCAAGCTTGAAATACGGAATTTCAAAGATTCAATTGATGTTGACCGTATGGTTCAAACAGCAAATGAAATAATCAAGAGGGACGAAGCGACAGTCACAATATTTTATGGGTCGGATGGGAAAACGGCGCGTGTGATGGTTATGACTGGGAAAAAAGCTGTTGAAAAAGGCGTTGACGCCAGCGAGATAGCCAAAGAAGCCTCAGCAGTTTTGGGCGGTGGCGGAGGTGGAAAACCCAATTTCGCCCAAGGGGGAGGAACAAAAGTGGATAAACTTGGAGAGGCGGTTAAAAAGGCTGAGGAAACATTAAAAAAACAATTACGCTATAGGTGTTAAGGCGAGGGCACCATGGAAAAATTATCTACAAATAGGACACGAGTTTTTCTCAGCTATGCCTCAAGCGATAGAGAGATTGCAATGAAGATTGCAAATTATCTCAAAGATTATGGTTTTCGTGTTTGGTTCGATTTATGGGAATTATCACTAGGAGACTCGATTATAAGCAGAATTGAAAAAGCAATCTCTTCCAGCGACTACTTCATTATCTTAGTTTCACCTAGTTCTGTGAAATCAAAATGGGTTCAAA
This sequence comes from Bathyarchaeia archaeon, assembly GCA_038848525.1. Taxonomy (GTDB): domain Archaea; phylum Thermoproteota; class Bathyarchaeia; order Bathyarchaeales; family Bathycorpusculaceae; genus JAWCNN01. Next base: position 160,796 of record JAWCNN010000001.1, on the reverse strand, counting down.
GAGAGCTCACAGTAGCTCTACACGAACTGATCGAAAGAGATGTAATTATAATACCTATCTTAATATCCGATGTTAGTGAGAATGAAATACCAATTGCCTTAAGAGGCATACAATGGCTTGACTTACGAAAAGACTTTGAAGGAAAAATCAATCCTTTGGTTAAGCAAATTGCCGACGCAAGAATTGATTTTTCATGCCTAAACGGTCGGAAATTTGAAGAATTAGTTGGCGAACTTTTAAAAAATCTTGGCTTTACTAACATACGATATGAAACAAGAGTTGGAGCATCAGTGGTGGATATTGTAGCTGAATATCGACAAAAAGATCCTTTTGGCGTTGAGACAACCGAAATATGGCTGGTTGAAACAAAATTTTATAAAAATGAAAGGGCGAACCTTCAGTCATTACATCAACTAATGCGTTGTTTTGCTAACCTTCCTGAAAAGTATAAAGTGCTCTTGGTTACAAACAGTCAGTTGACATCCACCGCTAAAAATTGGCTTGAGAACATACAAGATAAACACAGATTTCAAATGCGAGTTATTGAAGGCCCTGAACTCAAAAGACTCCTGCTTAATTATCCAGATATAGTCCAAAGATACTTTGCACTGTAAAAGGAGTTAGCAATGAGCACAGAACTCATTAAACGTCTTCATTCATGTCCCAAGGGTCAAAGAGGTTGGAAGGACTTCGAAGATATATGCATTAAAATTCTTTGCTATCTCTTTGTTCCTCCCCTGTCAGAGCCCAAAATCCAAAAAAGAACATATTCGGGAATTAATGTACGAGATGCGGTATTTCCAAACCGTAATTTTAATTCCTCAAATATTTGGGGTCAATTACTTAAGGAACTTGACGCACGTTTAATTTTATTTGATTTCAAGAATTACGACAAAAAGTATATAGGAAAAGAGGAAGTCAACCAAGTAAGTAATTACTTAACTAAACCAATGGGGCGTCTAACTATTATATGTTGCAGTAAACCGCCTAGTAAAGCGGCTTATAGAAGACGCAACACCATTTTCAGCTCTGAGGGAAAGGTAATCTTATTCTTAACTATTAAAAATTTAAAGGAAATGATTTTCAGAAAAGATCGAGGCGAAGATCCTGCAGACTTGATTATGGATATGATAGAAGAATTTTACCTACAACATGAATGAAATCTCAAAATAATTGGGCAGTTTCTATTTATCTTAGAATGTTAAATTTTCACCATCACAAATCCATAGGTAGTAAAGGTTTAATGTAGGTTTTGTCATTTCTTTTTAGTGGCGGTGTTTGACGTGAGGAATTGCGTTCTCCACTTCTAAAAACAGAATGCTTAATATCTCTCAAGTTAGTTCAGAAGGTTTTATGGAATTTCTGAGACAGATTGAGGAGAAATGGCAAAGGCGATGGGAAGAAGCAAAAATATTTGAGGCTGACCCAGACCCCCAAAAACCAAAGTACTTTATAACGGTGGCTTATCCCTACCCGAATTCTCCGCAACACATCGGACACGCAAGAACTTACACTTTGGCTGATGTTCACGCTAGATACATGCGCATGCGCGGGTACAACGTGCTTTTGCCAATGGCTTTTCATTATACTGGAACGCCCGTAATAGCCATGGCTCGACGCCTAATGGAAAACGACGAGGAACTGATAAACGATTTTGTTAACGTTTACAAAGTTCCAAAAGAAAAGTTAAGCGAATTAACAGACCCGTTGGCTATGGCACGATATTTCCACGAAGAAATAAAAAGCGGAATGAAGGAGATAGGCTACTCCATAGATTGGCGGCGGGAATTCACAACAATAGACCCGCATTACAACCGTTTTATTGAGTGGCAGTTTGAAAAGCTTAGGCAGAAGGGCTACATAAAACGTGGAAGCCACCCAGTGGGATGGTGTCCAAAATGCGGAAACCCTGTTGGGCAACATGACACGAAGGGCGATGTGGAACCAGAAATAGGCGAGTTTACGTTAATCAAGTTTAGGCTTGAAGATTTGATTTTTCCAACGGCTACACTGCGCCCAGAAACTGTTTTCGGCGTAACAAACATTTGGTTAAACCCAAAAGCCACGTATGTTAAAGCGGTTGTCGACGGCGAAGAGTGGATAATCAGCAAAGAAAGTGCAGAAAAACTTGTTTACCTAAACCATAAAGTAACAATCCTCGAAACATTCGGAGGAAAAACCTTCATTGGAAAATACGTTGAAAATCCATTGACGAAAGACGCTGTTCCCATATTTCCAGCCGACTTTGTTGACCCGAAAAACGCAACAGGCGTCGTCATGTCCGTTCCTGGTCATGCTCCCTACGATTATGTGGCTTTGGAAAACCTTAGAAAAACGCCAGCCAAACTGGAAGAATATGGATTAAAACTTGAAATTATGGAGCATGTTAAGCCAATTTCGTTAATCGAAGTTGCTGGTTATTCGGAAATTCCAGCGGGCGACGTAGTTAAAAGGATGCGCATTGAAGACCAGCAAGATTCTAAACTGGAAGACGCAACAAAAGAAGTTTATAGGCACGAGTTTCACAGCGGCAAAATGAAGGCGAATACCGGCAAATATGCTGGTTTACCAGTAGCTGAAGCAAAGGAAAGGGTTAAAGAAGACCTAATCAGCGAAGGCAAAGCCGCAACCATGTACGAACTACTCAACAGACCAGTTTATTGCCGATGCGAAACAGAATGCGTAGTAAAAATCTTCGAAGACCAATGGTTCATTGACTATGGAAAGCCAGAGTGGAAAGCCTTAGCCAAAAAAAATCTGGAAAAAATGGAAATACTCCCAGAAGAACTCCGCACAGAATTCACTTATGTCATAGATTGGCTACATGAAAAAGCATGCGCAAGAAAAGCTGGCTTAGGCACAAGACTTCCATGGGACCCAGAATGGATTATCGAATCGCTTTCAGACTCAACCATTTACATGGCTTATTACACAATAGCCAAAAACCTAAAAAAACACAAAATCCAACCAAACCAATTGACAATAGAAGTTTTTGATTATATATTCCTTGGAAAAGGAATCGTCCAAGAAATAGCCAAAAAAACACGGTTAGACGCCAAATTTTTGGAGGAGACCCGCAAAGAGTTTCTGTACTTTTATCCCCTAGACAGTCGACATTCGGGACGTGACTTAGTTCCAAACCACCTAACGTTCATGATATTCAACCACACAGCCGTATTCCCAGAAGAATTGTGGCCACGCCAAATTGTCACTAACGGTAGCGTGATGATGATGGGCGTGAAAATGAGCAAATCCTTTGGAAACATAATTCCCTTAAGAGAAGCCCTAAAAATGTTTGGGGCTGACCCGCTGCGGTTAAGTGTTCTTGCAACGGCTGAGCTTTTGCAGGACGCCGAATTCAGCCATGCAGTGGCTAAATCAATGCGTGACAGAATAGAACGTCTCTACAAGTTTGTGGCTGAACACTGCAAAAATCCGCTTGCCACGGCGGTTTCAGAAAAATCGTTTACAACAATAGACTTGTGGATGTTAAGCCGACTGCAAGGGCATATTAAAAGGACGACGGAATCCATGGATAAACTTGCAGTGCGCAAAGCCATACACACTGTCCTGTACGAGTTGGAACAAGACTTCCAATGGTATCAAAAACGCATAAAAAACCAAAAAGAAAGCATGGAAAGAAAAACAGCCATAACCCACGTTTTCAACGAAGTTTTAAACGTTCAAATACGCATGTTGGCTCCAGTGGCACCCCACATATGCGAAGAACTTTGGGAAATGATTGGCGGAAAAGGCTTTGTTTCGTTAAGCCCTTGGCCAACACCAGACGAATCAAAAGTGAACGTTAACGCTGAGGAAAGCGAAGCCCTAATCATGAATTTGCTGGAAGACACCCAAAACATTGTTAAAGCAACAAACGTAACACCCAAAAAAATTTTCTATTATGCGGCGGCTCCATGGAAATGGAAAATCTACTTGAACGCCTTGGAAAAATCCCTTTCAGAAAAGCTGGTGCAAAAAGATTTAATGAGCGACTTATTGAAAGACCCGGAACTAAAAATAAAGGCTAAAGATGTGGCGGGATTCGTCGGCAAAATTTTGGACGAAATTAACCGCATGCCAAACGAGAAAAAACAAAAAATCATACAAGCTGGGATGTTAAATGAGAAACAAATAATCCAAGAAGCAACAGAATTCCTAAAACAAGAACTCAACGCTGAAGTTCACTGCTACAGCGAAACAGAACCAGAAATTTACGACCCCAAAAAAAGAGCGCAACTAGCCAAGCCATACCGCCCAGCAATATACATAGAATAGATAAAACTATATTCAACAATTTCACAATGAAAGTTTTGAGTGGGTCCGTGGCGCAGCTTGGACACATAAAAGACAAAAAGCGCGTCGGCCTTCTAAGCCGGAGATCCTGGGTTCAAATCCCAGCGGACCCGCCAATTAGGCATGCTTAAACGAGAAAAAGCCACGTAGAAAAGTTTTCTTGATAAAATTCTAGTACTTTTTGCTCCTTCTCTTGAGTAGGCTTGAATCCCTCTAAAGCTCCATACGTAAAGAAAAATACAACGACTTTATGGAAGCCACCTACCAATTTCAGCATACCAGCTTTAGCCAGAGCATTCTTTATCCTACTACCGTGGTCTCCATTGTCAAGTTCAATTGCTATCCTCTGCCCGTCCTCAAATTCTATAATCGCATCAGGGTACAGTTTTGAGTTGAAAATCTTGCCTTTATCGCCGGGAAACGGGTTCTGTCCCTCCACGAAAATATTCTTTATTTTGTATTTTTCTCTAGGAATCTCATTCATCGTCCGATAGAATAACTCTCTTGCTCTCACATCCCAAGTGGCTACTCCCTTCTTGGGCAAGTTCCCTTTCTTGTTTTCAAGCCTTTCCATAACAATTTTCAAAAGGTCATCCAACTCGGAACTGGTTATCATAAGCTCGCACTACTTTATCACCAAAAATTGTTAAGGGGACCAATATTAAATTTGCTTCTTCCTTAGATAAGAACTAGTTTAACATGGGAATTTAAACGTAGGATTTGAATCTACTCGGACCCGCCATAAGCGTTTACTGTTTCCGGCGAATGTAAATTTTAATAAGGTTTATGCCTTTTGAGATTATAGGGGTAGGCGCCTTAAATGTTAAAGTTTCATAGGGATATATTAAGGGAGTTTGAGCCTGTTGGCAGGCGTGCAAAGGTTATATTGTTTGGTTCTTTGGCGAGAGGCGATTATAGGTTGGATTCTGATGTTGACTTGGCGATAATAACAGGGGATAAAGGTTTGATGAGTTTAGCCTCTTCTATTGCTGATAAAGTGCTTGTGGAGTATGGAAAGGTTGTTTCGCTTAAGTTTGTTGATGAAGAGGAGTTTGATAAAGGAGAAAGCCCTTTTATAAACGAGTTAAGAAGGGGGATTGTTGTTTATAATGGAGGAAAACGTTAAACTCCGAATAAAGGAAGAGCTTGACATGGCGAAAAGAAGGCTTATGGCGGCTAAGCTCCTTCTTGAAAGGGGCATGTTAGAGGATGCTGTAAACAGGGCATATTACTCCTTTTTTCACGCTGCTAAAGCCATGCTTAACGTTTTGGGATTTGACGCAAAAACGCATTCAGGCTTAATATCAGAGTTTGGGTTGAGGATGATAAAAACAAATTTGCTGGACAAAAAATTTGCAGAGCATTTCAGAAGGGCTTTTGAAATGAGGGAAAGCAGTGATTACGAGATAGGTGTGATATTTGGGGAAAAAGAGGTGCAAGTGCTTGTAAAAAACGCAGAAGAATTTTTGGAGAAAGCCCAAGAATTCGTTGAGGAAAGGCTTTAGATTTTAAATGATTATTTGTATTATGGCTAGTGCAATTATTAGGATTGCCAAAACTCTTAGCGCTTTTTTGTTGAATTTTTGGGCTTCCTCTTGTTTTTTGGCGTCTACAAGTTTCATAATGTAAACTGAAGCTGAAAGGTTGTAGAGGAAGATTATGTATATGGAAAGCATCATTCTGTCTGCCAATGTTAAGTAGCCTGTTGGGGGTATGCCGCTGAGAAGCGAAAGGTGAAAGGCTGTTGCTGACATGAGCGTTGTTACGCCTAAGCCTATGCGTTGGGCGAAGTTTTGTGGAGAGATGAAAAAGGCAAGCAGCGAAATGGTGGTTATGGCGCTTATGGGTAGAATGCTTTTGATAAACGCTGAAATTATGGGTCGCTTTAGGTTTATGCTGAAAATGGGTCTGGAGTATTCTTCTCCGCCGCTGTAGGCGTGTGTGGCTGTTTCCACGGTGAAGTCTCCGAGTTCCCAGCCAGCCACGTTTGCGCTTTCGTCAACTCCCGACGGCGTTATAGTGTCTTCCTCAAAAACCAGATAGGAAGCATTAAGCTTTTTGTGTTCTAACTCCACCGTTAATTTGTGGGTTTCAAACGGGTAACGGGAAAAATCAAAAGTTTTCAGGAAATCTCCTCGAATGCGATATTCTAGGTAGCCCTCTGTTTCATTTGCGTAAACCTCGCTTTGCGAAGCTGGGGCGCCGTTGACGAACTCAAAAGCCCTTATTTCGTTTAGGCTTATTTCTGAACTGTTAAACCTAAACCACAAGTAAAAGTCTAGGCGGTAACTGTTTGCAGCCAAATCCACTTTTTCCACATTAACAAGCCAAACGCCAACTTGAACATTGGTTGGGTTGCCACTTAAATTTTCAGCTTTGACATTCGCTGACAACGTGAAAAGCAATGCTAAGGTAAACATAAACAACAAGCCAATTTTAATTTTCACGTTTCCCCCTCCGAACAGCGTGAACTTTGTCATACCCACAAGGGATTATATAAATTTATCTTCAAATGTCGTTGTCGTTTTCTCATTTATCCAGACGATATTTAAACCGCTTAAATGTTGTTGTTTTATGGGGAAAAATAACAACAACACCGCAAAGCCTTTTAGACTATCTTAACAATTTTGGGAATTTGCCCCGCCATTCCAACAGTTTCTTTATAGATTATGAGAACGCCATTAACACCTTTTATAGATAATGCCTTTCCAATTCCGTTTTCAACAGCTTTTTGTGGATTATCTCCTATAACAAGGTTTCCAATGGCTGTGGCTGCGGCGTCAGCTAACCCAGCTTTTTCTGCGAAAACCGTTACGGTTTCAGCTTCTCCGAAACTTAAGGCGTGGCTATAAACTCCTGAGCTTGTAGCAACGCCCACGGGAAAACTTTCAAGTTTGAAGCCCACTTTCTTCGATAATGGATGGCTTCCCGCTGAAAGCGCAATGTTTATGGGTTTGTCAGAAACTGCGGAAACTTCGCCGCCATTTTCAACTAGGGCTGTGTGTGCGCCTTTGGTAAGCATGGCTTCCACAGCCAAATCGGCTAAAACTCCAGCGACAGCAGCCATTGGACCAACATCGGCTTTTTCTGATGCTTCAGCCATGAGTTTCACCACTATAGGGCTGTCATCGCCCACTTGAACTGGCTTAAGCGAGTAAAGAAACTTTGAGTTTTTGCGGATGTATTCCTCAAGTTTTCTTTTGTTTTCTTTTAGGGAATTTTTTGCCACGGCTACGGCGTTTTTGTTGTCTGTCATGATTATGCCGCGTGTCTCTCCAAACTCGAAAGTTTCCTTAAACAGCCTTTGGCTGTTCACGGTTTACCGCCTTCAGTGTTCCTTGCCTCAGCGTACTCCACAACTTTTATGGCTCTTGCGGGGCAAGCGTCCACGCATAATCGGCAAGCGCTTCCTAAACATTTTTCTTGGTTGAAGTTTATGGAATAATCCTCTTTGAAGGTTATGGCGTTAACTGGACAAAGCGAATAACACGCGCCACATTCGATGCATTCTTCACTGTCAATTTTTATTGGTCTATGCGGTTCAATTATCACGCCTCTTCTGCGAAATTCTTCTATAACTTTTTCAGCTTCGGCTGAAGGAATTTCAACAAGCATTTCTCCGCCCTGCTGGTTAACATGTGCAGCCAAAATGTTTATGGATACTTTCTGTTCCATAATCACCTGTGCGGTTATGGGCTTGTCGGCTATTTTCTCTGGAAATTTAAGTAAAACCCTAACCATGCCTATTTGCTCCCTCCCACAATTCTGGTTATGTCTTCCGAAGTGATTATGCCCAAAACTTTCTTGCTACGGTCGATTACGGGCAAAGCGGAAATGTTATGCCCGGTCATTTTTCTCGAAGCCACCTCAACCAACTCGCCTGGACTTGTCGTCACAACCTTTCTAACGACTATGTCTTCAAGCCTTTTCACGCCGTTAGCCACAGCCTTAGTAATGTCCCACGAAGTCACTATGCCCTTAAGCTTTCCATTATCGTCAACTACCACTATGTGGTTGACGGAATGCGTTATAATTTTCTTGGCGACATTTTCGATTTCATCATTTTCTCTGCATGTGACAGCTGGATGCATAAGCGCTTCAACATAGATTAGGTCTCTGGTTTGTTTCACGGGTTTAAAGGACACGTTTAAGGGAAGCCTTTCAACAGGCGCCGACAAATAAAAGAGCCCGTTGGCTATTTGCCTCTTTAATGTTTCAGCGATTTTCCTAGCTTTTTTAAGGCTTGAAAGCGAACTTACCTTAACAGTTTTGTCGTTAATGACTACTTTGCCAGACTTCAACTCTTTATAGCTAACCATTCCAAGTTTTGGACGGTTTCTGCGTGGCACTCCATAATCAACTATATCCGTAAATATTTCTTCGTCGCGGACTGCCACTTTTTTGGCTAAGCCCTCATTCAAAAGCGGAATTGGTATGCCTATGCCCACATAAAGGGTTGTTCCATACTTTGTGTAGGCTGCTCCTTGAATGAATTCGGGCGTCATTTGTTTGCAGTCTCCTCGAACCATGAGCGTGCCGAAACGGTTTGCTGGGTCATGCTGTGTGCCTTCGCCTATAACATAGCCCTGCGCTCCCCCGAGGAAAATTCGTGTTCCAACTCCTATGGTTTCATAGTCCGTGTCGTTCATCAACGGGTTTAAGGCTCCAGCCCCCGAGTACGTGGCGTTTCCGAAGCGTGGCAAAAGTTTACCCATGTAGGTGTAGAGGATTCGGTCGCTGCTGTTTGTGGCGCAAACATAACGTTGATAACAATTGCGAAAGTTTAGGAGAATAAACTGGTTCAAGTCTTCCTTAGTTAAGGTTGTTTCCAGCCTAGTCCGTGGATAACAATCCGTCCCATAGGCTGTGGCTCGAAGCTCCACTTCTTTGCCTCTAATCAAATCCTCTATTACGTGTCCGCCGCCGTACTCGAAAGGCTTTGTTTCAGACATCTGCGAAGCGCCTATGTAAAGGTCTACGGCTGCGCCTGGATGGGAAACCTCAACATCATTAATCCACGCCCTATGAATTTTTATAGGCGGGTCAGCGTGTCCAATGTTAATTACGGCGCCCGAAGAACACATAGCCCCAAAAGTTCCAGTTGTGACAACATCAATTTCCTTATAGGCAACTTCCAGTCCGCTGCTCTCAACAAGCTTTTTCATTTCCTCAACCGTTACGACTTGAACGTCTTCACGCTTTATCTTCTCGTTTACTTCGTCAATTGTGCGTTTGAGTTTAAACACCTCCTTTAATGGTTTAAGAGAGAAAAGCTATTCCAAAATAAATTTTTTGTGGACAATTTTATTCCAAAAGGAATATCTTCGTTTGGCATGCCGCAGAAAGCATTTTGACAACTTTTTACTCGGCTCTGCTTAGCACGGTAGCTGGTTCTAAGCGTGAAATTCTGTAAGCTGGATAAATACCAGCAAAGGTCGAGATGGCTAGACTTGCCATCGTGGCAGTTAATATTCTATTCAGCGGTGGTAAAACGTAAGCGCCAAGTTCAAAGGCGGTGACCAATCCAAAAACTGCGACAAGCGAAAAGGCTATCCCTATCACAATCCCGATTAAGCCTATCCCAACAGCGATAAATAAAATGTATAGAAAAGTCTCTTTCCTACTTGCACCCATAACCCTCATAACGGTTATCCCATAAAGTTATTCATAAGCAACCGACAAGGCAACAACACCTATGACAACCATACCCACAAAAAGTGAAAACCCAGCTATAACATAAGCGATATTCTCAAAGCCACTCATGGATGCCTTCAGCATTTCCATTTCATCTTTTTCCGTTAAAGCCCAGACATCCAAACCCATCAAATCCACGTTTCTCTCCTCCAACCTATCCTTCAACAAGGATACAACTTTATCTTTTACTTCCTCTGGGTTGTTACTTGCTATAATCCGAATGTATCCATATTTCTGCACTTGCTCATAGTCGGGGATAAGCTCCGACGGAACATACACATGCGAGTTTATGTCGCCCATGCCGCCTACAGCTGGAGGCTTAACCCTTTTCAGGACGCCACCAACTTGAACAGTTAATTCGCCTTGTTGCACGGGAAATGTAAAGTTTTTTCCAACGATACCTGTAGAATTGAAAATTTTTAGTGCGGCGTCATACTCGAATATGGCGGCGTCCTCTCTGATCACACCGTTCAGCAATCTATCGCTTGGAACAAGTATTTCAATGGCTTCTTTCGGCAGTATTTCAAGCCATACTGGAGTCACTATAGAATGGCCATCGCGTTTAAACGAGCCTCCACCGTACACTTCAGGATAAACCTTTTCAACACCTTCCAAATTGCTTATTGCGTTAATGTCTTCCTTTGTAAATATGGGAAGCATGTAAGTGCTCCATCCTCCGCCCATTCCGCTTCCAACGCGCATGCACAAAGTTACTGAAAACATGTTTGGGTTTGGGAAATAGTAGCTTATAACTCTATTCCAGTCATTCATTGCGGAGTCCATTATACCAGGAATAGTTAATGTTGCAGCCACAGCAATGGCGACGCCTATAGTTGCTATTAGGCTTCTTCCCTTCCTCCATTTTATTGAAGCAATAGCCAACGAAAACAATTCATTAACTTTCACTTCGTTCACCTTTTATATGCTAAACGTCCATTTCTCAAATAGAAAATTTCTTTACATTTATTTGCTACATACTCATCATGAGTAGCCAGAACTATGGTGGTGCCCCCTTCTTTGTTAACCCTCTCAAATAAGTCCATAATGTTTTCCCTGTTTTCAGAATCAACGCTAGCTGTAGGCTCATCAGCCAAAATAAGCGAAGGCTCATTAATGAGAGCTCTTGCTATTGCTACTCTCTGCATTTCACCTCTACTAAGGTTTACAACCTTGTCCTCCGCTCTTTTTCCAAGCCCTACATACTCAATTAATTCCACAGCTTTTCTCTCTCTTTCAGATTTTTTCATTCCAGCAATAACCGCTGATAACTCCACATTTTTCTTGACATTCAACATCGGCAACAAATGAAAAAACTGAAAGACAAAACCTATTCTCTTCCTATTTTCGTTCAGAACCTCCTCCGAGGCGCTGCTGTAATCTTTACCTTCAAAAAGGTATTTTCCATACGAGGGCTTTAATAAGAAGCCAATAATGTTGAGAAGCGTCGTTTTACCCGAGCCGGATGGTCCCATCAAAGCCACGAAATCGCCTTTCTCTATTGATAAGTTTATATTTTCGAGAACGTTTATCGAACCTCTGGTTTGCGGGTATTCCTTACTTACGTCTATCATTTCTATAATTTTCATGCTCTTATCCGCCTAGCCTGTGCAAGTTTTCCCATACTTCCATAATGGCACACTATATAAAATTTTAGACTACAAGATTTTTGTTTCGATTTGCGAACGGAAATTTTAAATTAGCAAGGCAATAATAAATTGTAAACACCTTAGTGATTGACTTGTCAGTGTATAAGGGGGGAATATGATGAGCACACACGTAGACGAGTTAAAGTTTCGTTTAATGACTGTTGAGCTTCTTAAAACAGCCAAGTATAAACGCAACATTACTTACCGTGAATTATCCTCAAAAACGGGTTTGCCAGTAACCGTTTTAAGCAGATACGCGAAAGGGCATGTTTTACCGAACACTGCGAGGGCGAGGCAGCTTTGGAAAGTTTTAACGAAAATTGTTGGTTTAGAGGTGGAGCTTCGCAGCAGAATAAAGTTTGATGAGTATGGATATTTTGACAACACGGATATTATAGGCGATTTTAACATTCTACAACAAGCAGCCAACCACGCGCTCGCAATTTTTGCTGGAAAACGTGTAACAAAAGTTTTAACTGCAGCTGTGGACGGCATACCATTGGCGACAATGGTTGCAAGCGCTTTAGGCGTCAACCTCATAATAGCAAAGAGAAACAAGGAGGTTGGTGTCAAAGCTTTTTTGGAAGAAACATACGTGCTTAGGGATTCAGGCGTAACCATGACGCTTTACATTCCAAAAGACGCTATCAAAAAACGTGACAGCGTATTAATTGTGGATGACATGATAAAGACTGGGGAAACCCAAACGGCGTTGGTGGAGCTTGTTCGGAAAGTCAAAGCGGAAATTTCAGGGTTTTTCTCGCTTATAGCTGTTGGGGAGGAATGGAAGAAAAAGCTTAAGCTTCCAAGCGAATGCCCAGTAGAAGTAATAACCTATGTTAAGACGCCTTTGGAGCCAAGCACTCACATTTAACTGGACAAACAGCACATTTACTCTTCCTACAAAAGTCTTTGCCAAGCCTTAACAGTGCTGTTTCTAAATTAACGAATGATTTGCCCTCAACCTCGTTTTTATGCCAGAAAGCTCTCAGTTGCTCTAAGGCTTTTCCATGTTTTTTCTTGATTATTCCAAGATTTTCAGCGGCAACCACAACCAGCGCTGTCGGTTCTGGTTCGGCTTTACTCCACATGCCACGCAGTTCCCTAAGAAAAATTTTTGCTGTTACTTCGCCTACGCCTTTTCCCAAATCCCTCAACTGCTTCTCCAAATCATGCGTGTCATAAGCACTATCATGGAGAAAAGCCAAACTTCCGTTGTATTTTTGGGTGAGGTTTTTCATAACTTCCAAAAGTTTGTCTGCTGTTTTGAAGTCATAGCGTGTATAGCCCCCCTCATCCAAAATTTTAACCAGCCCATTCCATCCAGTTTGGAGGATTCGCTTAGGCGTTAAAACATCATATTTCTGAAAAAACTTGTAGGTTTTGATAACCGAAGTTTCATTTATGGGAGCGCCAAACAATACGGAAGCCAAAAACCACTTGAAAATTTCCGTTTCCTCTCCGCTTGAGAGGTTTATGCCTAAAATTTCAGAGTATCTCCGCCCGAAACTTTCAACAAGAAATTTCAGGCTTTCTCTCTTCATTACACATCCATGCAGATTTATATTACTTGCAACATAAACGATTTGCGGAGTTTGTCGACTATGAAAAGGCGGACGATTGAGTGGCAAAGCGGAGTCGTAACAACCATAGACCAGACAAAACTTCCAAACGAAACCGTAATTCTTGAAATGCGAAACTGCGAAGAAGTGGCTGAAGCCATAAAAACCATGAAAATAAGAGGTGCACCCCTCCTAGGCGCTGCAGCAGCCTTTGCATTGGCTTTAACAGCCCATAACTCGAAGGGCAAAAGCAAAGAGGGATTGCTAAGCGAGTTGGAAAAAGCAGCAAAAACATTAAAAAGCACGAGGCCAACAGGCGTCAACCTTTTTTGGGCTGTAGATAGAATCTTAAGCAAAGTACATGATTTTCGTGGAAATGCCGAGGCTTTAGCGGATTTTGTTGTGAAAGAAGCCCAAAAAATAGCTGATGAAGATTGTGCAGCAAACCGTTTAATTGGAAAATATGGTGCTGAGCTTATCCACGATGGAGATACCATTTTAACGCATTGTAATGCTGGTGCTTTGGCAACCGTGGAGTATGGCACGGCTCTCGGCGTTATAAGGGCTGCGTGGGAGCAAGGCAAAAAGATTAGGGTGTTCGCAACTGAAACCCGTCCGAAACTGCAAGGGGCAAAATTGACAACTTACGAGCTTAAAAGGGACGGTATACCAGTCACTTTAGTTACGGATAACATGGTTGGCTATGTCATGTATAAACGGTTAATCAGCAAGGTTGTGGTTGGCGCTGACAGAATAGTTCAGGATGCGGTTATCAACAAGATTGGAACGTATGGCATAGCGGTTTTAGCCAAAACACACGGCATACCCTTCTACGTGGCGGCTCCAAAATCCACCTTTGACTTATCCCACACAACGGCGGACATAACCATCGAAGAAAGAAAACCAGAAGAAGTCACGTTTATAGAGAACATGCGAATTGCCACAGAAGGAATAGACGTGTTCAACCCAGCCTTTGACATAACCCCCCTAAACTATGTGACAGCCGTAATCTGCGAAAGAGGCATCATATATAAGAAAGATTTTGATAAGTTTAAAGCCAAAACCTAAGCCTTTATTAGTTGATAGTTTATGGAGAAAAATAAAGAAAAATCCTCTGAAAGCGCAGAATTCATGGTTAAAGGCTTAATTACAGAAAAAGGCGTAAAAATTTCTAAAAACCAAAATTTGAAGGGTATAACCTCAAAGGGGTATGGCGTAAAGGAAAATGGCGAACTCCTCCTAACCTTTTATGAAGCGCTTTACCTCATGGACAAGGGCATGTTGGAGGTTGAAGACGAAAAAGGAAGAAAAATGGAATTCCGAGAAATTTTGCAAAGTTATGAAAGCGTTAATGAAAATGCTTGGATTGAATATTTAACCTATCGTGATTTGAGAAGTCGCGGCTACGTGGTTCGAGAAGGTTTCGGTTTAGGCGTCGACTTCCGAGTTTATGAAAGAGGAGAATACGGCAAGGACACAGCCAAATACCTAGTTTTAAGCATTCAAGAGGGAAAGCCAATTTCGCTTGAAGATTTAACACGTGTCATGTTGCAGTGTCAAAGCCTCAAAAAAGAGTTGATTTTGGCGGTTGTGAACCGCAGAGGAGAAATAGTTTACTATTCAATTTCACAATTAACCCTAAAATAACAGGAGCAATTCGCCTATGCCACTGTTTAAAACCGTTCGGGGAATGCGGGATTTCCTACCAGAAGAAACAAGAATAATGAATTATATCCAAGCCAAAGCGCGGAGAATAGCTGAACTTTATGGCTACAGGGAAATTATAACGCCAATTGTAGAATCCTATGACCTTTTAGCGGCAAAAACAGGCGAGGAAATACGTTCAAGAATGTTTGTGTTTAAGGATTTAGGCGACCGCACAGTTGCCTTAAGACCAGAGTTTACGGCTTCTGTTGCCAGACTTGTCACAACCAGCCTAAAAAACGAGCCTAAACCTTTAAGGCTGTTTTCCATAGGAAGCGTTTACCGTTACGACGAACCGCAACGGGGACGTTACAGAGAGTTTTGGCAGTCAAACTATGAACTGATGGGCTCAGCCAAACCTGAAGCAGACGCCGAAATAATAATGTTAACCAACAGCTTAATGAAAAGTGTTGGTTTAAAAAACTGTACGTTCAAGGTTGGGCATGTGGGCGTTTTAAGAGGCATAATGGAAGAGGAAAAACTGACAGAGGAAAAACAAAACGCTGTTATGCAATTAATGGACAAGAAAAACTATGATGACGCCTTAAAGCTTGTTAAAGACTCTGGCGCATCGGAAAAATGCATAAGAACCCTCCAAAAACTTGTGACAATTAGGGGCGCTGATGTTTTCGAAACTGTCAGAAAAATTAGGGACTGCGTTGAAGATTATGGAAAGGCTTTAGCTGCAACAGAAAACCTAAACGAAATCCTAAAACTTGTTTCCGAAGGTGAAAGCGAAATTAACATGATGGTTGAGGCTGGCTTTGCAAGAGGACTTGAATATTACACAGGAATAATTTTTGAAGTTACCGTGCCACAGTTGGATATAGCATTGGGCGGCGGAGGAAGATACGACAAACTCATTGAGCTTTTCGGAGGAGAACCCACACCCGCTGTTGGAGTAGCCCACGGAATAGATAGAACAATGTTGGCAGTGCAAACGCAGAAAATTCCATTGGAGATTGAGAAAAAAACGAAGGTTGTGGTGATTCCAACCGATGAGAAACTTGTTGGGAAGGCATTAGAAATTTCGCAGATGCTTAGAGAAGCAAACATCCCAGCAGAGGTTGAGGTTATGAGACGAAAAGTAACAAAGGCTTTAGAAGACGCTGATAGACGAAAAATGGGTTATGCAGTAATAGTTGGAGAAAAAGAGTTAAAAGAGGGAGCTGTTGCCATTCGAAACCTAGTGAAAAGGGAACAAAAAACCGTGAAAATCGAAAACATCATAGAAACAATTAAAGGTTAACGAAAGCTTTCCGCTGAAGGCTGAGCATATGGTTTTTCTCTTCTAAGGAAGTCACCTATATCCACAATGTTTTTCACCACAACCCCTTCCGCCTCATCTAAGTTGTGCAGTATTTTTCCAAAGCCCAAACACTCACCATGCCTATTTAGGATTAGTGTATAATCGCCCCTCTTTTTAGAACCAAAAACTTGGATTATTCCTTGCTTGAAAATGTCCCTTCCACAAATGAAGAGCCACGCTGTTTTTTCATCAACAACTATTTTATTAGCCCCTTTTTCAGCAATCATCCTTAACAAATTAAAGCTTGGAAAGAATTTTCCGCCTTTAACCTTTCCAAGATAAACTCCAGCATAAAAGAAGTTTTCCCTAACAAATTTTTTCAATTCCTCGTTTAAGAGAAAATATCTGCCTTTCCGCTTCGCTATGAAGTTCTCGTTTAGGCTTATTTTTGCGCCGAACCAACTTACAAAATCTTTTATCACCTTCACGGTTGTTCCTTCTTTTTAAGTTTACAAACAAAAAACCCTTGGGTTTTTCCAGGCCAAATTCTTCGGCACTTCGCCACTGAACTGTCAAGCTTTTTTCCAAAAATTTCTGTTGGAGCTTTTTCGCTATAGCAGTTTATTTCTTCAACTTGCAAGTTCAAGTTTTTTATAGCCCAATCAATGTTTAGTTCGTTTTCTTCAGGCTCTAGTGAACATGTGGCATAAACTATTTCGCCGTTGTCCGCTAAAACTTTGACCGCTTCAGCCAAAATTTCCCTTTGAAGTTTGGCGTTTCGCCTCACATCCCCAATTGTTCGGTGGTTAAACCATTCCTTGTCCGTTGAAAAATTTCCAGAGCATGGAACATCCAAAAGCACACAATCAAATTTTACGCCTAACAGCGAAGCTTTCCGCGCATCCAAATTATAAACTATGGCGTTTTTGACACGGCACCTTTCCAAATGATTTGCCAAAGCCCTTAACCTCTGCAGTTTAACATCCAAAGCCACTATAACGCCTGTGTTCACCATTAAATCCGCCAACTGAACAGTTTTTCCTCCGGGAGCAGCACATGCATCCAAAACCATTTTGCCCCTTAAATCCGTGAATAAGGTTGCTGGGATTTGAGCGGCAGCTTCCTGAATTGAATAATAACCTAAAAGGTATTCAGCGGTGGCTCCAACGGAAAATTCTGAATGAAGAATCCAATAACCGCCTTTTAGAAATGGAATCTTTTCAAGCTTTACCCCCAACGACTGCAGTCGCTCCACAACATTTGTTTCTTTGGCGTTTATGGAATTTATCCTAATAGCCTGTTTAGGCGTGACATCCTCATATTCCCAGCCGAGCATTCTATAACGTTTCACAAAAAATTCTCTGCCAGACATCGCTAACCGAATAAACACCCTATCAAAAATAAAAAGTTTTAAAAATATTCGGCTTTCAGCATATTAACGTGGTTTTAATGAAAGAAAGATACGCTTTCGTAATAATGATTAAAGATAAATGGTGGCGGGAATTCTGCTGGTTACACCGCAAAGGAAAACAAGTGCAAGCTTATGTAGGGGGAATGCGGGCGCCTCCAAAAAACGCTTCGCTACTCATTTTTTACGTTTCAAAACCAATCGGCGAAATTGCCGGCTACGCCGAATTCATTGAACGCAAAGTTGGAAAACCCGAAGAGTTATGGCGGGAATACGGCAACGAATCCGTTTTAAACTCTGAAGAGCAATACTTCACGTTTGTCAATGACAAGCCAATAGTCTCATTTATAAGATTCAAAAATTTACATGAAGCCTCAAACCCAATACCGCTCAACAACATACTCATGCTTTTGGGCGTTAATAGACTGCCAAGAGGAGGCTTTTACATCGATAAAGAAACCGCAGAAAAAATGATTGCATTAATGGAATAAAACTACAAAAAGTTAATAGGTTACGGTTTTCTCATCCATGTAGTCTATCTTTAGAGAGCGAAATCCATGTTTCAAACATCAATTAATAACACATGCTTTACGGAAGGTTTAGGTTATGGGACGTTACAGGCAAATTGAAGACATAGTTAAACTGATGAATAATCCAGAGGTTATTAGGAACACAAGCATAATAGCCCACGTAGACCATGGAAAAACCACACTTTCAGATAGTCTATTAGCGGCTGCGGGCATCATAAGCGAGCAAAGGGCTGGTCAACAGCTTTACCTTGACAGTTGGGAGTTGGAACAAAAGAGGCAGATGACGGTTTTCGCCTCAAACATAAGCATGGTCCACACTTACAAGGAAAGAGAACACCTTATCAACTTGATCGATACGCCTGGACACATAGACTTCAGCGGCGCAGTAACCCGAAGCTTACGCGCCGTGGACGGCGCATTAGTGGTTGTTGACGCTGTGGAAGGCCCCATGACTCAGACTGAAACCGTTTTGATGCAAGCCCTTCGCGAAAGAGTTAAGCCAATTCTCTATATTAACAAGGTTGACAGGCTTATAAAAGAGATAAAACTAACTCCAGAAGAAATTCAGCGAAAATTCGCAAAAATTATTGTGCGGATAAACACCCTCATAGAGAAACATGCGCCCCCAGAACACAAAAAAGATTGGCAAGTTAAGGTTGAGGATGGACGTGTAGCCTTCGGTTCAGCCCTCCACAAATGGGGATTAAACCTACCTCACATGAAAGCGAAAGGCATAACATTCCAAGAAATTATAGACGCATATTCAGGAGAACCCGAAGACATCGCAAGAAAAGTTGACGCTTTAAGTAAGAAAGCGCCCTTATATGAGCCAATATTGGACATGTTCTGCGAACACTTACCCAACCCATTAGAGGCGCAACCATACAGGCAAAGCCAAATATGGCCTGGAGAACCCTCAAGCACTGTGGGGAAAAGCATGGCGAAAGTTGACCCTAACGGGCCGCTTTTAATGTGTGTAACAACAATTGAAGTTGACCCTCATAGTGGAGTTGTCGCCATTGGGCGGGTTTTCAGCGGCACCGTGGAAAAAGGAAAAGTCGTCAGCCTCGTAACCAGTCGTCAGAAGGGAGCAATTCAGCAAGTTTACATGAGCATGGCAGCGGACAGAGTAATAGTGGATAAAGTTCCAGCTGGAAACATAGCGGCAATTTCTGGATTACCATCCATACACGTTGGCGAAACAATCGCGGAAGAAGGCGTGGAAACCAAACCCTTTGAAGGACTAAAATATGTTTCTGACCCTGTTGTTACGGTTGCCGTTGAACCAGAAGACATAAAGGATTTGCCGCTTTTCGACAAAGTCATCCACAAACTAACCTTAGAAGACCCAAACCTACACTTCACAATAAATAAGGAAAGCGGAGAATACCTCCTAAGCGGCATGGGCGAACTGCACTTGGAAGTTACCGCTTACCGCATGCAAGAAGCAGGATTAAAAGTGAAAATCAGCAAGCCAATAGTAATTTACCGCGAAACAATAAGCTGCGACTACAAAGGACCAGCAATAATGGGCAAAAGTCCCAACAAACATAATCGGCTATGGGTAACATTGGAAAGGCTGCCCGAAGAAGTTATCGAAGCAATAAGAACGGGAAAAATTTCTGAAATGCAAACACGCGATGAAAGGCAAAAGATTTTGAAACAGTTCGGCTGGTCAACTGAGGACGCACGTAACGTCATAGCCATCGAAGGCACAAACATACTTGTCAACAGAATCAAAGGAAGACAATACGTTGAAGAAATAATAGACCACGTAAAATCAGGCTTCCGCGAAGCCGTGTACACATCAGTTTTAGCAAAGGAACCAGCATACGGGTTAAAAGTTAACTTGGAAGACATTCTAATCCACGAAGACCCTGTGCATAGGGGTCCAGCGCAAATATTGCCGATGACTTGGCGTCCCATATGGTGCAGTTTTCTGCTCAGCGAACCCAAACTTTTAGAACCCATCATAAGCTTCGAATGTAAAGTTCCAAACCAATTCGTAAGCAACGTAATCGCAATAGTGCAGAAACGCCGCGGAAAAATCTTGGATATGATAAACGAAGAAGACATGATAATTGTCAAGGCTGAAATGCCAGTTGCCGAATCCTTTGGGTTGGCGGATGAACTGCGCTCATCAACCCAGGGAAGAGCCTTCTGGGCTACACAGTTCAGCCGTTGGGCTCCAATTCCAGAGTCAATGCAAATGGAAATAATCGCCCAAATACGCAAACGCAGAGGCTTAAGTCCAACACCGCCAAAACCAGAGGAATTCTACGAAGAAGCCTAAAACCCAATTTCCGTTTTGGTGCGGTCGCCGGGATTTGAACCCGGGTCGTCGGCGTGGGAGGCCGATGTCCTAACCAAACTAGACTACGACCGCAAACACTAAAACTTTGTAAAATTGGACAATTAAAATTTATCCATTATTTTATTCTATTCGCTTTCTCCAAACCTTTTCGATGTTACACCAGCGTGCGCACGCTTGGACAAGTAAACAATGGCTATTATTAAAATCGCCGTTGAAGCCCCAAAAACATAGGTTAGGTTCTGAACTTTGTCAATGTTTTCAGAATATTCTAGCAGGTGCACTTGATGGGAAGAATTCAATTCTTGATAGGCATTTTGAAGTTGGGTATAATTACCCAAAAGGTAATAAAAATTCGCTTGCAACTCCGCATAAGCGTTAACAAGATTATAATAGGTAATGTTTAACTGGTAGAGGTATCCTTGCAGTCTTTGGTAGCTGTCAAGCAATTCGCTATATAATTTGAAGGAGGTTATCATGACTGTCTGATTTTCATGTGGATACGTAAAGTATAGACAACCATGCGTCTCATTTGAAACATCAAGAAAAGCTGGAGTAACATCCCAGCCACCAACTAAAACAACGTATGGATAATCCATAAATTGCCTAGGAATCATAACCCGACAGAAGCCAAACGTGCCATCACCACCTTCAACTTTAAATTGCAATATTTTATTCCCTGTCTCCGCTCCAATTTGAAAACGAAAATCACAAATGGTCGAATTAGAAATAATAGCAACCCAACATGCTTCTCCTTTATAGGCAAAGTCAAATTCGGAAAACATTCCCATGAGCGGGTTACTGTCCATCTGGCCAGACTCATCTATAACGTAAGGAACATCGCCTATCCCATCTCCGTTTAAGTCCCGTTCAGAATAGTTGCTCCAGTAATTTCCTTCGCCATCATAACTCCAAATATTCGTCGATTCAGTACTTGACACTTTATTGAAGTTGTTATGGTAGATGATGTTATCGCTTGAAAAAGCAATGCCAACGCTATATACGTTATCAAAAAGGGTGTTAGCTGAAACTATATTTCTTTGGGACCAGTAAAGACCAATTCCATATTCGTTGCCTGAAATAATGTTACGCTTAATTAAGTTGTTAAAAGATGAATAAAGGCTGATTCCGTAATTATTTTCTGAAATGTTATTGCCGCAAATTACAATTTTACCAGCGTTGAAAAGGCTGATTCCATTACAGTTGTTTTGGATTATGTTGTCGCTTATAGTGCTGTTACTTGAGTTTTCGATTCGTATCCCGCTATCATAAGGAGATTTATCACCGCTGTTTATTAGGGTAAAGCCTTCAACAATTACGTTGTTAACTCCTTTTATGAAAATCACACTTCCATTTTCAGAGCCATTGATAATTGTTGATTTCTTTTCTTCTCCAATAAGTGAAATGCTCTTGTTTATAACGAGATTTTCATAGTATGTTCCTTTACACACAAAAATGGTGTTTCCCGAACTCGCATTGTTAATAGCCTCTTGAATATTATGAAAGCCGGTTGTTCCGTCATCATCAACAGTCAATGTTGTTGGATTTGCTTCCACTGATGTTTTGTAATCTTTTAGGAATAATAGGAATGACAAACATAAGATTAGGGATAATGATAAAATAGCTTTTTTCATTTTTATCACCTTTCTTTTGTTAATTGATTAGAATTATTAAGCATTAGCCTCCAGAAAGGGTTTTGCCTAACAGTATGGCGCATGCAATGGCTATTGAAATGGCTGGAATAAAAAGGATTGGGTTGATAGTGGGTTGGATGAGGTTCCATAGCATGGTTATATATGAAAGGATTATTATGAGTGTTAGCATGGAAATTTTAGTCTTGGCGCTGATTTTAGCCGTAGGTGTTTCTTGTTGGTTTATTATGGAGCGTAAAAGGTTTTGTGCTTGTTTTATTTGTTCTTCTGTGGCGAAGGTGACGAGGTTTTTGTCGCTGTCTTGAAATTTGAAGCTTAGAAGTGCGTATCTTTGCAGTTCCCAAGGGTTCTTTTTTGGCAGAATCTTGACAACATCGCTTTTCTCCAATTTTTTTAGGATTGTTTGAATCATGCGGATGAATTGGATGTCATTTGCTTTTTCCTCCCCATATAATCGCCTTGTTATGTCTTTGACGTTTGGAAAGTATAATTCTAAGTGGAAGGATGCTATTGTTTTGGCGAGGTTGAATTGATATTCGCCTTCTCTTAGGCGTATGTTGCTGTTTTTATAGTCTGCAGTTAACACTTCTTGTAGAAATTGTATTTCGTTTGGCGTTAGCCTATGTTGAGACAACTTTTCTCCTTGTCAATTGAAACTATTGAAATAACATAAAAACGCTTCGCTTTCGCTATTGTTTTTCTTAAATTTTTCAACAGATTCTATGGAAAAAACCTCTAAATTTACTCAAAGCCTAATAATATTTAGGTGAGTATATGGCAAATTACACCAATGGACATAATTTATTTTGCTTGCCTTTGCATAGGAAATATAGGAGTAGAATGGAAATTATGGCTTTAATACTGGATGCTGCAAGAAATGGTGGTGTTACTTTTTATTCCATTATGAAACGCACGAAAATAAACTATAAACAGCTTAAAAGGTATTTGCCGTCTTTGATTAATATGGGTTTTATAGAGGCGGAAGTTAAAGGAAGCAGGATCTCATTTAGGGTTAGTGAGAGTGGACTTGCTTTTCTTAGGCAATACAATATTCTTCGGGGTATGTTGCTGAGCACTTCCGCGGGTGATAAACAAATTGGCATGGTTCACAAAGAATTTATCTCATCGAAAATGCAAAGGCGTGCTGCGTTGCTCCTTACAACATGATTTGCAAGACGAGTATAGAGAACACGCCGAGTTTAAGCAGTTTCTTTCTTTGGGTGATGGATAAAGGCGCTTTGAAGGATTTACATTTCAAAACGAAATTGTTATTTATGCAACTTTAACAATGTCTAGATTAGAAGGGTAATGTTGCCGAGAAAATTCACTTATGCTAATGCTGGCGTTAACCGAAAGTTGAGGTTTAAGGCTAAAAAAGCCTTGAAGATTTTGAAGGAAACTTATGGGTTTAGCTGTTATGGTGGGATTGTCCAACTTCCTTATGGATGTATTTTTCCGGTAGGCGAAAATCTCTATTTGGATTTGGTTATTGAAGGCGTAGGAACCAAAGTGCTTGTTGCGCAGTTAGCTGAAAAATATGATACGATAGGTGTTGATGGTGTGGCTGTGGCTGTTAACGATGTTATTAGGTCTGGAGCTAAACCTTTGGCGGTTGCGGATAACATTCACGCACAAGTTTCAGACCCAAAGCTTATTGGGGAATTGCTGAAGGGCATAGCCAAAGGGGCTGTTGAAGCTGGATGCTCCGTGCCAAGCGGAGAGGTCGGCGATGTTGCTGAGGTTATAAAGGGTTTGGTTGAAGGCAAAGGCTTTGACATGGTTGTTGCAGCTGTAGGCGAGGTTGCCAGCGAAAAGATAATTTATGGACGAAACTTGAAGCCCAGCGATGTTGTGGTTGGACTGCGAAGTTCTGGATTGCACAGCAACGGCATTTCCTTGGCGAGGAAAATTCTCTTCAAAAAGTGGGGTGGCAAATTTGAGCCTTATGATGTTCCAGAAGAGTTGGATAAAGAAGTTGTTTACGAAGTTCTTGAACCTACCAAGATATATGCGAAGCCTTTGCTTAAGGTTGAAGAAGAAATTAAAGTGAAAGCTGCAGTGCACATTACTGGTGATGCATACCTAAAATTTGATAGGTTGATGAAATTTTCGAAGGGTATAGGCTTCGAATTTAACAATTTCAAGCCGCAACCAATTTTCACGTTGATTCAGAAAACCGCTTTAGGATTGGGTGGAAAATTAACTGATGAGGAAATGTTTAAAACGTTTAATATGGGATGGGGTTTCGCCTTAATAGTTGACAAGGCTGATGTGGACAAGGCAATAGACATTTTAGAGAAAAATTGTGTACAAGCCGAACCTATAGGTTACGTGACGGATTCTGGAGGAATAAAAATTCTTTACAGAGATAGAAAAATTATTTTGAAATAATTTGGTGGAAAGCCAAAATAAAAGTGTTTAAATCTCTTAAAGTTTAAACTTAGCCTATGAAGTATCGCTTAAAAATTGAAGTTAAGTTGAAGCCTGGACACAGCGACCCTGAAGGTGAAACCACAACGCACTTACTGAAAGAGCTTGGCTATAAAGTTGAAGCGGTAAATGTCAGCAAAGTTTACAACGTAATTCTTGAGGCTGAAACGTGGGAAGAAGTCAAAGCGAAGGCTGACGAAATGTGTAAGAGGCTTTTGGCAAACCCAACAAAGGATGATTATGTGATTACGGTTGAGGAAGAAAATGATTGAAAACCTCTACATCCGCAGAAAGACCCCATTTCCGCTTTTTGAAGTTAATGTTCTCGCAGCCTCTAACCAGCAACTTTTGGAAGTGAGCCGTGAACTTGGAATAGGCTTAAACTTGGAGGAAATGCGGGCTGTTCAAACCTATTTTAGGCGGAAAAGGCGCAACCCAACGGATGTTGAACTGCAAACCATAGGGCAAACATGGTCTGAACATTGCTTTCACAAAACTTTCAAGGGCAAAATTCTTATGGATGGGCGGGAAATTGATAGCCTCTTCAAAACTTACATTGCGAAAGCTACTATGGAAATTAAGCCTAAATGGTGCTTTTCAATTTTTGAGGATAATGCTGGCATAATCCACTTTGACAAGGGTTATAGCATAGCGGTTAAAGTTGAAACTCATAATCATCCATCTGCTGTGGAGCCTTTTGGAGGAGCAGCCACAGGCGTCGGCGGGGTAATAAGGGATATTTTGGGTGTTTGGGCTGACCCAATTGCGTGTATGGATGTTTTGGGTTTCGGTCCATTAAATTTTGATTATGAAAAGCTTCCGCCTGGCTTGAAGCATCCGAAGTATGTTTACATGGGCGTTGTGGCTGGTATTGGAAGTTATGGCAATAACATGGGAATCCCAACGGTTAACGGAGCCATATATTTTGATGAAAGCTACGTTGGAAATGTTGTTGTCTATTGCGGATGCGTTGGATTGTTGCCGCTTGAAAAGTTTAGGAGAAACGCCAAACCAGACGATGTTATTGTTTTGGCTGGAGGAAAAACAGGACGCGATGGCATTCACGGCGTAACTTTTGCATCTGCTGAATTAACGGAAAAGTCAGAAGAAGTTTCGCGGCCAGCTGTTCAAATTGCAAATCCAATTGAGGAGGAAAAGCTGAAGAGAGCCATAATCAAAATTCGTGATTTTGAACTTGCATCTGCAATAACAGATTTGGGCGGCGGCGGCTTGTCATCAGCCGTCGGCGAAACAGCGAAAAGGTTTGGTTGCGGCGCAATTGTCGAGCTTGAGAGGGTTCCGCTGAGGCATCCTGGTCTAGCCCCTTGGGAAATCTACATTTCCGAATCACAAGAAAGAATGCTTTTAGCCGTACCTTATGAAAATCTTGAGAAAGTTTTGGAAGTTTTTAGAAATGAGGATGTTGAGGCTAATGCCATTGGAAAGTATACTGCTGATAAAATTTTGAGGATTTATTATCAAGGCGAGAAAGTTGCAGAATTGGATATTCCATTCCTTTTCGAACCGCCAAAAACCGTGAGAATAGCCGAATACAAACCAGTAAACTTTGAAGAACCAGTTTTTCTAGAACCAGAAAACTTAACGGAAAAGCTCATGCAGCTTTTGTCAGCGCCGAACATTGCAAGCAAAGAAAGTGTGATACGCACTTACGATCATGAAGTGAAGGGCAACACAGTGCTTAAACCTTTACATGGGGAAAATGCTGGACCAAACGATGCGGCTGTGCTTAAGCCGTTGGCGGACTCGTGGATGGGAATAGCCATTTCCTGTGGAATGAACCCCAATTATGGAAAGATTGATGCTTATTGGATGGCTGCCTCCGCCATAGACGAAGCCATAAGAAATAATGTTGCCGTCGGCGGAAGAAGGATAGCCCTACTCGACAATTTCACATGGGGCAACCCTGAAAAACCCGACAGACTCGGCAGTCTCGTAAAAGCTTGCGAATCATGTTACAAATTTGCAAAAGCCTTCAAAACACCGTTTATTTCTGGAAAAGACAGCCTATACAACGAGTCTCCGCTTGGACCCGTAACGCCAACCCTATTAATAACGGCTGTAGGCATAATCCCAGACATACGATTAACAGTGTCAGCGGACGTTAAAGAGCCCGGCAATTCAATTTACATTGTTGGACAGACTTACAAGGAATTGGGCGGTTCGGGATATTATAGGCTTAAGGGTTTTGTTGGAAAAACCGTTCCTAAAGTGCGGACAACCCAAGCCAAAAAGACGTTTAAAGCTCTTACTAAGGCTATTGATTTGGGGCTGGTTAAGGCTTGCCACGATTTGTCCGAGGGCGGTTTAGGCGTGGCTGCTGCTGAAATGGCTTTCGCCGGCGGATATGGAATGGAACTGTATTTGGATAAAGTTCCGAGGAAAAACTTGAACCGCAACGATTTCATTTTGTTTTCAGAGTCCAACAGCCGCTTTCTAGTGGAAGTTTCGCCAAAAGCCAAACAAGAATTTGAAGGTTTAATGAAAGGCTTGTCCTACGCTGAAATAGGCAAGGTTGCAAAAACTCCATGCTTATGCATTTACGGTTTGAATGGCAAGCTTATCGTAGATGCTTCACTTAATGATTTGTTAACTAGTTGGAAACACGCATTAAGTAGCGGGGTTTAAAGGTGAAACATGAAGAAGTTAAGGTTTGCATTTTAAGGGTTGGCGGAACAAACTGCGACGCAGAAACCGAACGTGCCTTCAAAGAGTTAGGCGTGCAAGCCGAAACCACGCATGTGAATGAGTTGGTTAAAAGGCGAAGCCTTTTGAATTATGATTGCCTAGTTTTTCCGGGAGGCTTCTCCTATGGGGATTATGTGCGGGCTGGGGCGATATGGGCTAAGTGGATACTAGCCAAAATGGATAAAGAATTAAAAGCCTTTGTTGAAGCGGGAAAACCCATACTTGGCATTTGTAACGGTTTCCAAGTGCTTGTTGAAGCGGGATTGCTTCCAAGCTTTGAAGGAATAAGCCCATATCCAGAAGCCGCCTTGGCAACGAATTTTCCGCCTGGATACAACTGCAGATGGGTTTACCTCAAACATGAAAACAACGGAAAATGCGTTTTTACATGGAAAGTTCCAAAAGGAAAGGTTCTGCGGTTGCCGGTTGCCCACGCAGAGGGCAGATTCATATTCGCAAAAGAGAAAGAAAAGCAGTTTTTGGATAAGCTTTATGAAAATGACCAGTTGGTTCTGCGCTACTGCAACAAAAACGGAGAATACGCTGAAGGACATTATCCAACAAACCCAAACGGGTCATTCCATGACATAGCTGGAATATGCAATCCAGAAGGCACGGTGTTTGGCTTGATGCCACATCCAGAAAGAGCCTTCTACTGGTGGCAACAGCCGGACTGGACAAGGCAAAAGCATATGCCACAATACGGAGATGGAAAACTAATCTTCGAAAGCCTAATCGAATATTTAGTGAAAAAGCTCTAAATCTTTGAGGCGTGGAAGCCCCGTTCTGGCGCCCATAGCCATTATGCATTTTGAAGCTACGAAGTTGCCGATTTTTCCACATTCGTAAAGGCTTTTACCTTTTAACAAACCGTAGAGGAAGCCAGCGCAGAAGGCATCGCCAGCTCCGGTCGTGTCAACAATTTCGACTTTGAAAGCTTCTATGTGGTAACTTTCTTTTCCATTTGACACATAACAGCCTTTCCCGCCGAGTTTCACAGCAACAATTTCCACGCCTTTTTCAAGCAAAACCTTAACGCCCTTTTTATAGTCGGCTGAACCTGTTAAAAGTTTAAGCTCATGTTGGTTTGGCATCAAAACGTAAGTTCGCTTTATTATTGGTTCAAGAGGCTTTAAGCCTTTTCTTGCGTATAATTCGCCGGGGTCGAGGCTTAACTTAACCGTTTCGGGAAGCAAGCTTAAAAGTTTTTTCTGGGTTTGAAAGGTTTTTTCTCCGACAAAAGAGGTTAAATGTAGAAAGCGTGTTTGAAAAGCGTATTCCACTTTTACTTCGCCAAATTCTATTGTATCGTTCACGCCTGCATCCACATATAAGGCTCTTTCTCCCTTCTCATCAACAAAACCCATTACAACGCCGCTTCTGCCCTTTTCCACCATAATTATGCCATTTGTGTCAACGCCTTCCCGCTGGAAATCTTCAATTATCATTTTGCCTTCACGGTCGCCAGCAACTTTTCCGATGAAGCCCACTTTACAGCCGAGTCTAGCCAATCCAACAATTGTGTTGGCTGCTGAGCCCCCGCAAAACTCCTTACAATCCATAATGAAGCTTTCTTCGTCTGCACATGCTATTTTATTCACTGTGAAAAGTTTATCCACGTTTAATGCTCCAAACCCTATGACGTCAAAACGTTTCATGAAAACAACTCACGCAAATAAATTTTGTATTCGCCAAGTTTCCCGCCATAATTTCCAGCTGAAACCATCACTACACCGTCAATGTCTAGAACCGCTTTTATGCCAGCACGCATAGCCTCTTTCACAGTTTCTAAAGAAACACCGTTAATCACAATTTCTGGAATGTAATTGACACCTTCTGGCACTTTTGACATTTTGCCTAACTTCTTTTTTAGTGATGGACAGTATGGATGGTTTGTTGTCGGTCCAATACATGGAAAACGTGTTTCTGGTTTTGAACCTGCAGAGCAAACATCAAAGGGTGTAATGACGCCGTTTATGGCGTGTATAGACGCCAAAGCTTTTTCGCCAGCCTTGCTAAGCGCTTCTTTTGTTTGGCACATAACCCAAAAGTTTGCGCCCATAACGCCACGTGCATAACCCAAATAGCGCTCAATTATGAAGTCGGGAACCATTATCGGCACAACTATTACTTCACGGTCATGGCATTTTTCCGTCCATTCATAACCGTCTCCGCAGTGTCCCACACGCTCCATCATGTCAATTTTTCCTTCAGCATTTGGCAGCGCATCGAAAACTGCGGTGAAGGGCTTAACGAGAATGTCTTGGCGAATTCTATAGGAGAGTTCTATTTCGAATTTTTTGAGGGATTCTGCAAATAACTTTTGGGGGTTTACGGCACCCCAAAACTGTACTATTGCGCCTTTACGCTTGTCTGGAGTTTCTTTTTCACTCAACCACTTTTCTATTCCACCTTCAACCCTACCAATAACAACGGAAGGTGTGGCTGTAGCATCCTCAACAGCTTTTCGCAATGTTTCTTCATCGTCAGCCGTAACTATTATTCGGCAGTAAACGCCTTCAAAAGCCTCAGCGTAGGTATCCTCTATTTTATCCAAGCCTTCCAACAGCTTCACCCCTAACCTTTTTTCGAAATTCAATGCTTTCCATCGCTAAGGCTTCCATATTCTCACTTGTAACCAATTTGACTTTGGGCAACTCTTTCGGATATAGCTCAAAAAAGCGTTTAAGCAATTTTTCGTTTATAGGGCTTTTCCTTAATGTTTCACTGCTCCAATTTTCAACAAGCTGTATGGTTGGTTTTTTCCCGAATCTGCAAAAAACGTCGACAACTATGGCGGTTACTATACTGTTTTCGGATAAAACGGCGATTTCAGCGTTTTTCACAGCGTATTGATTACCATTAAATGAAACAGTTAATCCGCCACTTTCCCTTACAAGCTTGAAAGCTTCAACATCCGTTATGCTGTCGCCAACATACATGACATCAGCCAAAGAAGCACCGACTCTTCGAACAGCGTCTTTTACGGCTTCTGCCTTTTCGCTGCCGCCGACGGGGTCAACTTCAGAAAAAATTTGTCCAATCTCCATGGTAACTATCTCCTTCCAGAAAATTTCATCCAACCGTCGAATCGCTTTTTGGTCTCGCTCAGAAAAATCCTCAATTTTCTTTGCGTTTGAAGGGATTTGGATGACTTGCATCTGCGAAATTTCTTTGGCTAACTTATGCAGTTTGATTTTCTCTTTTTCTTGTATGTGATATTTGTCAATGTCAAGTTTTGTGCAGTAAACGTTTTCAAATGGAAAATCTATGGTTTTGCATAAAGCTCTTATGTAATGTTCATAGCTTGTGCTTACAATGAAAGCATGAGCTATGGCTTTTACATGCTGTATGGTTTCTTTAACGTTTGCGATTAGGATTAGGCTTTTAGCTGAAAACTCTTGCATTTTCTGGTTTGTAACATCATAAGCCTTTAAGAATGGCAAAATTAGTTTTAAGGTGTCGCCAGCTTTATAGCCAACTCTTTTGAAAACGTCTGCAAGCACATCGTCATATTTGCTTATAACCGTGAAAAGCTTGTCACCTTCTGGAACAAAATGCGCCGTTAACTCAAAAGCATTATCATTCTTTGATATTGGCCCCTCACAGTCTGATATGAAAACCCGTTTCAATTTTTACGCCTCAACATTTCCATGTGCCTTATGCTTTTTTCTATGTGCTGTTTTGAGGCGATGTCAGTTCTATGCCAAAGCGCTCCTCCTTTTATGGTTTTTATGCCTTCCAAAGAGATTTGCCTGGCCTCCTCAATATTTCCGCCTTTGCCCACAACAGCCACAGCCCTGGATTTAAGCGCGTAAGTTTTGCCGTTACGCAGTTCCATGGCTGCTGGGTAAACCATAATTTTATCGCCGTATTTTTTAGTAAGCTCGTAAGCTCCAGTCAAGTCCACTGGTTTGCCAACTTCGTTTTCGTTTACAAGATGTGGAAAAGCATCAACGTAACCGCCGTAGCTGGGTGGAACCTTGTAGGTTACAACTGTTGCCTCCTTTTCCAACTCAATTTTTGTTAGGTTACCCTCCAAAATTTTATAGCAAACATCCACAAAATCATCCTTCAAAACTGGCAAAATATTAATTATTTCTGGGTCTCCTGGGCGACTGTTATTTTCGAGGATTTTTGGTTCTTTGCTTGTGTGTATAAAAGCCACGTAGAAGGGTATGCCCCTTAAACCGCTTTTGTCTTTAACATTCCATTTTTCAAAAATTCTGTTGACAATTTCGATTTCTTTGGCTCTGTCAACGCTTGTCATAAACGGCAGAAAGTCGCCAACATCCTTATAAGAGCCCATTCCACCAGTGTTTACGCCTTTGTCGCCGTCAAAAGCTCTTTTATAATCCCTTGTTTCAGGCAACGGCACCAAACGTTTGCCATCACAGAAAGCTTGAAAACTTGATTCTTCACCTTCAATCTTTTCTTCCACAATTACTGCGCCATGCTGAAAATTCGCCATAAAATGTTCAAAAAGTTGTTCGCGGGTTGTGAAGTGGTCTCCCCAAACGCCAACACCTTTGCCAGCAGCAGGCTCATCTGGTTTAACAACTGCTCTATCACCAAGTTCATCAAGCCACTTATAAACATCCCTTTTAACGTTTTCTTGACTTTTATAATCTTTGGGATTGAAAATTTTAAATTGTGGATTCACTTCTGGCACTATTTGCTGAAAGAGTAGGCGCTGTTGAACCTTGCTTGATTCTATGGCGTATTCCCGTTTTGGGCAAATCATTGGTATGCCAGTCTGTGCTTCAATAACGTCGCGGACGCCTTCTATTATTGGTTTTTCTGGACCGACAATGCCGAAATCAATTTTGTCTTTGTGTTTTTCGGCGAATTTGCAAATTTCTTTCACGTTCAAGTCTGGTATAACAACGTGTTCAACAGCCCTTTTCACGTTGAAGGGGTTTCGCTGTTTATCCACCACGTAAACATCCACTTTATAGTTTAGGCTCCGCGTGAAAGCATCTACCATGGCGGTTTCTCTTGCGCCATAAGAAACAACTAGTATGCCAACACGCTCCATAATTGAAGCCTCTCGCCTACAAGTTTTGCAGAGCCTCTTCTATCTCGTAAAGCCTTCCAGTTTCTTCACATCCTTCTAAAAATCTTTTCTTCATTTCGTCCGCTATTTTCTGTGCAAGAGGTGTTGGATACTTGCCCGTTACACAGCCGAGGCAAAGCTGGCTTTCGGCGAAACCTGTGGCTTTCACAAAATTTTCTAGGGATTGGTAGCAAACAGCGTCTGCGTTTATGATTTTTGCTATTTCCTCAGCCGTGTATTTTGAACCTATGAGTTGCCCATATGTTGCCATGTCTATCCCGTAAAAGCATGGACCAATAATTCGTGGAAAAGTCACGAACAAATAAACTTTTTTCGCTCCCATCCGCCTAAGCTTTTCCACAACAATTTTTGTCGTATCTCCGCGAACTATGCTATCATCTGTAACTATGACACGTTTCCCCTTAATCTTCGAAGCTAAAATGTTAATTTTTTTATCTATCGTTGCATATCGCTCCTTATTTAGTAGGATAAACGCTCTTTCAGTCACAAATCGATGTCTACGAGAAGCTCTTTCCCATCGCAGTCCAGAAGCCTCGTGAACCCCAAAAGCCGCATCATCGCCGGTTTCAGGCATAGAAATAACAATATCTGCATTTTCAACTATGTCTGGATTTTCCCTTACAAGGTTTTTTCCAAACTCTTCACGGACTTCATAAACGTATTTTTCGTCAAAACGTGAGTCTGGTCTGGCGAAATATGCATATTCAAAGGCGCAGAAAGCCCTGCGCTCATCTTTTGCCAGCCTTTCCCTTTTAAAACCATCTTTCGAAACAGTTACCAACTCGCCTGGTTCCAGTTCAAAGTCTCTTTCAAAGCCGTTTATGTCTAAACCAACGGTTTCCGACGAGAAAGCGTATGTTGTCCCATCTGGGCTGTGACCCGCACATAAGGGTCTTATTCCATAAGAGTCTTTAAAAGCGAAAAGTTCGCCGTCTTTTGTCAGTCCAACCGTGGAAAAGGCGCCTTCAACATCTTGCATACACGCTTCGACGGCTGATGGCAAATCCTTTCTTTTGGCAAGTTCGATTAACAGTTTGTTACAGATTAAATCTGCATCGCACTCATAACTGAAGTTTGGCATTTCACGGCTTATTTCCTTTTTAAGCTGAAAAACATTGACAAGATTACCATTAAAGGAAACAGCCAGTTTATAACCGTTTTTTGAGGCGGTTATGGGCTGTGTACCCTTCAAAAGCGATTTTTCATCAGACTTTCCAGAAGTTGTGTATCTAACATTTGCTATTCCAACATGTCCAGGCAATCGCCCAAGCCATTCGTAGATGGCGCTTGTCTTTATTTTTGGTATTAAATCCAAATTTCTGTGAACATGAAATTTTCCATTATCAAGTGTTAAAAAGCCGTGGGATTGGTGTCCCCTGTGGTTTTGGGCTCGCATGCCCCAGTATATGTATGGGAATATGGGTTGTTTTTCAAAGTTTATTGAACCGAATATTCCACAGCCTATTTTGGCTTCCTCCCCTTTTTACAGTTTGCAGAATAGAAATTAGGGATTTATGAGTCTTTATAACATTTTTAACTAAAAACAATGTTAAACTTTTTCCATTCCTTTTAATCCGTTAAGCCTTTTCTAAAGAAGGATTTTTGTAAACCACTTTTTAGAACGAAAGTAAATTCGCAGAACGTATAAACCCTTTTAATATTAATAATTCATATAAATTAAATATTGGTAATGCTTTTTATCATGGGTGAAAGTTTAAATAATCAAATATAAACTCTAACTCATATCTGTGTGGTAGTGATGTTGTCATTTACTGATGTGAAGAGTACTTCTTTACGAAGAATTGTTCGCAATGACACTTCTTCTAACTTGCAATTTGATGCCCTAGATGAGGCGTTTAAAGATTTCAAGTCAAGTGTTTCTGCAGTTATAGAAAGTAACCTAAAGTTACTAGATGAAGTACCATTGTTTCATAATTTGCATTTAGAGGATTTAAGGAAATTTTTGGAGAGTCAAATAAGGACAGGCCTAAGTAAAGATGTATTATTTGAAAAGGCGGTTGAGATAGGCCGATATGCACGAAACATGTTTGATTCCATGGATGCTTATTTCAGTGAGATTTTTCATTTTCACCAAGAATTGAAGAAAGAATTGCATTCGGAAATGTTCAACGTTTCAAAGATGTTCCTAAACTCCGACTTACCCCTATCATTCGTAAAGGCAATAGGGGATTCTCTACTAAATGAGATAGACTATGTGGACGTATTCGACAAAGAGATACGAAAAGAACGCTTAGATTTAATTAAATATCGTGATAATCGCACTAAGTTTAAGAGGGTGTGTGAAGCTCACAATCTTTGGGTTAGGAAATTTGATGAGTTGAGAACAAGAATGGAACGTGAGCGAGTGAAACTGATTTGGTATGTAGACTTTAACAATTCTGGAAGTGTCAATGAAATATTTAAAGATAAAACAATCAAAACAAGTTTGTTAGATAAGTCGATGTTGCATAATTTCATTCTCAATTTACAGAAACAAGTTCAGGAAATGGAAAGACTAAACGCTTCTAAAATGGAAATTCATTCATTCTTGCGGTACGAAACCGACGAGGGGACAAGAACTTTGTTAAGAATTATGCAAAATCTTAGCCAGCAAGAAGGAATGAAATGAGAGTTGTCATTTGGACAAGTTGAAGGCTTTTTTGTAGATGTATGTGTCCTGCTTCCTCACCCCACGGATTCGTTAACACAATCATGTTCTACTTTTCTAAAAGAAAACGCTGCTCGCTGTATTTTGTCTTCTTCAGTAAAGACAGAAGCTATTAGTTTGATAGAAAATTCCTATAACATAATTGTTTCAGATTTACGTTCAAAATTGAAGCCTTTTTTGGAGAAACAAGGAGTTAAGGAGTTGAGCAAGAGACATGGTAAATTAATGGCGCAATTCTTCATGGAAAGAAGAAGAGAGTTAAAAAAGGTATCAAAGTCGAGTATTCAGCGAGATATGATAGGAGCCATTGAGAACTATGTGGCGTCTCGCTTACACTCGTTAAAACATGGTGAAAGAATTATAGTTGATAATTTTTTAGCGTCCTTAATAGCAGAATTAACTATGAAAAAACACACTTTACAAGCTCCATTTAGAGGCATTAAAGTCGTAGAAATTACACCAGATGCTTCAATAGTTTCTCAGATTGTTCTACGAACACTTATTACAAATCAGGAAGATGTAAAACATCTTGCTTCAGCCCTGACTTACCAGTTTCAACGGAACAAATGGGTAATATTCGTTACAACTGATGAGACGGAAATATTAAGTAAAGAATCAGAATTGTTTAACACATTTGCTTTACAATGCTCAAGCCCCGCATGGGCATCAGACTATTATACAGAAATGACTAGATTAAAAACCCCAATAGAGTATTTTAGAGAAATAAATAACTACTCGCTTGAACAAAAGGAGTTTGCAAGTGTTATTGAAAGAACTATGGGAATAAAGCTTATGCGTTAAAGGTTTTAGAAATTTCAAATTTGTTTTATTGGTGTGTCAAAGTAGATTGAAAGTGAGCTATTCCACCGTGCTTGATGTTATTGTTAGTTTTGCGTTTGAAACTATGTGAATCCACCAGTTTAACCTAACAAAGGAATAGTTGTAGTAAACTATGAGCCTTGCTGTTGAGCCTATTGGAGCGTCGCATGGAACAATACCATTCCAAGTTAAAGTTTTTGTTTTGTAAGGTTTAAGCGTTAAATTTTGGGGTGTTCCGCTCCATGTCCAAAAGTCGCCTTCAAAGGCTATGTTAACAGCCCATGTGCCTTCGGTTTTTCCAGCGTTTTTGAATGTTATTTTTACGGTGAAAGCTTCGCATGGCGCTTTATCCACAACTCCGCCGTCGCCACCCCACGCCAAACAAACTAAATGTTGACCGTTAGAACCGATGCTTGAAAGGGAAAAAACCATTGTTATAATTGGCACAGCTAACATGATGAAGAACAAGATTAACCTTTTCTTCATTATCCTTTCTCATCCCCTCTGAATGATATATGCGAAAGGGTTTGTTTTATCCATTCTGTAAGATAATTCTATAAAACAAAACCAGAACAATCTTTTATGGCGTTAGCCTAAATCGGTCTCTTGGGTAAAGCGTAACCTCCCTAATGTTCTTTTTTCCAGTCAACATCATTGTTAGTCGTTCTAAGCCTATAGCCCAACCCGCATGTGGTGGCATTCCATAATCAAAAGCTTGTAAATGATGCTGAAAAGATTCTGGGTTTAACCCTTGCTCCTTTAAGCGTTTGACAAGAAGTTCTTTATCAGCGATTCTTGTTCCGCCAGAGGCTAATTCCACCCAACGCCACATCAAATCAAAACCCTCGCAGATTTCTGGTTTGTCATCTCGTGGTTTTATGTAGAAGGCTTTAGAATGCGTCGGCCAGTCGATTATGAAGTAAAAGTATGAATGTATTTTTCCTAAAGTTCTAAGCGAAGGCGTTGGTATGTCCTCGCCCCATGGAATGGTTATACCTTCACGCTTTAAATCTTCCAGAACTTCTGTGTAGGTTAAGCGTTTGAATGGAATTTCTGGCACTTTAATTGCATATTTCAGCGTTGCCAACTCCCTACGACATTTTTCATTAACAACAACACATACATGGCGTATAAGCTGTTCAAGAAGTTGCATAACTTCCTCAGCGTCAGCAAAAGCTTGTTCGATGTCTACTGAAACGAATTCGCTTAGGTGTCGGCGAGTATGCGATTTCTCCGCCCTAAAAAAGGGACCGACCTCAAAAACTTTTTCAAAACTCATAACAAGCTGTTCCTTATATAATTGT
Source organism: Bathyarchaeia archaeon (assembly GCA_038848525.1). GTDB lineage: Archaea > Thermoproteota > Bathyarchaeia > Bathyarchaeales > Bathycorpusculaceae > JAWCNN01. Next base: position 123,740 of record JAWCNN010000001.1, on the reverse strand, counting down.
GGACTTTGGGCGAGAAAAGCCTTCCGTTCGAAATAGTCAATTGTGAAAAGGGCTGCTCCGCCTTCGGTTGCTGAAGCAATTATGCGTGGCGTATGCACTTCAATAAAGCCTTTTTCGAAAAGAAAATTTCGTATGGCTTCCACGGCTACGTGTTGAATTTTGAAAGTCGCTATGTTTTCTTCTTGGCAAAGGTCTAATGCTCGTGCGTCTAGGCGAACTTCCAAGTTTGCATGTGTTTTTCCAGTGATGTCAATGGGCAATTGAGAAACGGCTGTGCTGAAAATTCTTATTTCCTTCGGTATGACTTCGACGCCTCTTGGCGTTATGGCTGTTTTTTTCACTGTGCCTTTCACGCCTATGCTGTAACGCTTCTGCAAAACATCAGACTTCGCCAGCACTTCGCCGCTTACCTTTTTCCGTGGAATTGTAATTTGGATTGTGCCTTCTCTATCCTGCAATATTATAAAGCGGATTCCACCTAAATCCCTTATTTCTTGAACCCAACCGAAAAGCGTAACTTCCAAGCCGTCCATTTCAGGTTTCACATTCGCTGAATAATGCGTTCTACGCCAATCACCGATAGAATCTAACTGCATACTTTCACCATTCAAACTTAATCGGCAAATTCAACCCGCAAGGTCATATTGCGAACTTTGTTGGCTATCTCCTTTAAAGCTTTTACATCAAAAGGCGGCTGCGCACCACGCCTTTTTCTCAGAATAACCCTTGTCTCAGTTGTCCCATCGGGCAGCCAAATGGTGTTAATTGTAACTATGCTCAGAGGGGCAAACAAATCCTCCAAAAACTTTCTGTCATCTACGCCGTACTCCAAAACACGAACACTTTTGCCAACCTCTTCGCTTAAAGCCTTAATTATTTTTCCGCCATAACCCAAAAGGCGGGGAATGTCGCCGGGTCCAACAATTACCGCTAAGGTTTTGCCAGAGTCAACTGCCTTACGAAAATAAACATTTTGGAGAGAGGGATACTTTTCTTCTAAGGATAGGAGTAAACGGGCAATTTTCAGGTCTAATTCGGTTATTTCGCCAGATTTAAGTTTAGCTAAACATTTTTGGCATAGTATCCCACTTTTCAAGCAGAAACTACATAATTCTGTTTTCACTTGGAAAGGTGCCCTCCACAAATAAAGGAGGGGGCGGCGGAGCATTGCATATTTTGGCTTTTTGCTTTGCTGATTTTAGCGTTCCAGTGTTATTTCGATTGTGCTGACGTTTGTGGGCGTGCCACCCTCTTCTCTGGGTGCCACTTGCTCTGTTCCCACACCAACCTTTTTGACTTTAACATCTGGCAAGAATCGGCGTCTGACAACTTCTACGACGTCAACTGCTCGGCTTATGGCTCTCCCTCGTGCTTTGACATTCACTTCTTTTGCTCCGCCGTGAAAGAGGGTTATGCAAGCCAGTACATAGTTCATTACTGGCTTCCTTCCGACCAACACTGAATTGCTTTCCGACATTCTGTACCGCCTCACTCCTAATTTTTGCATTTTCTATGGCGTTTATAACATTTTTTCGGCAAATAAATACATTTTGGTTTAAACTTCTATTTCAGCACTTACATTGCCAAAATTTTGAAGTTTGAAAAGCATTCTAGTTGACGACGTTTACGTCCTTATCAATCGTTGACGAAGTTTTTAAAAATTTATCCATCATAGAAGGCATAGAAAACACAAAATCTTACATGACAATAAAGCCATAAAATAAAATTTGTGTCGAAACTTTTATTAAGTGAAAACGTATAAAATACGAAATGCATTTAAAAATTAACACAAGTGTCCGGACGGACATCAGCGGTTCATCCTCCTTGGATTCCACCCGGGATGAGGAGGAAGGAACCGCCAATGTCGTTTTCCGGCTTAATATGAATTTTGAATATGAATGCTGGATATAGAATATTGTATAGCGTTAAATGTTTATAAGCTTTATGAATTTTATGACACTTTTTTCTAGATTAGAATTTATTCCGATTTTGACTTGCAACTGTGGACAAGCCTAAAAAGTTCATCCATAACCTTTAATGGCTTATCCACGTTTTTTAGTTCTATTCTGGCATAGGCGAATCTTCTTGTGTAGGGGTGTGGTATTGCATAAAATCCTCTAACGCTCGGGCTTAGTGTTAACGAGAGAAGCTCAACGAATATGCGGAAATGCAAAAAGTATATTTTGTGGTTGGTTATTTGAGTTTTAGCCGTTAACGAAAGAGGTTTGGGCAAATGCCAATAATAGACCCTTTGAAGAAGACTCTTGCGCAGAAGCATAGGCTTTACATGAAAATCTGCCGTGAATGTGGTGCGAGAAACGCTGCCACAGCCGTTAAGTGTAGGAAATGTCGAAGTAGGAATTTGCGTTGGAAGAAAAGGGAACTTGTGAAATAGGCTTTTCTATTAAAGAGTTTTTGCTAAAGTTTCAATGTTGAAAAGGGTGTTTGCGCAGCCGTTCTTTATTAGGGGAACGGCTTGTCCAGTCAAGCCTACCTCCTTCAATATTTCACCGCTTAGCCTTATTTCTTCGCCGCATGCAACCCCAACAACGCCATCATACCGTCCATCCTTCAAAATTTTTGACACGCAAGAACTGCCGGGCAAAACGTAAACGTCATAGCCTTTTTCCTCGGCGAGTTGCACTGCCTTGTTGATTAGGCAGTCTGGGGAGCAATGCGCACAGATGTAGGATGGAATGTTTGGGTCAAAAGTTGCTTTGCAACGGTTATCCATATACTTTCTTGAACAGTGCGGAAGAAAAAGCGCTCGTTTTTTGGTTTTTAGAAATTTTTCCCGTTCCAGTAGGTTTCTGGCTTGCATATCAACGAGGTCTTCGAGGAGAAGAACAGCATCAGCCAAGTTAAGCCCGGTTGCCTCTTGAATCTTAAATTTCTTTATCATTTCCTGAATTGTTCCGCCGACTTTTTTGTGAAGACCCTTTTGCAGTCCAACTTTTGCGATTTCTGTGAAAAAGAAGCGTGGAATTTTTGAAAGGTCAAATGTGAACTTGTATGGCATAGAAATACACTATACACAGCAAACCTTTAAAACTATCTGTTGCATTATACTTTTAACCACAATACGTGCCAAACATGCGGGAAGAATGGGAGAGGCAAACGTTTGGGTCTATTAGATGCATTCAAGAAAAAGAAAAAGCAAGAAAACGTGAACCAAACGAACATGGAAAATCCGCAAAAAATTGATGAGCTTGCGCAAATCTGCGGAAACGACGAAGAAACTTATGTGGCTTTGGTTGAAGTAATGTTTCTCGACCCAAGAAACATTGAAGTTTCATTGAAGGAAGCTGTTGAAAACGCTAAAAAATTTGAGAAGGCAAAGGATTTCGCAAATGCTGCGTCATGGTATAAAATTGCTGGTGGTTTAGCCATTTACGAAGGGGATGTCAAGAAGGTTGTGGAGTACTTTAGCGCTTGCGAGAAATATTCCCACAATAAAAAGTTTATTATATTGAAGAATCCGGAGAAAGCCGTGGAAAAAGCACAAGAATACTACAAGAAAATTTTGCCATCCAAACCACTGTTACAATGAACTAACGGATTATTTTTCTCCTTCTGTGTAGCCTAAAAGTTCTCTTAGAGATTTCACTTCCTCTCTTAGCATGGTTACTTCGCTTTCAAGAGCGGCAACCCGTGACTCCGCAACTTTCTTCAACTTCTCAATTTCCATTAACAAATCAGCCCGTTCACTCTCCAAAGTCTTAATCTTCTCACGCAAATTCTTCAAAGTCTGCATAAACTCCACCCTTATACCCTTAATTCTCTCAACCATATTTTTAATGCTTACGCCCTCCTCAGCTTTAGCCTCAACAGCTAAGGCAGACCTAAACCTAGCCTTACAACTTGGACATTCAAATATGCCCATAACACGCCCGTGTTCCTCACCTTCCCGCTGAGGAACAGACCATGTTTTAACCGGAGCAGCCACTTCAACGCCACATTTTGGACATTTAACCAAACCATCTCCCTCAAATACTAATTTACCTTTAAAGCTAAAATGTGTTTTGCAACAAACCACAATAAAATATTTAATCACAAAGCTGCAATACAGTTAATTTGTAGGGAGAATATGCAGACAGCCAAAATGAAAACAAAATTGGAGGATAGACTGAAAGCATTGGAAAAGGAGAAAAGCATGCTTTTGGAGGAGATAGAACAGCTTAAGGAAATCGTGGAATTAAGTGAGAAAGTGAAAGGTTTGGAAAATGAAGTTAACAAGCTTAGAAAAGAAGCAAAACTTTTAGAGGATAAGATTCCACAGGAACTGCTTCAAGAACTCGGCGAAACTGCGCCTTCTTTGATGGAAGAAGAGCAAAATTTAGGTGGGAAAGAGGAAAAACTTTAAAAATTAGAGAAAAAGGAGGGGTTAAACGGTTATCTGGAACATTAGCCTATCAACGAGTTCCTTGTAACGATTTCGGATAGTAACTTCGGTTACTTGTGCGATTTCGGCGATTTCCCTCTGCGTTTTCCTCTCGCCAGTCAAAACAGACGCAATATAACTTGCAGCCGCCGCAATGCCTGTGGGGCCACGACCAGAAGTTAATTTAAGCTCTTTCGCCGCGGTTAAAATTTTATGGGCAATTTCTTCAACTTTCCCCTGCATTGTCAACTGATTTGAAAACTTTGTTATGTACTGACTTGGTCTTAAAGGCGGAATAGAATAGTTAAGCTCTCTTATGAGGAAACGGTAGCTGCGACCAACTTCCTTCTTGTTTACACTCGATGCCTGCGCTATCTCTTCCAATGTCCTAGCCAACCCACATTGCCTACAAGCCAAATAAATCGCTGCAGCCGTCATGCCTTGAATAGACCTTCCACGTATCAGCCGTTCCTTAACAGCTTTTCTGTAAATGACCGAGGCGGTTTCAACAATGTTTTTTGGAAGACCCAAGTTGTTAGCGTATTTTGTGATTTCAGAAAGTGCAAAGGCAAGATTGCGCTCAGTAGCATCAGACACTCTTATGCGGCGCTGCCACTTCCTAAGGCGGTAAACTTGGGCTTTCTGTCCAGGCGAAAGGCTTTTCCCATAAATGTCGCGGTCGTGCCAATCAATCATCGTTGATAAGCCCTTATCATGTATTGTATAAGTTAAGGGAGCGCCCACCCTTGTTCTTTTGGCTCTCTGCTCATCATCGAAAGCTCTCCACTCAGGCCCCCTATCAGCTATTTTGGCGGCTATCACAAAACCGCAGTCCATGCAAACCAGTTCGGCGCATTCATAATCCCGCATAAGCCTTTTACTGCCACATTCTGGGCAACATTGAACCTTTGAAGGCTCAACGTGTTGCACAGGCAACGCAGAGTCGGAATCCCCGCGTTCTTCTCCATCATCGCTCAATTTTTCTTTCTCCTTTCTCTTTTTGAGGGGAGAACATACAACATTTTATTCACTAACTTATCTGCGTTCCCTATGTTGGGTTTTATTGCTGCATACGGCGAGGAAACTGAACCAAATATTTCGAAGACTTTCCCAACAACAGCCAAATTTTCATCAACAACCATTGCGCCGATTTGCGGCATATTTTCAATTTTCACTATAACATTTCGACTTGGACTTATGTGGAGAACGCGGCCTATTCTCTGCAAACTTTCGGATTCCCCTCATGGAAAAACAGAATGGTTCAACCAACCATTTTATTTAAACCTTTCTACACGAATATGAGTGACAGAAGCACCTTTTAACTGACATCTCATGTAAAAACGTCGAAACGTTCATAAATAAGTAATGTTGATAAGTTTGTGCGTTAATGGGTGAAGGCTAATGTCCAAACCGTTTTATGTAAAATTTGAAGTTCCAAAAGAAGTTGCAGATGCAGCCTATGAAGCCCTGCAAGTAGCAACAAAAACTGGTACTGTGAGAAAGGGAACAAACGAAACCACAAAGGCTGTTGAGAGGGGGCAAGCGAAACTTGTGGTTATAGCCGAAGATGTTGACCCGCCTGAGGTTGTAGCTCATTTGCCACTCTTGTGCGAGGAAAGAAAAATTCCATACGTTTTTGTTCCAAGCAAAGAGAAGATAGGCAGTGCTGTGGGCATAGATGTTTCAGCTGCCGCTGCATGTATAGTCGCTGAGGGGGACGCTGCAGGGTTGGTTAAAGAGATAATTGCAAGAATCGAACAGTTTAAGAAAGGGGCAAAGTGATGAGTAAAGAAGAAAAGGAAACAGCGGAAGTAACTCCAGCAGAAGTTATTCAAATAATTGGGCGCACGGGCGTAACTGGCGAGATTACACAGGTTAGGGTTCGCATTTTAGAGGGAAAGGACAAGGGACGCATAATAACACGCAATGTTAAGGGACCAGTGCGGGTTCAAGATATATTAATGTTGAGGGAAACCGAAAGAGAAGCCAAAAAAATAACTAGATAAAGGGCATCCAAAACTGTTAAAAGAGGGCTCAACTTTGCCAAGACCGAGGAAATGTTCGTTTTGCGGCAACGAGTTTCCAGCTGGCACAGGCATCATGTACATCAAGAACGACGGGTCAATTTTCTGGTTTTGCTCAAGCAAGTGTAGAAAAAGCTCTTTGAAATTTGGAAGGGACGCCCGCAAGCTTAAGTGGACAATGTACTATGGCAAGGAAGAGAAGGGAAAGGCTTAATCCTCCCTTGTTTTCACTTTGAAAGCCTCGGTGTAATATGGAGCAAAGTGTTGGAAATTTAGAGAGAGGTAAGCAAAATGGAAATTGGGTTAATTCCATTTTCTTACTTCCGAAAACCAGCTATTTTTTCCCATAATGGCTTGTTGTGGACACAACCTATGTCTGGAGCATTTACGTTTCCGTTGAAGTAGCTGTAGGCTCTTGCTCGGCAGCCACCACATATATACTTGTCTGGGCAGTTTCCACAACCAACCCTTTTCCCATTTACAATGTAGTCTTCAAGGTTTTCTCTTACACGAAGTTTCCATAAAAGCGGGTTTTTATCCCATATTTCTTCGAATTCATCTCTCAAAATGTTGCCTAGAACCGTGTCTTTGCCTGTTGGGAAGAAGACGCAGGGTTTTATGTTTCCGTTTGGTTCAAGACAACAATATAGGCGTCCGGCTCCGCATCCGCCGAGAAAGTTTGCGATGTTTTCCACGCCTTTTTTGGCTGCGTAGTGGGCTTCAACCATGAATTTTTCGCCGTGTTTTTGTGAAAGCTCCTTTGTTACACTGGCATATTGCGGACATGTGCTGAAAAACTTGTCAACCATCGCATTCGACTTTCCATGTTTCAGCTCTTCCTCCTTCGCTTGTAAATACAACCCAATTATTTCTTTCCCGATGGTTTCAAGCACATGAAAACGCTCGTCTGGGGTTAAATCCAATTCAACATAAGCCTTAGCCCTTCCAGTTGGAATGTAATTGAAGTGCATGAACCTCACGTTTAACTGTTTAGACAACGCAATTAACTTATCAAGTTCGGAAAAGTTATCCCTATGCAAAACCGTTGCAATACAAGTGTCAATTCCTTCTTCTACGCAGTTTCTGACGCCTTCTAACGTTCTTTCGAAGGCGCCAGGTATGCCCCTAAAATCATCATGCACTTGCGGTGTCGCCCCGTCAACGCTTATTTCAACATAATCCACGCCCACATCCCTAAGCCTTTTGGCATTATCCTTAGTTATTAAAGTTCCATTGGAGGCTAGGCTCACGTATCCTATGCGCTTTTTGGCGTAAACCACAAGTTCGAAAAAGTCCCTTCTTGCCAAGGGTTCGCCTCCGCTGAAAGAAAGCGCGGGCAAGCCTACACCAGCAATTTTTGAGAGAATATCCAATGCTTGTTTTGCTTCGTCTGTTGAAAGCTCCGCTTTTTTCTTGACGCCTGCATCCTCATAACAATGTTTACACCGTAAATTGCATTGATAAGTGAAGTTCCAAACAATTTCGAATGGGCCGGCTGGCACGAATGGCACACGCACACCATATTTTTCTATGCCTTTCATCATCAAGCCGAAACCTCTAAGCCAAGCTTCGCTATATCTGCTTTTTAGAAACTGTCTCTGCATGAAACCCTTATCCGCGTGTATAAAACGGCTTCCAAGCTCATAGAATGGTTTGGCGATTCTGCGGCTTATGTGTTGGCATGTGGGACAAAGCGGAGCTGAAACGCCCAAAAAATCCTTTAGGGAGTTGAGGAGTAAACTGCCGTCTTTTGGGCATTCCTTGTCGAAACGGCTTATTAATGATTTAAGCAGTGGATTAACAGTTACCGAAAGCAGAGCATTCTCGATGGTGTCTATTTGCATGTGAACCACTTTTTAACACATAACATATTAGAACTTTTCTATTCGGATATTCAAATAATTTTGTTTTTGATATATATCCGCCTTGGAAAAAACCAATTTATTAAGATATACGAAAGATACTAGAGGGAAAACGATGATAAAGATAAACAAAAACAAAAAACAACGTGACTTGTTGGAAATGCCAGAAGTTGAAAGGATTAAATTCATTAAAGAAATAAGGGAAAAACTTCAAAACAAAATCGTAGAAGCAAAACTTTGGAATTTACTCTTCGAAGCTGAAGACTTAACAATAAATGGAAACACCATATACAAAGGAAACGAACCACTCAGCGGCTTCTTCATAAACAAATAAACCTACTCCCTCAATTTTTCAACCATAAAATTTCATTTAATCGTGGTAGCGGGGGGTCGACTTTCAAGAGGCCATGCGTATGGTCTCTTTTTGAACGACCGATCTCTGGGTTATGAGCCCAGCGGGTTAATCCTGGCTACCCCACCCCGCTACTTTATTGCTGAACGTATACTCTTTTAAATCTTTTTAGTAAAACATTTTAGTTGCGAAGCACTTTGTCGTTTTGGTTGTTGCGTTGGATAAGCCTTATTTCCGCATGTTGTTCAGTCCGGTTCTGGAAAGTCCAGTTTTTGTTGAGGGGCTTCCAGGTTTTGGGAATGTTGGGAAGATTGCGGCGCATCTTTTAATAAAGTTTTGTGGAGCGAAGCTTTTCGCCGAGTTTTATTCGCCGTTTTTTCCAGATTATGTTTCCGTAAGTTCGAAGGGAATCTGTCAGCTGCCCCGCTACCAGTTTTATGCTGCGCCCATGGAGAAAAATGATTTCATAATAATGATTGGGGACACGCAACCTTCCTTTGATGATGTTGTTGCGCATTATATAACATGCAGTGAAATATTAGGTTTTGTTGAAAAGCATGGTTGCAGTTTCATTGTGGCGCTTGGCGGAATACCAATAATGGAGGATAAAGCGCAAGTGTATGTGGCTGCTACTTCGCCACGGCTTGCCACGGAGTTTATGGAAAAAGGCGCAATAATATATAGCAAGGGCAGAATTGTGGGGGCTACGGGTTTACTGTTGGGGCTTGCAAAAGAACGAAATTTAGAAGGCATATGCTTATTAGGCGCTACAACTGGTTTTAGAGCGGATAAAGGCGCTGGTTTTTCCGTGTTCAAGTTTCTCATGAAAGCTTTCGGCAACGAAGTGAAGGAAGGGTTATAAGCAAAAACTTCACATTTAGACTGTTACGGAACGTGAATGTATGGGCAAAGAAACAACAAGGTTTAAGGTGGATTTAAATTCGAAATTTTGGAGAACACTCCTAGTTGTACTGGCGTTTTTCCTAACATTTGCTGGACCAACCTACGTGGTTTATGTGCTCTACGTAATTCTTGACGTGAGCTATGTTACCTCCATGGTTTTTGGATTTGCCCTTTTCACGTTGGGATTAGCGCTTACATGGTATTTGATTAAGAAAAATGTTATCGCCTAAATGCCTCCGATACCCCAGGGTGCATCACCATTTTCAGACAGGCAAATTCTTCATCGGCAACTGTAAAATTATTTTGCTATGTTAAAAATTGTTCGGTTTACGGATGACTAATCAGCAAGGCATATAAAATATGTTGCAAGATATAATAATTATGCAAGAGAATAAGAAAAAGAAACTTGAAGAGTTAATGAAAAAGGATGAAGAGCCAGCCAAAAGAACAACAATAATTCTGGAAAAGGAAGAGCGGGAATTCATTGACTCCCTAATTCGAGAGGGGAAAGAGCCTGGCATAAAACCGCTTATTTCTAAAATGCTTGATGTTTATAGGAGCATGATGGTTTATGATTGGCGTTTTCCAGGCGAATATTATTGTGGCATAAGCCGCATAGCCTTCTTAAACGTTGAATTAGTTAACGTTTTGATTCAAAGCATTCCAAGGGAGAAGTGGCGGGAAATCGGAAGGAAAATGGGTGAAGCAGCTAAAGTTTCAATGGAGGCAACAGTCGGCATCCAAACGGCAAACAGAGAAAAATGGCAGGACGTTTTTAAACGTTTAAGGGTTCAAGGGTTTGGAGACTTTTACCTTAAGGATAAGTATATTCTCATAAAAGCGCCGTTTATAAGCGAATATGAAATATGGGCTGGCTTTTTGGAGGGTTTACTTGACATAAAAGTTGACGTGAAAACTTCCACTGCACCACTTGTTTTTGAAATTAAGGAATGAACTACACCAAAAGATTTACACGTTTAAAACTTGAAGTTTAAACGGAGGAAAAACCGAAATGGCGCCATCACATGAGGCTATGCTCTACGAAAAGTTAGGGGATAAAAAGGTTAGATGCAACTTATGCGCGAGAAGATGCCTCATAAAAGACGGTGGAACAGGCTTCTGCCTAGTACGAAAAAACGAGGGTGGAACGCTTTACTCGCTTGTTTATGCAAAAGCCATATCAGCATGCATAGACCCCATAGAAAAGAAACCTTTATCACATTTTAACCCTGGGGCTTCTGTCATGTCCATCGCTACAGTAGGCTGTAACTTTCGCTGTCAATTCTGTGATAACTGGATGATTAGCCAAGAAAGGGAAATAGCTGGCAAAGACTTTTCGCCGGAGGAGGTTGTTAAGGCAACTAGAGACAACGGCTGCCAAGGAATAAGCTACACTTATACTGAACCGACAATATTTTTTGAGTATGCTTATGAAACGGCTCGGCTTGCACTTCAAGTTGGTTTTTTTAATACTTTTGTAACGAATGGTTATATGACGCCAGAAGCCATAAAAACCATAGCGCCGTATTTGGATGCTGCAACCGTGGACTTTAAAGGAGGCGGCGACCCAGACTTCTACAAGTCCTTTTCGTCTGTTCCATCTGTTGAACCCATTTACGAAGCCCTAAAAGAAATGAAGAGAAACGGTATCCACATTGAAATAACGAATTTGGTTGTGCCAAAAATAGGGGATTCCAGCGAAAACATAAAGATGCTTGCAACATGGATAAAAGATAATTTGGGCAGGGACACGCCTTTCCACCTGTTGCGTTTCCATCCAGACTATCAATTAACAACAATTCCATCAACGCTCATCGAAACTTTGGAGAAAGCCTACATAACCGCAAAAGACGCTGGATTAAATTACGTCTACATTGGAAATGTGCCAGGGCATCCATCTGAAAACACTTACTGTCCAAACTGTAACGAGCTTTTAATTAAACGCTACAGTTTTGAAATTACAAGGTGGAACTTGACAAAGGACATGCGCTGTCCAGTGTGCGGACAAGAAATCCCAATTAAAGGCAAGCTACACCCAAGAGGATACGCATATCCATACGCCCTATTCTAAAAAGGGTTATCAATTTCTGTAGCCTTTATGGATAGAACTGGAAACGTACAATTATGTTTATATTCAAAGTAGTTTAGAATTAAATGTGAAGAGGAAGAGGGGGAACAAAATGGAAAAGAAAACTGTTTTAGCCTCGGCGACAATTACGATAATTCTGATAGCCGTTGCTGTTGCCTTCTTTAATCAAAGCAGAGCAGAAAATGAGAACCATGCGGGAACCAAGTTATATGTTGACCCAAACATGATAAAAGAAGAAACCAAAATGCCGCCTTTCACTTTCTACGTTAACATCTCGATTTATAACGTCACAAACATGGTTTTTTGCGAATTTAACCTAAGCTACGCACATGAATTTCTCACAGTTACTCGTATCGAATGCAGCAAGGTTCAAGGGCAATATCCATCTCCCTACGTTAATTCGAATTCGGAGAAAGGGTATGTTTACGTTAGATTAACCTACAAGAATCCAGTAAGTTTACCTGAAACTTCAGCATCGCTGTTTTACATAGAGTTTACAGCATTAGATTATGGCGTTACACCTCTGGATTTGAATGACACTTCCCTAAAAGATGGCGATGGGCATTTGATTCCACACGAAGCAGAAGACGGCTTTGTATGGATAATTAAGCGCGATGTGGCAATCATTAATGTTTCAACTTCCACAAGCGAAACTTATGTAGGTCACATCGTGAATGTGCAAGTCACAACGCAAAACATGGGCATCATTGCTGAAAACTATAAAATTAATGTTTCCACCAATGGAGAACTAATCGCTCAACTTCAAGTTGTAGACTTACAGCCAAACGAAACTTGCGTTTTGGCGTTTGATTGGGATACGTCGGGATTTGCGCCAAACATGACGCCATATACAATAACGGCTGAAGCTGAAATCCTTCCATACGAAACAAACACTACTAATAACGTCTTTACGGGCGTTCAAGTTAAAATAAAACTGGTCGGCGACATAAACGGAAACGGCATAGTAAATATAGATGACTTAACCTTATGGGATGCAGCGTTCAACAGCAGACCAAGCGAACCAAACTGGAATCCACAAGCGGACATAAACGGCGATGGAATCGTGGACAAAGAAGATGGCATACTGATAATACAAAACTATCAAAGTAGTCTCGGTTAACACCTAAAATCCAAGAACCGTTGCAGCGGGAGCTAAACTCATGGAGAAAATAGTTGAGACTATTTAATGTGTAATGTCAATTTTGCTGTGTTCGGTTAACTACAAAATCGCTGTCTCCTCTAGATTTTCAGATGCGAGGGAAAATTGAGGTGAGCTATACTTTTATTTTGTTCCGTGGTAAATGATATTTTAGATGGAAATGTGGAGGGTTCTCCGTCCGGACGCTGTCGCAGTGCTAAACGATGAAATGGCGAGGAAAAGTTTAGGCAGGTACTTCGATGTTGTGGCAGATGAAAAACCAGCGAAATTTTTGTTAGCCAAAAAACTTCGGGCAAAGTTCAGCGAGAAGGATTCATTGGATGGGCTTTGGCAAGAACACGCAAAACTCACGGGGGAATTTTACGAACTTGAAAGAGAAATTGATAGTGGACAGAAAGTTTTGGAGGATATACCAGTTCCTGAAAAATCCTATTTAGATTTGAAAATAGAAATTGCAAACAGAATTCTTTGCAGTTGCTATTTTTGCACTCGCAGATGCGGAGCAAACAGGCTTAGGGGCGAAAAAGGATTTTGCAAGTGTGGCTTGGAAATAAATGTTTCAAGTATTTTTGAGCATATGGGCGAAGAGCCTGAGCTTGTACCTTCTGGAACAATTTTTACAATGGGTTGTACAATGTGTTGCAAACATTGTCAAAACTGGACGATTTCGCAGTGGATGGAGAACGGCGAAGTTTACAAAGTTGAGGATTTAGCCAAAGAAGTTGAAAGTTTACGCCGTGGCGGATGCAGAAACGCTAATCTCGTGGGAGGAGAACCAACACCGTGGCTTTGGCAGTGGCTAAAAACCTTCAAACATGTAGACGCCAACATCCCAATTGTTTGGAACTCAAACACTTACTACAGCCCAGAAACAGCACAACTCCTAGCGGGATTTGCAGACATTTACCTATTAGACTTTAAGTATGGACCAAGCGAATGCGCAGAAAAAATTTCCGAAGCCCCAAACTATTGGCAGGTTTGCACACGCAATCATCTAGAGACCAAAAAATACGGCGAACTCATAATACGCGTGTTGGTTTTACCAAACCACTTAGAATGTTGCACAAAACCCATCCTAAACTGGATTGCGGAAAACCTCGGCGCAGAAACAAGAGTTAACGTTATGTTTCAGTACCGCCCAGAATGGCGAGCCTATGAAATTCCAGAGCTTCGCAGAAGGCTTACAAGAAGCGAAATGGAAAGAGCCATACAAATTGCCAAAGAGGCAAAACTAACAAACTTCATAACCTAGATTGGCATATCCTAAAAAGGTGTGAAGTTGACTGCGAAAGGGGCGAAGGAGCCTTCGCTGGCGTTTGGCGGACAAGCAGTGATAGAGGGAATTATGATTCGCTCTAGGAAACATATGGTTATCTGCGTTAGACAACCCAACAACGAAATACTGAAGAAAGTGGAAGAAATAAAATCAATTTCGGACAGACACAAAGTTTTAAAGTTGCCTTTTATACGGGGAATTGCCGCCCTATTCGAAACTTTGTATTTGGGCGTTAAGGGACTGCTTTTTTCTGCAAACGCAAATTTGGATGAAGAGGAAAAACTCAGCACAAAAGAAATGGTTATAACAGTTGTTTTCGCTTTGGCGCTTGCGATATTTTTGTTCACCGTTTTGCCGTTGCTTACAACCAACTTTTTGTCTGGGGTCCTAAAACTTGAGGGAATAACTTTTTACATGGTGGAAAGCATAATCCGCATTGGAATTTTGCTAATTTATTTGGCGGTTATCTCTTTATTTGGAGAATTTAGGCGAGTGCTTCAATATCACGGTGCAGAACACACGGCTATAAACGCTTACGAAGCAGGAGTTGAACTGAACATTCAAAACGCCAAAAACTTTTCACGTTTCCATCCGAGATGTGGAACATCCTTCATCTTCATTGTTACATTAATAACAATAATCATGTTTTTGCTTATACCCAGAAATGTAGGATTCCCACTCAACATAGCCTACAGAATCCTCCTAATCCCAGTAATCAGCGCCATATCCTACGAAATTTTAAAAATCAGCGACAAATACAGAAACTCACTGGTTATGAAGATTTTGGTGGCGCCTGGCTTGGCGCTCCAACATTTCACAACAAGAAAACCAGATGACGAAATGATTGAAGTTGCCATCGAAGCCGTAAAAGAAGTGGATAGACTATCGAAAGCTATTTCTTAAAGGCTTTTCAATTGTAAAGCTGATAGTGATTTAGATGCCATATTGCCCAGAATGTGGTGGCGAGATGCAGTATATATTGGCCACAAAACATTACGTGTGCAAAAGCTGTGGATTATCGGTGACACAGCAAGAGCTGATAGAGTTAAGGGAAAAGTTGAAGCCAACATTTGAGGACAAGGAAGAAGAACAAAACAAAAAGAGAAAAGAATACCTAAAATGGTGGCTAAGCAAGAAAAAATAGGTGGTACCTCCTCCATTTTAAACGGTAAATTAGCAAACAGCATAAAACAAATTACCTCATTCTCAAACACATAGTTGAAAGGTGAAAAATGGATGGCGCAAATGGAGATAATCTGTGTTGGTAATGAATTGCTTATTGGCAAAACTTTAAACACAAACGCCCATTGGCTTGCTAAACGAGCCACCACACTTGGAATAGCCGTTAAGCGAATAACAGTTGTAAGCGATGATATTGGAGAAATTGCCAACGCCGTGAAAGAGGCTTTACAGAGAAAGCCAAAGTTTATAATAACAACTGGCGGTTTAGGTCCAACGTTCGACGACAAAACCTTGGAGGGAATAGCCCAAGCCCTAAACCGCAAATTGCATGTTAACGGAAAAGCCTTAGAAATGGTTAAAGCGAAATATGAGGATTATGCGAAAACTGGAAGGATAGGCGAAGCGGAGCTGACGCCTCCTAGGGTGAAAATGGCTATGCTCCCAGAAGGAGCTGAGCCTTTGCCGAATCCCGTTGGCACAGCGCCCGGCGTGGTGATGAAAGTTGAGGAAACATTTTTGGTGGCTTTGCCTGGTGTCCCATCGGAGATGGAAGCTATTTTTGAAGGGTCTGTTGCGCCGTTACTGAAGCGGGAAGCCGGAAATGTTATGTTTTTTGAAACTAGCATATACGCCGACAATATTATGGAGTCAACTTTGGCTCCCTTAATAGACGTGACAATGCGTGATAATCCTCACGTTTATGTAAAGTCGCATCCGAAAGGCGAGGAAAGAAAACCGCATATAGAACTTCACTTTTCAACAACGGCGGAAGACTCTAAAACGGCGAAGGACCGTTTGGGAAAAGCCATAATCCAACTGACAGAGCTTGTGCAGAAAAGCGGTGGAAAAATTAAAGTGCCTAAAAAACTGGGCGAATAAAATGCTTGCTGACTACCACATTCACACGGAAGCCTCGCCAGACGGCAAAGGAACAATGGAACAGTACATTAGAAAAGCGAGGGAAAAGGGGCTTGGCGAAATAGGCTTTTCAGAACACGTTATACTCCGCAAAATTGCGGATGCGCCGTGCATGCGCATTGAATCCATTCCAGCTTACATCCGCCATTTCCACAGTTTAAGGGAAAAAACGGACTTGCCGCTTAAATTAGGCGTTGAAATGGATTTCTTTCCAAGCGACACCGAGAAAATAAGGGATTTCATCCAAAAATATCCTTTTGACTATGTTATTGGAGCTGTCCACTTTATTGGGGAATGGGCTGTTGACCATCCAGCGCAAATAGGCGAATACAAAAAAAGGGATATTTTACATGTTTACGAGGAATATTTTGGCATAGTTAAAGAACTATGTAGAAGCGGGCTTTTCGGCGTTTTGGCTCATCCAGACCTTATAAAAATTTTTGGGTTTAAACCGAAAGGCGACTTTTCCCATATGCTTACAGAGGTTGCCGAGGCAATGGCTAAAGCAAACATCTGCGCAGAAATCAACACTCGTGGACTGCGGAAGCCATGCAACGAGATTTACCCAAGTGAACAATTCCTGAAAATATTGTTTAGTCACAACGTTTCAGTAGTTTTCGGTTCAGATGCCCACCAACCAGAAGAAGTGGGCAAAAACTTTACAGAAGCAATAGAATTAGCGAAAAGGGCTGGTTACACCCACGCTTGTCTATTCAGCAATAGAAAAAGGGAATTTGTGAAAATTTAAACTCGTTTGGCTAAAAGCTGTTTTTAGCTATTTCCACTATTTATTTGCAGTTCATAAGAGCCATAAATTAGATAAGGCAAAATTTTCTGAAAATGAAAAAGCCTTCAATAATGCTCATAGCAATAACGGTTCTGCTAACACTTTCCCATTTTATTCCATCTTGCCTATCACAAACCCACAGCATTTCATACCAACTCCTAAACGAGCCAGATGGTTTAACTGTTTATGGGTTAAATGTCACGGTTCAGCAGTCGCTTTATGAATACTACAACGGGAAAAGCCACACGTTAAGTTCAGAATATGACTTTGCAAGGTTTGTTACGCCCCACGCTTTAAAGCCAATCGCTGACAGCCTCTGGGAACTCTATGCGGACGACGAGGACTTTGCAAATGGAGTATTGATGATTGTGCATCAAATACCCTACGAGGTGATTGGACCGCCCAAATATCCCGTAGAAACAATGGTGGAAAACAATGGAGACTGTGACCTATTATCCTTTATTGCGGCTTCAATTATGAAGGCTGGCGGGCTTAACGTCGCATTGTTGTATTATGAGGATGAATCGCACATGAACGTTGGCGTCAGTCTTTCGCATTCGCCGCAAGACGCAAGAACCAGAGTCCATTATGTAACTTACAACAACATCAGATATTACCTTGCTGAATGCACTGGCGGAGATTGGCGAAATGGATGGAGAGTCGGCGAATACCCAGACGAGTTAAGGGAAGCCCCGGTGAAAGTGATTACTCTTGAAAATTGTGAAGGATGGTCTTCTGGGCAGGTTTCTGCAAGCTACAAAACCCTAATATCCTCAACAATATCATTGACGGTTTCGCCTATAATCCTCATTCAAGGAGGCACAGTTACTATTTCTGGACAAATTTCGCCTGTCCTTCAAAACAGGGAAGTTGCAATTTACGTTAAAGTGAACAATTCGCCATGGACAGTTTTAAACGTAACCACAACCGATTCGAATGGGCGTTTCGTTTATGTTTGGAATGCAGAAGTTAATGCTGGAGTCTGTTTCATACGTGCAAGCTGGTCTGGAGATTATGAGTATGCTGGAGCTGACAGCCCAACCCAAACGGTGACAATCCTATCCACATTCTTCATTTTGCTGCTAACCATCACAGTTGCTGTAGCATGTTTAGGCGTATTCGTGTTTTTAATATCAAGGCGGACTCACCCACAAATTCAAGAACCGCAACCACCGGAACCGCCAGCCTAACAGAAAAAGCTTTTACCAAGCGTGTTTTGTAGCACATTAAAAAGGGAAAAGCCATGTTCATAGTTTTCATGATTGGAACAGCTGGTTCTGGAAAGTCAACGCTTACTGCAGCATTTAACGAATGGTTAAAAATGTCAAAACAAGACGTGGCTGTGGTGAACCTTGACCCCGGAGCGGTAACGCTTCCGTACTCGCCGGACGTTGATGTCCGTGATTATGTAGATGTTGGAAGTTTGATGGAGGAGTATGGTTTAGGTCCAAACGGCGCTTTGATAATGGCCGCCGACTTAATCGCCGACAAAATTGAGGAAATCTCCAAAGAAATTGAGGATTTAAAATCTGACATTGTTTTGGTTGATACTTCTGGGCAGATGGAGTTGTTCGCTTTCAGGGCGAGTGGACCCTACATTGCAAGCCAACTAACAAACGAGCCTAAAGCCATAGTTTACTTGTTTGACGCTGCCTTTTCAGTCAACCCGCTTAACTATGTTTCAAACCTTTTCCTTTCAGCGGCAGTTTACAACCGCTTTTTCCTTCCGCAGGTACATTTACTTTCAAAATGTGATTTGCTTCCAAAAGATGAAGCTGACAAAATCGTGGATTGGTCAGCTAACCCCAAAGCTTTGGAAAATGCAATTGAACAGAAACTTGAAGGAACAAAACGGTTGCTAAGCCGAAACATGATGCGGGCAATTCACCAGATTGGTTTAAAGTTTCTTTTAATTCCAGTTTCAGCAAAAACAAACGAGGGAATGATAAACTTTAACATGGCATTGGAACGCATTCTAGCTGGAGGAGATAAATACACTTATTGAGGAAAGCGCTTAAACATCATATGCATGGAAGTTTTATTAATGTAGAAAGATTATTGGTTTTAAGGAGTTAATTTTTAGAGCTTTCTTGCGTAGTATTCTCTAACTATGCCCGCTGTCAATGCTATTAAGCCCACCGCTAACAAGTAGATAAGCGGATAGATGAATATCGAGAGCAGATTTTCGTAGGTGACTGCTGATGGCAACTGTGGAGTGAAAAATATTGCAATCCACATTACGATGAAAGTTGTGATACACCCGATTCCAAGACCTACGGAAAGCCCATGTATAAAACCGCTTCTATCCTCTTCCTCTACTGCGTCCTTTTCCGCCTTTTTCTGCTCTTGTTCCGCTGGTTCTTCTTCCTCTAAGCCCTCTAAACGCTTTTCTGCAGGTTCAATTTCTCGTTCAGCGCTTTCTTCGTTTAGCAATTCTTGCAGTTCAATTTCTTCTGCTTCTTGATTGGTTTCCATATTCACTCGCCTTTGTTGTGTTGTGTCGTAGCGAATTAATAAAATTATTCAATTTTTGATTCTAATCTAGAATAAGAATTAAAAATACATTGGTGAAGGCTATTTAGTTTCAAACTTGGTTGTAACCTGTTCTATGGCGTTTTTGAGTTTGTTCCATTCCTCCAAATTTCTTATGTTAAACTTATGCTTCCTCTTCCAAGCGCCATTTTGATTGTGCCAAAGATACAAACCAATTGACCGCTTTCCGAAAGACTCGAAGACGACAACAGCTTCCCACCATTTTTCACTTTTAAAATTGTGACGTGATCAACAACTTTGTAGAAGCTTGATATTGGAAGTTGAGTTTCAGCCATACCAGTTACACCTTATATCCTAAATTGTGTTAAACTGCTTAAAGCCTTTCCACGATTAATTTGTTTTCCGCAGTGCCATGCTTGAGACCAAAAATGGAATCATAAACAGCGAAAAAATCCCTGAAAGCATAAAATATGCCTGGTAGTTCCCGGCTGAAATGAAAACGTATGCTGGTGCGAGGTTTATTAATCTTCCAATCATCAAACCAACTTCCATC
Organism: Bathyarchaeia archaeon; assembly: GCA_038848525.1. Lineage (GTDB taxonomy): Archaea > Thermoproteota > Bathyarchaeia > Bathyarchaeales > Bathycorpusculaceae > JAWCNN01. The sequence goes on along the minus strand of JAWCNN010000001.1, from coordinate 103,761 downwards.
ATAACTAAAATGCTTGCATAATACTCTTTAACGAAGTAATCTCCATAATAGGCAAACCATGAAAACGAAAATGCACCAGCCAAACCAGAAAGCAGGGACAAGGCAACTATCCCATACATCGTGGATGTGAAGGCTAAAGCAAAAAACCAAAAGAAGTACAATGCTGAGCTTACAATGGCGAATTCAACACGTTTTCCTTTAATGTCTGAAAGCCAATTAACAAGAAATGTTATGCTTGAAACCAAAATGGAGCTAAAAGTAAAAATCAAACCCATATTCAAAATGCTTTCTTCCGAAATTTTATGGACAAACAATGGATAAACAAGCCAGTAAGAAGAATCAATCAACCCAGTAATTATAAAAGTTGCAAAGAAAGTTCCAAACATTTTATCTTTCGGAATATGAAATTCATGGGTTTCAGCCTCAACTTTTATGCGTATGGATAAAACAAAAACGAAAAGGTACATAAAAACTGAAAAGGCGAAAAGCACGGGAAAACCGAAATTTTCAATAATGAAACCGCCGACTGCTGGGCTGAAAACACCTGAAACAGATGGGATTATCATGGAGAAAAAGCTTATCGTTCGAGCTCTAACCTTTGACTCGCTAAGCCTAAACTGGAGAAGATTAAAAGAAGGCCAAAAAGTGGCGATGCTCAAACCGTAGGTTAACCCCAAAATCACAGGCGCTTTCACGTAAATCAGCGTTACATAGAATAGCATGGTTAGAAATATTCCTAGGCTTATTATGCGCTCAAAATTCTTGAAAAGTTTCAGCAAAACAATCGGTAACAAACCCACAACAGCAAACATCAAAGATATTATTTGGACTACTTGGGTTAGGCTTAGACCTGACGCTTTAAAGTAAATTGGAAGGAACATTCCGGAAAGGTTACTTGTGAAGAAATAAATTATGGAAACTATGGTTAAAGTTTTCAATGGTGTGATTTGCATTTTAAATCACCAATGTAGTAAGGAGAGCACACATCAGCTTATAGTCTAATATGTTCGGATTTTTCCTTGAGCTAACTCCATGCAGAACTTGTCTATGTTTTCAAGTTCATAATCCAACACATCGCTTATTTCATTTCTAACCTTTTCTAAGGAGTTGCTACCTTTCATTACAACTTGAGTTGCCGCCACTTCTGGCTGGTCTATGGGTTTTCCAATTTTGCTTAACAACCACACATAAACCTCTTCAACTTCAGGCACCTCTTCATAGACATGCTCAGCTATTTTGAAGGTTAACACATTGTAGATTTTGCCGACGTGGCTTACGGGGTTTTTGCCAGCCGCCGCTTCTGAACAGAAAGGTCTGTTTAGGGATATTAACCCGTTTACACGGTTTCCCCTTCCAACTTGTCCAGAATCGCCGCTGTCTGCACTTGTGCCTAAAACTGTTAGGTAAATACCTCCTAAACCTCTTCCAGGCATGTCTAAAGTGTTTAATTGCACGTTAACCTCTTCGAAGTCGGTGTTCGCCATCACAAACTTTTTTGTTTCTTCAAGGATTTTCGCTTTCTTTTCAAAGTAGTCTTCTTCGCTGTTTATGAAACGGTCAACGAAAGCCATTGAAATTGTCATGTTTAAGCGGTTGTTGGTTCTGAAACCCATGACTTTTATGTCTTCGCCAGATTCTGGAAAACGCCGCTTAAACTCTTTTGAGTTGAGAAACCTTTCGGTTTCTAGAACAGCCTTTTCTGTTCGGGTCATAGGCGCATAACCAACCGCAGCTGAAGTGTCATTCGCCCCTAAAACTTTGCCTTTCCGTTTAAAAATGTCCACAAGCCCAACAGAGCCTGGTTTAAGCTCCACTTGGTATTTCACGTGTTTTTCAGGGTCTATGAAACGCATGTTTCGCCTAAACCATTCTTTTGCGACGTTTACAGCTATTTCGTTAACGTCTATTTTTGTGCCGTTGAATTCTGAGGTGGCTCTGTCGCCGAAAACAAAAAGCATCGGCTGTTTTAATGTGCCCCCGCCAAAGCGGGGTTCGGATTCTCCAGCAACAAGTAACGACTTATCAACGTTGTGATGTAATATTGAACCAGTCTTTTCTAGGTATTCTTGGCTTAGCCTCACCGAGATGGCGTCCATCACCGCATCGCATATATAATCCGGATGCCCCAAACCTTTTCTTTCAACTATTTCTATGCGTTGTTTTTCAAGGGGCATCTGTTTTAAATCTTCAACAATTATGTTTCGCATGGCAAACCTTTCCACTTTAGAGGTTTAACACATGCAACTCATAAATATATTTTTGCTGTCATTAAATTTGGGTTGCCGTGCATGTCGCTTGAAAATTTTAGGGCGAAGGCGAACCAAGCCGTTAAGGAGTTAAGGACTTTAAAGCCGAAAGAAGCATTGATAATTCACCATGATGATGCTGATGGGTTATGCTCGGCGGCAATAACGAAAAGGGCTTTGGAAAGGGAAGATATAAAGCCTAAAACATTCTGTCTAGAAAAAGTTTACAGCGAAGTCATCGAAGACATACACGCAAAAACTGGACAAACAATTTTTTACGTTGACATCGGCTCGGCACATGCTGATATGCTCTCGGAATATAATCAAGGCAGAAACTTAACAATAATATTGGACCATCACGACCCTAAGCCGTCCGCAGACCCGAAAGTTTTGGATTTAAACCTTGAAAATTTCGGGTTTAAAGGCGAAACGGACTTTTCTGGGGCTACATGCTGTTATCTTTTCGCAAAAGCGTTTAATGCAAATAATGTGGATTTGGGTTATTTGGCCCTAATTGGAAGTTGCGAAGTTCCAGATGATTTTTTAGGAATAAACAAACTGGTGTTGGAAGAAGCCGTCAAAAACGGAATAGTCCAGCAGAAGGGCAAAAGCTTTGAAATAGTCAAGTTTAAAACACGTTTGGACACGTTTTTTGCCAAATTGCAGATTTTGGGTGCTGTGGGCTATTGTGAGGGCGGTCCAGAAATTGGCGTGAACGCTTGCCTTGAAGGACTAAGCAAAGAAGTGGAGGAAAAAATTGATGTTTTGGAGGCGAGGCGAAAAGAGGCTAACCGCCGCCTTTTGGCGAAGCTTTACCGTGAAAGGTTACGGGAAACAGCGCACATTCAATGGTTCGACGCTGGAAACGCCTATGCTGGAATGGGAACAAAAGTAATCGGACAATTCTGCTCTTTTCTCGCTTACCAAACACGACTAATAAAGCCAAACAAATACATCGTGGGATTCGTGAATGTGCCAACGGAAATTCCAGGCTGGGGAAAACTAAGCACAAAATACGTTAAGGCTTCAGTTAGAGTGCCGAAAACCATGCAAACGCTCATTGACAAGGGCGAGTTACCCGGAGCCGTAAACCTACTGGAAAAAGCATCTGGCGAGTTCGGAATGGCTGACGGACATCAATACGCCGCAAACGTAATAGTGCCAATAGATAAAAAGGAAAAACTGATAGAGAATGCTGAAGGGATTATATAAAACAGACTAGCTATAAACGGAAGCTTAATGAAGGTTAGGTTAAAAGACTCCATTTGTTTAAGTAAGGACATAGTGTTTCCAACCATTCACTCCGTCCTGTTTCAAATGATTGTCTGTTTATGAACAGTGTATAGTCGCCCTTCTGAACCCATCTTTCACTTCGATTTGTAAGTATTTTGTCCAATACTTCATATGGAATGATGAAAGCAAAAATGTTCTCGTCAATTTTAACACGCACTTCCTTTGGTAACTTGTCAATGTCTCCAAAAGCCAAAATGTAGAAGAAGGGACTGCCTTTTCGCCAGTCGTCTTTATATATACTCCAAGTCCACCAATCATTCTCTTTCTGATAAGAAGAGGTTCTAACTTGAAGACCAATGTATTTGTGAGAAGACGGAGGCTCAACTACAAAGTCAATTCCCGTATCAATGATTGGTGTATAAACTGTGTAACCTTTGTTTAACAAGTAAAGTATTACTTTTAATTCTCCATACTTACCCTTAAACTGCGACATTTCACTCACTTTATCCTCACTAACCAACTTGTCTATCTTAATTAAATTAAATTTATGCTAACTTTTATTTGTTAGAATCTTGTTTTTATTGGGTTGCATGGTTTTATTATTTCTCTTAGGAGTATAGTTGCGTATGAGCCTCTATGTAGCGTAAAGCTTATTTTTGCTTTGTTTTTATTTGGGTTGGCTTGGTCATCTGAAACCTTTTTTAGTTGGAAATTGCCTATTGGGGTTAATGCGGTTCGCAGTTCTCCTTTCGAGCTTATTTCTGGCATAAACGGTATTTTGAAGTTTTCTGGTGTTATGCCTTCTTCCTCTAAAATTTGTTTTTCAATTTCTCCTTGAACACCTTGGGATGGCTTCTGCCTAAAGCCCACCAGCGGAAGGGCTAAACGCATTTTTCCAGCCTTAATCGCTTCATTAATTTCGGCGAGCGTTTCAGCCTTCACAACACGGTACATGGTTAACATGGGCAGTCCATTACGTTGCACGTTTACAACGTAATCGCCGACTTCCGCACGTTCCAACGGAATGCCGTTGGCTAATCTTTTGCTTAAAAACTTGTTGAAAAGGTAGGATTGGTAGGCTTGGGGAAAAAGCCTTTGCAGTTTAGCTGGCAATTTTTTGAATGCGCCAGCGAAATCTTCTGGTTTTTTGGTTAAATGTTTAAGCATTAGCCTTTCGTAGCGCAGTTGCTTCGGAAAGCTTTTCAAGGCTTGCTTGAAGTTTTGGCTTTTACACAGTTGCTGGCGGGCTTGTCTGGATTCTGGATTTTCGTTTGGGCTTGGTTTTGCCAAGAAAAGCATAACAGCCTTCCTCAAGTCTCCTTGCATAAGGGATTTTCCAACTAAATGCGTTATTGGACGGGTTACGCCGAAACGTTGGTGCCCAAAAAAGTTTGGGATTCCGCCGAGCGCTTCAAGTTCCCGCATGGTTTGGGCTATCCGCTTTTTTATTGCAGATTTCGAGTGGCTTATGGCTCTTATGGTGATTTGGAAACTGTTTCCAAAAAGGTAATAGGACGAAAGCCTTTCACGGAAGTATCCCACTGGACGGATTTCTATATCCTTGACATTAACTTTTTTGACTGTTTCGGCTGTTGCCCCTCCAATCGTGATGTGTTGAGCTATGAGGGCTTTCGCATCCTTTATTCCAGCGACATCAATGTTTTTGGGGTTTACGCCCAGCTGTTCAGCAATAGCTTTCAAAGCCAAAAAAGTATCCCAGTTACGCTTAACCAAAACACACAGGAGAAAACGGTTCTTAACAGACGAAGAACGCAAAGCCGTATGCTCCGCCTTAGTTGGGCTTATTTCTGCTTTTGAACCATCAACGAGAATTTCCTCAACAACAAAGTCGTCCACGAACTGTCGGATAACCCCGCCGACGCCAAGCGTTTTGGTGGCGTAAACCTCTAAGCCAATAAGCTTCTCCAACTTAGAAACAAACACGCTCATGCCCTTCTCATAAAAGGGGAAGCTTGCCAGTCAACCTATCAACAACTTCAGAAGGCGCTGGACCAATTCCCAAACACGTTATTGTTCCAGGCGGAACTTCTGTTAAGCCTCTATCCCTGATTAAGGCGCATGGTAAAGCTAATTCTTTCGCTTGTTTTTCTAATTCTAAAATTTCCTTTTCGATCTTCACTTTCACGGCGATTTTACATTGCCCCTCGCTTATCCAGGCTTTCCACCACGCCTTACGGTGTTTGCGGGCTTCTTCCGCAGCTGAAACTGCAGCATGCCCAGAATGGGCTGCAATTTTACCCTTGCTCAACTTTAAATCGGAACGAAAAACAATAACTTGTTTGTAATGGGATTCTGACATGCACGGTTCAACCATCCAATTATTCAGTTGCTATTTAAGGATTTTAAGGATTTGCAGAAATGTAAAGGAAAAGGAAGTAGAGGATGGCTGGCAACATTTTTGAATTTCGCAAAAGCTTCAAGAGGGTTTTCCCTTGAAAATCTACTTCGTCAATTCCACGTAAGGCTTCATTCAATTCCAGTTTTTTGCATAGGCGAATGGCTTCGTCAAGTTTCTCGTCGGACATGCGGTTAAGCATTTTCCTAATTTTAAGCATAACCTTCACGTCAAAACCATAGTTTATTCGGCAACGTTTCTGGTACAAGCCTAAAAACGCCGAGAAAAAATCGTCTTTCTGCAAAGCCTCAAATACAACTTCAGCCGCCACTTTTGCGCATGACAACCCAAAAATTACGCCGCCGCCTGTTGTGGGTTTAACCTGCGAGGCAGCGTCGCCAACAGCCAAAAAACCGTTTGCATAAGCCTTTGAAATCGGTCCTCCCAACGGTATGGGATGAAAAGCCACTTGCAAAATTTTTGCTTTACAAAGTTTTTTTGAAGCTATGGGATGTTTAAGCATAAGTTTTCTTAAAAGCTCTTTTGGGTTTCCAGTTTTTGCGGCTAATCCAACTTTGGCTTTGCCCTCGCCTTTTGGAATGAGCCAAGCGTAAAAACCAGGTGCATAGCTTCTGCCGAGAAAAACTTCAACAAGGTTTTCGTCTATATCCTTAACGTTTTCAACTTCCGCATGCACGCCATTAACAAGCGTTGACGGATTAAGCGGAGATAAACCAGCCATCCTTGAAATTCTTGAGGAAACTCCTTCAGCGTCTATAACGACTTTGGCGTGAAACTGCACTTTTTCTCCGTGCTGTTGGATGCACGCTCCTCTAACAAAACCATGCTTAATAATCAGCGATTCAACACGCGAATTCAAATGGCATTTAGCTCCAAGCTTCATTGCCATTTCTGCAACATACTTATCAAAAAGAACGCGACTAACAGTGCATGTTATCGGCGAAGAAAAGAGTATTGAAAATTCGCTGTTTTTTGGCGAGTGAAAAACAATTCCACAAAAAGTGTTTTCAACGATTTCCGCTGGAAGCGGATGCAACCCCAAATTTTTTAAGCCTTTAATGCTTAAATGCCCAGGACAATGAGAAGGAGTGCCTATTTCGCTGTGCTCCTCAAAAACTTCCACTTGAACGCCTTGTTTTGCAAGGTTTAAAGCTGTGAAGGAACCGCAGGGTCCGCCCCCAACAACTATTACTTGTGAATAATTTTCCATGCAATATACACTGAGAAGGTTTAGGTTGTAAGTTCAACCCGTCTTTTACCGCGAGTCATGGAAGTTGTGCGTATTTTACCGCTGATTTCCAACCGCATTAGAAGCTGATTGAAATCCTTAAAGCCTAAATCTTTAAATTCCTCATTTAACGCTTCAAAAAGTTCAGCGTCTGTCATGGCGCCTTTTTTCTTCAAAATTTCCAGAAGCACGTAATATGCTGGGTGGGTTTTCCAAGTTTTAACTGGCAAGGCTATTGCACTCCTAAGTAACTGGTGTTGCTTGTTTCTGAACTTGGCGGACTTGCTGCATAAAGCTCTTGTACCATTTTTCCATGTCAGGCATTATTGACGGACCAACCCTTTTCAATGCTTCTTGAAAATCAGCCATAGTAACTTCCTTAGCGTTTATATCTCTCCTTAAAGCGTGCATGGCTGCTTCTCTGCATAGGGCTTCTATGTCCGCACCAGAATAATTTTTGGTTATGGCGGTTAACTGTTCTAGGCTTACGTCTTTGGCTAATGGCATGTTTTTAGTGTGAATCTTGAAGATTTGAAGTCGAGTTTTCTCGTCGGGTTCTGGCACATATATCAGCCTATCAAACCTTCCAGGGCGAAGCACCGCAGAGTCAATAATGTCTGGTCTGTTTGTAGCTGCAATGACAACAACATCCTCCAAAGTTAAAATCCCATCCATTTCAGTTAGCAGTTGGCTAATTACACGTTCTGTTACACCGCTGTCCGCATAGCCCAAACCTCGACGTGGCACCAGCGAATCCATCTCATCAAAGAATATAACTGCAGGTGCAGCCATGCGGGCTTTTCTGAAAACCTCCCTTATGGCTTTTTCAGATTCACCAACCCATTTCGAAAAAACCTCCGGACCCTTAATCGTTATGAAATTAGCTTCGCTTTCAGTTGCAACAGCCCTAGCCAACAAAGTTTTACCACAACCAGGCGGACCATAAAGGAGTATACCCTTCGGAGGATTTATACCAAGCTTCTTGAAAACTTCCGGATTCTTTAAAGGCCATTCCACAGCCTCTTTAAGTTCCTGTTTAACTTCTTCCAGTCCGCCTATGTCGTCCCAGTGGACTGTTGGCACTTCTATGTAAACTTCACGCATGGCTGTAGGCGTCACTTCTTTGTAGGCGTTTATGAAATCTTCCATTTTCACTTCCATCTGCTCCAAAACCGATGGCGGTATGCGTTCTTCTTCAAGGTTTATTTGTGGCAAATACCTACGAAGGGCTTTCATGGCTGTTTCTCTGCAAAGAGCCGCTAAATCTGCGCCAGTATACCCATGAGTCATCTCAGCAAGTTTTTTAAGGTCAACATCTTCGGCTAGTGGCATGCCACGAGTGTGAATCTGTAGGATTTCGTATCTTCCACGCTTGTCTGGAACACCTATCTCGATTTCTCGGTCGAATCTGCCAGGTCTGCGAAGCGCCGGGTCAAGGGCGCCTGGTCTGTTAGTGGCGCCTATAACTATGACGTTTCCCCTTCCCGACAAACCGTCCATTAAGGCTAAAAGCTGCGCAACCACACGCCTTTCAACTTCGCCGGTAACCTCCTCACGTTTCGGCGCTATGGCGTCAAGCTCGTCAATGAATATTATGCTTGGGGCGTTCTGTTGGGCTTGCTGGAAAATTTCTCTAAGCCTAGCTTCAGATTCGCCGTAAAACTTGCTCATTATTTCTGGACCGTTTATCGAAAAGAAGTTTGCTTCCGCCTCGTTTGCAACAGCCCTAGCCAACAAAGTTTTACCACAACCAGGCGGACCGTGAAGCAAAACTCCTTTTGGAGGTTCTATTCCAAGCCTCTGGAAAAGTTCCGGATGTCTCAATGGCAGTTCAACCATTTCTCGCACTCTTTGAATTTCCTCTTGCAAGCCTCCAATGTCCTCATATGTTGTTCGTGGCAACCCTCGCCCTTCAGGAGCAGGTTCATTCAAAATTGTTAGACGCGTTTCCGCTGTAACCTTAACTATGCCGTGTGGACGAGTTTTCGTTACTGTGAAGGGTATGGCGTGTCCAAGCATCATAACAAGCGTGGTATCGCCCTCAACAAGGGTGCGTTCCATTAAACGATTTTTAACAAAATTTGTAAAGTCTTCATCAACATTTAACCGCATATCCACAGGCGCCAAAGTAACACTTAAAGCAGTTTTAACTTTGGCTGGTCTTACAATTACATATTCGTTTATGGCTACTCCAGCGTTTTTGCGTGTAAAACCATCTATCCGTATAAAATCTCGGTTTTGGTCTTCGCTGTAGGCTGGCCAAGCAATGGCTGAAGTCGTCCGTTTGCCAACTATTTCTATGACATCTCCAGCTGATATGCCCAACCTCTCCATTGTTTTCTGGTCTATGCGGGCTATGCCCCTTCCAACATCCCTTTGTCTTGCATCTCCAACACGCAATTGAACTTCACTCAAATAAAACACCCCGTTATTAATACGCTTTAGAACAGAGTTTCATTCCTATATAAACATTAAACTATTTTATGAATGATTATGTGCTTGTTCTGCGCACCATAAGTGTTTGCACTTGGCTTATTTCGCTTATTTCTTCCAATTTCTTTTCAACTTCTTCAAGGACGCCAGTCTTGTCCTCCGGAAACTTGAGTTGAACCAGCAAGGCTTTGAGGCCGAAGGCTACAGGTTCTTCGCCATATCCATAGACAGAAGCAAACTCGGGCAAACAATTCTCAATTTTCTTTTTTAACTCGTCAAAGTTCTCAATAATATCCTTCGGAAATATTTTGTAGGTGATTACGACGTTACCCATATTCAACCTCTCTAATTATTTTATGGCCCAACGAAACCACACTTCGGACACTTATACGGACGACCAAATTTTCGGCATTTCCCACAACGCCTTATTAGGATTTCACCGCAATTTGGACATTGAAATTTTGTGGCTTCCGCCCCAGGCGAAATTGGTTTGCCACAGCTTGTGCATGTTAGCAGGGTTAAAGATGTGGTTTTAGCCATCCATATTCCTCAAAGTGTATCTTCTTAATTGTTAAGCTTCCTTATATCTTATATGTTTTAACTCGCAAGTTTATTATTGCAGTTTTCACCATCTATATTTTGTGTGGTTGTTTTGGGAGTTGATCTCCGCGATTTGGTTCCGAAAACGGTTGTTAGGCTTGAGGATTTAAGTGGGAAATCCATAGCTATAGACGCTTATAATGCCCTATACCAGTTTTTAGCCATAATCCGCCAGCCAGACGGCACACCATTAAAAGATGCAAGCGGGAGAATAACAAGCCACTTAAGCGGACTTCTATACAGAACAAGCAACCTTGTGGAAATGGGCATAAAACCAATCTACGTTTTCGATGGAACACCGCCAGCGCTTAAAGAAGCGGAAATAAAAAGGCGTATGAAAGCGAAAGAGGAAGCTCTAATAAAATATGAGCAGGCCATAAAAGAGGGCAAAATTGAAGAGGCACGCATGTATGCGCAGGCAACTTCACGCTTGAAGGATTATATGGCAGAAGACAGCAAAAGGCTTTTGGATTTGATGGGTGTTCCATGGGTGCAAGCTCCAAGCGAAGGGGAAGCCCAAGCCGCCTACATGGTAAAACGTGGAGATGCGGATTACTGCGCAAGCCAAGACTACGACAGCCTACTTTTCGGCGCTCCGAGGCTTGTAAGAAATGTGACAATTTCTGGAAGGAGGAAACTTCCAGGCAAAAACGTTTACGTTGAAGTTATACCCGAAATTGTGGAGTTGGAAAAAGTTCTGAAAGAATGCGAAATAGCCCATGAACAGTTAATTGACATAGGCATACTAATAGGCACAGACTTCAACCCCGAAGGCGTTAAAGGTTTAGGACCTAAAACAGCCTTAAAACTGATAAAAGAGCATGGAAACATTGAAAACGCCACTCCACACCTGAAAAATGCGGAGTTTCCAGTTGAACCTCAAAAAATTAGGGAAATATTTCTCCACCCAAAAGTGACGGACAACTACAAAATAGAATGGAAAGAACCAGATGTTGAAGGCATAGTTGACTTTATCTGCAGAGAAAGAGACTTTTCAGAAGACCGTGTGAGAAAAGCCATTGAAAAAATGCAGAAAGGCATAACCAAACAGAAGGGCAAAACAACACTGGAAAAATGGTTTCAATAACGCCTAAAACTTGTGTCCGTAACGTCCAGTTAATGGGACGAAAGCTACTCCTCCAAGGTTTTCCTCCCTAACTTTTCCATCTGCGCCTTTAGTGACTTTTATGAGGCTTTGGAATAGGGATACGCTTCCCACGGGAATTAGCATTATTCCATTTGGTTTTAACTGTTCAATTAAGGGCTTTGGAACATCCGGCGCCGCGGCTGTCACAACAATTCTGTCGTAAGGAGCCTTTTCCACATATCCCATGGAACCATCAGCACAAATTATAGTTACACGGTCGCCATAACCGTTATTCATAATGTTTTTTCTTGCAAAATCAGCTAACCCTTGAATTATTTCAACGGTGTAAACGTGACCCCACTCGCTTCTAGGCGCATCATGCGGCGCAACTATTTCGGCTATTGTGGCAGCATGCCATCCCGACCCAGCTCCAACCTCTAACACTTTGTGACCTACTTCCAGTTGGAGGGCTTCATTCATTATGGCTACCATGTTTCGCCTAGCCTTGCGTTGGCAAGGCTATGTGGCGCTGAAACTGTCTGCCCAAAACCAATCGGAAGCGGCGTGTCAACAGCACTGTGAGAACGCAAATTTTCTGGCAGAAACTTTGCGCGGGGCACAACCCGCATTGCACGGATAACGTTCCGCGAACGGAGAACACCCTCTTTGATCAAGTTGTCTATGAGTTTTTCCCATTCACTTTTCTCCATTACAACACCAAAATAAATAATTATAGAACAGACTTTTAACATGTTCGCATTTAAAAATTTAAATAAGGAACATTTTGTTCTCTTTCAAGCTTATTTTCTTGTTATTTTTTAGCAAATTAAATCTGCATATTTAGATTATGAAATTCGATTAGTTAATTAGAAAAAGAAAATGAGAGTTTTGAGGGCGATAGGTTAGTATTTAGGTTTTATTTCGAGTTCTAAAGACTTTAACAATTTTGGCATTAAGTCATTTTTTTCCCGATATTTTTTAACATCTATTTTTTCTTCATAATTGCAATGATGGCAAAAAAGGTTGCCTTGAATAGGATTAAAGTTTAAGGTATAATGACCACATTTTGGGCATTTATCCATTTTTATCCTCTCCCCTCGGCTGTCTTTTTCTGTGCAACATAATATAAAAAGCTACTGTAAAAAATTATGTAAAATTTTTGCTTACATTAAAGTTGTTTTTTACCTTTTTATAAAAAGGTTTTAGAATAATTAGTTTAATTTTCTTTTGAAGTAAAAGTTTCAGCTTCGCCTGTATTTAAGCATCTCCGTCTCTCTTTCTCTTCTCCAGACGCCAAAGAGCTTAAAGTATGCTCGCGCTTTTACACCTTCAAACTTATCTATTGTAAGGGTTCTACCGCTCTTTCTTGCAGTCTCGAAGAGCTTAATACTATCTATATCAGGATACGATTCAACATAACAAATGGTTTCAATACCCACATTCAATATTTTCTGTGCGCAAGTGAAACATGGAAAAGTTGTCACATAAAGTGTGCAACCAGTCATATTTTGTGAATGGGCATCTATTATAGCTTTTTCCTCAGCATGTAAAGCAGTACATCTGCCTAGAGCCCTGTCCCGAACGATTTCCTCGTAAATGTTTGTTTTGCAATGAGGACAGTTATAGGGATATATTAAACCATTTAACTCTTTCTTGCAAAATGGACAAATTTTGAATGTTGCCATTATTTCCTCGATATATATTTCTCTGAAACAATCTCCAAATTGTTCGTAACAAGGTTTTAAAGGTTTTGGATTTTCATTGTATCCAATACCTAAAATTGTGCCTTTTTCATCGATAATTACAGCCCCCACTTGTCTCTTAAAACAATGCGAGAGTAAAGATGCGGCATACGCAATGCTCATGTAGACTTCAGTATCTGAAGGCGGTCTCCGAGGGGATTTTCCGCTAAATAAATCAATGGGATCTTGAAGTTTTTCACGTAGCTTTCTCTTGATGGCACCTTTAGTTGTCACCATCGGCTCATTATCGTTTCTAATTAGATAATCAGCTTCATCGACACATAGTGCAACTTGTTGACCAAAAATTATGCCGTCTTCATTCTTATCTCGTTTATCATCTCTTCGAAAATCAGCGTAAGTCAAATTCTTTTCCTCATAATATTTTTTCACTCTGTCCCATCTATCTGCTTCGGCACAATCAACGGCGATTACATAAAAATTTGGAAATTTAGATCGAAGGAAAGCGATTTCAGCAGGATTTCTAATACTATCAAATACCAAGTTTTTATTTCCGTTTCCCTCCTCACAAACTTTTTTGTATGTTTCCTCTGCAAGAAATGAGAGAGAGTGTTCTTTTCGTAATTGGTTCCCGAAATCTTGTAGTTGACTTCGTAATGCTTCTTTTACGGGTTTTCTAGTTCGTTTCGACCACTCTTCTTTTAAAAAATCCGATAACGAGTAAACTTTGTAGTTGAATGGTTCTTCTCCAAGAACTTCCGCAACCGTTGAACAACCACTTCCGAAGGAACCAGTGATTCCAATTGCAACTTGATTAATCAACACTCTTTCCCCATATTAACAAAGTCTCTAATGTTTTGGATATATAAAAAATTCTCGAAATTACTTTTTAATTACTCATCACTAAAATAAAGCATTTCCCTATTTTACAGTGACTGATTTCGCTAAGTTTCTGGGCGTGTCTGGGTTGTAGCCTCTTTCCACAGCCATGTAATAGGCTAAAAGTTGTAGTGGAATTATGAATGGTATTGGCGAGAGAACATCTGGAACGCCTTTTGGAACTTCCACGTAATCATCGGCTAAACGCTTTATTTCTTCGTCGCCTTCTTCAATAACCGCTATTGTTGAGGCGCCTCTGGCTTTCATCTCCATTACATTGCTTATAAGCGTCTTATGGGTTTCGTCTTTGGGACAGATGAAAACTACTGGAAAGCCTTGTTCTATTAGGCTGATGGGTCCATGTTTGCTTTCGCCTGCTGGAAAGGCTATGGCTGGTATGTAAGCTATTTCCATGAGCTTAAGTCTTCCCTCGTAGGCTGTTGCGGTGCTTATCCCACGCCCCAAAAAGAAGAAGGTTTTGGCATCCTTGTATTTTTTGGCAATTTGCTTCACCTTTTCCTCTTGTGTGTGGATTATTGTTTCAACGGTTTCTGGCAGTTTTTCCATTCTTTCGGCTAAATAGTCCATTTCATCCTGTGAAATTTTGCCCCGTTTTTTGGCAAGCCTAAGAGCTAATTGGGCAAAAACAGAAAGCTGAGACGTAAAGGTTTTTGTTGCTGCAACCCCAATTTCTGGACCAGACTGTTGACCAATGTAAACTCTTGAAATTCTCGTCAAGGTTGAACCGATAACATTGGTTAATCCAAGAACTGTTGCGGCTCTTTGCCTTGCGCAGTTAACAGCCGCCAACGTGTCTGCTGTTTCGCCGGATTGGCTTACAGCCAAAATTGTGCTGTCAATGTTAACCGACTTGCCATGTTGCTCAACAAATTCTGAGGCTATTACGGGATAGGTTGCCAAAAAGGCAAGTTTAGAAAACATGTAAGAGGCAGCTAGACATGCGTGGTAGGAGGTTCCACAAGCCACCAGAAAGACTTCGCGGGCTCGGTCGAGGAATGTCGCCATTAAATCGAGGTAGTGCTCTTGAAGCCTTAAAGTGTTGCGTAAAGTGGCTGGTTGCTCATGGATTTCTTTAATCATAAAATGTGGATAGCCTTGTTTCACAGCCATTTCAGGTGTCCAATCAATAAGTTTTGGTTCTCGCACAACAAGGCTTGAATCAATTATTTTCCTAATTTCAAAACCTTCCAAAGAAAGCGTGACGAGCTCGCCGTCTTCAACCATGACTGCCTTGTTGGTTAAGGGCAGAAAAGCTGGAATGTCGGAAGCGCAGTATATTGCGTTTTCGTTTACGCCAATAACCAACGGACTTTCATGTCTGGCGCATACTATTTTGTTTGGTTCTTTCGGCGAAAGTACAGCAATTGCATATGAACCCTCAAGCCTTTTCACAGTTTCGAGAACGGCATCAGCAAGACTAAGGGAAGGATTATTTTTCAAAATATCTTCAATTAAGTGGGCGATCACTTCCGTGTCCGTCTTCGACTTGAAAACATGTCCCCGATTTTCCAACTCCATTTTCAACTCAACAAAATTTTCTATGATGCCGTTGTGGATGATGGCTATTTGCTCGCTGCAATCCACGTGTGGATGCGCGTTAACTTGTAAAGGCGCGCCGTGCGTAGCCCACCTTGTATGTCCAACACCAATGTTTCCGGGCAAATCATCCAAGTTATGGGTTTTGTCAACTTCCTCTATTCTTCCTTGGTCTTTTTTTATGTAAAGTTTGCCCTCATGGATTGTGGCTTCTCCAACAGAGTCATAACCGCGATATTCAAGCCTTTTTAGGGCTGCATGTATAACTGGAGCAGCCTTTCCATCTTTTAGGATGCAGCCGAAGATTCCGCACATTTGGGCGTTCACCGCCAATTTTGATTTTTAAGCTTGTTTAAGGCGTTTTGGCTGTTATAAGTTTTTTTAGGAGAAAATTTCGAATTCTAAAAATTTTTTAAGAACGTTCTTATGTTGTAGTGATATGTGTTATGTTAAAGCTTTAATAAATTTTTAATAATGATGTTTTGACATAGTAATCAAAACAACTGAATCACAAAAATCTAAACAAACCTGTTTAATGCAAGATTAACACATTTTTTAACAATGTTGCTTGAGATTCTTCTTTCACTATCTGGTATATATCTTGCCAACTTTGACTTACTTTCAAGAAATAGATAATCTTCGGCTACATCAGGAGGAAGGTATATGGATACAAAAGTATGCCTCTCGGGATGATTACGAGGATGCAAAGAGGGTGATAGACTGGCAAGTTTGGCATCTACATAATGAAGTGCTATATAAAAGGAAACAGTTATCATCCAATCGGGATATATAAAAGAGGGCCCAGCGTCATTTTTCTGAATCATGTTTAGAAAATTCTTGTTATGCTCAGCTTTTCTTAGGTGAGCTGTAGTGTCCCCCAAGATGAAACACCTAAGTTCTTGAAAAAATTAATTGGGAATTTGCTGGTATTATTTCTTCTAAAGGTATATCGTCTCTTGGGATAATCATGAAATCAAATAGTAAATTCCTAAATACAGAAAATAGTTCACGGAGATTTTCTATGATTTTCATTTCTGTTTCAAAATTTTCCTCTTCGGTTATAATCCACAAGTTGATTACTTCTTCGGTTACAAAATAATATGCTTGAGTAACTTTTGGAATCTCTTTAAGACGTTCTCTAAGTAGGTTAATAGCGGGATAATAAGGGTGAAGTAGTTCCTTTATCGAAGCAAGAAGTGAGTCAACAGCTTTTCTATAAAGGGCGTTTTGCTTTTTTAGCTTTTTGTTTTGTCTTTCTAAGTCTATTCTCAGGGCAGATTCTCTGAAGTATTCACTCAAAGCTACACATTTTCTACTTAGACACTCTCTTGGAACATGCTCACTTTCAACTTCATCTAACATACTCATTTTTCTTCACCACAAAAAGTTTGGCTATATCCGTTATATGTCTATAGGCATTAAAGATAATTTTATCCATTGAGGCAGATTGGAAACTGGAATTGAGAGTTACGGATAGAATTTGCCCTTTTTCTTCAAATTCTATTATAGCTTTTCTCAATCCAAGAGGTGAATTTTCGAATGAAATTCCGAAACCTGTTAGTGTAGTTCTGCCAAGTCTTTCAGCCAATTCTGGTTTCAACGGTAAATTTGCTGGAAGGGAAAGTTGTCCAACAGTATTAAAAACTTTTAGACTAAAGTTAAACTCACCACATACGGTTGCCTCAAAATCTTTAATTCCATACTGCTTCAGACAATCAACTCTTTTCTGAATTGAGGGAAAAATTTTGAACAATTCCTCGTAATCAACAGAGTTGATTGCGCTAAGTCTGAACGCAACAAGTCTTTTTGCAAGATCTTTCTTCATTTCCTTTGTGAACGTTCCCAACATTAAATCGGGCTTTATCGCTACCCTTTCTCCTTTGATTTCTGCAATGAGTTCCTTTACGTATTTCTTGCTCTTAACTTCTTTTTTAAGTACGAACCATTGTTTTCTTGGAATAATGAATTGCATACAGAAACAATACCACCTACAAATAATTGGTGAAATTTCTTCGATCACAACTTTCCCTCTGGCAAGTTAATATCTGTAGACTAGTCAAATATAAATTATGTGTCATGTGTATATTTTAAACAATTATTCTGAAAATAATTATATAACTCCAAGAAAATTCAAAGTTCAAAATCAGCAGATGTTTATAAAATACTGTTCGCGTCAAGGTTCGCTAATTATATTTGCAGATTCCCTTCATGTTTATTTTTCAGCTACCCTAATAAAAATTTTAATAATGGGTTGTGTTTTATGCTTATGAAAGCCTATGGATAAACGGCTATTGCTTCATCAAGAAGGAGAAAAACAGAAGGTAAAGGAAATAGCCATACTTGAAGACCCTCAAAAGTTAAAGATGATTTTGAATAGGCTCAGTTGGAAGATTTTGGTTATGCTTTCTGAAAGGGAAATGTATCCCATGGAAATAGCAAAAAAATTGGGCGTTCACGAACAGAAAGTTTATTATCACATTAGGAAGTTGGCGAGGGCTGGGGTCATAACAATCGTAAAGGAAGAGGAAAAGAAAGGCGCAACAGCAAAATATTACAGGGCGGTTTCGTCAGCTTTTGGAATTGAGCTTCCACAAGAATACAGAATTATAAAGCGGCTTTCGCTTCTAAACATGGACGATAAAATACAAAAATTCTTTAAAGAATTCCTTAGAGGGAATGGCGTGTTCGAAGGGAAAATAGTTGTTGGAAGCCCAATGCCGCACGGACCATTTAAAACAAGCGCAAGGGATGGGCATTACGCTTCGCAACTAACATTTTTCTTGGGACAGTTCGCCCAGATGCCCGAGGACTTCGCCATAAAGCTTGATGTTGATGTGAAAGCTGAAAAGGAGGAGCGAAACAATTTGATTTTAGTAGGCGGACCTGGAACAAACCTTTTAACGCAGGAATTGAACGAGTATTTGCCCATAAAGTTTAACATGCAACCTTCAGAGCAGGGCTTTTTGTTCGGCGGTTTGGTTTCAAGAAAAACCTCAAACGTTTACACCTCAGACACCATTGGGTTGATGGCTAAAATTGTAAATCCATGGGACAACTCAAAGCGAATTATAGTTTTGGCTGGAAACAAAGCCGTCGGCACAAAAGCATGCGTTTTAGCCATAACACACTTTTGGAACAAAACATTGAAAGATTATGACGGAGGAGAACCGTTTGCAAGGGTTATACAGGGATTCGATTTAGATGGCGACGGAAAAGTGGACGCGATAGAAATACTCGAATAATTTTGAGGGGTTTTTGTGAAAGTGAGAGAGGTTATAACAGCTTACGGACACAAGAATATTCAAGCTACTCACAAAACAACTTTTGAAATTACAAGGGAACCACAACTGTCCAAAAAAGGCGATTGTATAATTGCTGTTTCGGCTGATAAGGCATTGGCGGATTTAAATGTTAAATTTAAGGATTGTTTGCGTAGAGAAAACGCCGAAATAACTGTGATTATTGAGGCTGGTGGACTGACAGAGTTTGTGAAGGCTTTTGGAAGCCCGCAGTTGATTTTGACGCATCCAATGGATATAGTTGTGAGGAAAAGCGTTTACATTTGCAGTCGGACGTTGGCGATAAAAGCGGATAAATCCGCCTTTGACTTGTCAAGGATTCTTGTGGAAAAACTGAGAAATCCAATGCAGAAGGTGATGGTAACTTTAACTGTTAGGGTTTAATGATTTTTGCGTCTAAAACTGCTTGCCACTGGTAAGGGGCGGTTTCACGCACAAAACGATGAAGCAATATTTTTTCCACTTTCCATCCGCAACCTTCAACCACACTTGCAAATTGGCGTTGCATGTTCTCCAAAGAATTGGAAGTATTGACAAAACTGTAAAAGTGTATTACACCGCCGGTTGGCTTTAGGGCTTTACATGCGCTGTTTAGGAATTCTATGGATTTTTCAGGCAAATTCATAATTACACGGTCGGCAACTCCCACAAGCCGTTCGTTAACGACTTGTTTTGCATCTCCTAAAATTGGATGGACTTTGCCTTCAACACGGTTAAGGCGGATGTTTCTTTTTAGAAGTTCAATGGCGTTTGGGTTTGCGTCTACTGCGTAAACTCTCATGTTTTCACGAGTTTTTGCGATTAATATTGTGAAGGGGCCGACTCCAGCGAACATGTCTATTATGGTTTCGCCTTCGTTGACGAGTGATGCTACACGTTTGTGTTCGTGTGAGAGGCGTGGGGAAAAGTAGGCTTTCGCCAAATCCACATGGTATCGGCATCCATGCTCTTTGTGGATGGTTTCGGTTTTGGGTTTTCCAGCAATCACGCTGTATTCTCTTAGTCGGTAAGTTCCCGTGACGGTGCTCGCCTTGGCGAGGACTGTTTGCACATTTTTATGCGCTTTAAGGATTGCCTCGCCAATAATCGCTTTATAAGCTTCAAGTTCTGGTGGAATTTCGATTATTGCTATGTCTCCAACAAAATCTAACGCATGGGGCAAACAAGCCAACAAATATGGAGGAAGCCTATCCACAAGCAAATCCGCATATGTCGTCACTGGCTTTTTCTTTTCTGGAAAAATTTTGGTTAGGATTTCACAGTTTGGAAACTGCTCCATAAATATTTGCAACTCGTTTTCTAAGGGGTGACGAATGAACGGGATGTAAATGAAATCGCTGTTTCGCTGAACCGTCAAATCTTTGTTAGAGATTTTCAGCTTGTTAGCGAGGGTTATGGCTTTCTCTCCAAACACTTTCTGAACTTTTATGCACGGAACTTCTTTGGGCATGTAACCACTAATGCTTGCGCTTTTCCACTTCCATAAAATCCAAGTTTACAGTTAAATGCAAATCGCTTTGCCGAGAACCCTCAGCCTCTTTCAAAAGCCACTCAGTCAACTTTTCACATTCGCCAGGATTACAATGTAAGTGACTGCGTTTTAAGGGTTGCCAAAACAAGCATTTGAAACATGGAATTTCAGTTAATGTATCCACATCTGTCTGCATTTTTCATCACAAATATGAGAAATAGGCTTTAAACTTATAGGTTATGAATCGGCATGCATAACAAAACCTAATAATTAAATTTAAAGATTAAGAGTATAACTTTCCAAATTGCACCAAATGTTGTTGTCTTTTGAAAATCCTGTTCCAACAACATTTAAACAGAAAAGGAAAATGCAACAAAAGTTTATAATTCCAGTTTAGACTCCACAACACCCATAACCGCATCCGCTTCATCCTTAACTATTTCAAAAAGTTTTTTGCTTATGAAGCCTTTTTCCAAGGCTTTTTCAAGCTTTTCCACATCCAACACCTTAACCGTGCCGTCTGGCTGAACGCAGACATCAACCTCCAAATCAACATAACGTAAAGCATTTGGATAAACCTCAACTGGCGTATTCAAGTTTACATATGCACCTTTAAATTCGCCATCAGCCGAAAAATACCTTGTTGTAATATACCAATCGCCAATTTTTGTTTCGCTAACCGCCATGTCTCCCACTTCCTTTTTAACACCTAAACCATCATAAACGCCATTGCTTCTTATCGTCCGCTTATACTTTATTCTTTGATTGCCCAATGTTTCAATGGTTGCCTGTCCAAGGTGAAAAACCACTCCGCTGAGCTTAACATGCTCAACATCAACCAAAGAGCCCTCCTCTGGAAATTCACCCAACATCTGCTGTTTACAAACCTCTTCAACCTTGCTTGGCTCTTCACCATTTTCAAGAAGTTTCTCAGCCATCTCCAAAATCGCCGACACCCTGCCGCCACAACTTTTGTAGAAGTGATGCCCATCCAAAGTTGGAGTTTCAGAAGCCCTCAACTCATCCATTTCTTTTTTGGAGAAGTATGGAAACTCAACATCCATAAAATATAAGCCCTCAACCAAAAGCGATGGAGCCCCTGCAACGCCGATTTTTTCTTTTAAAGTTTTAATTTTCTCAATAAGTGTTTCCACCTCCTTTTCTAAGGTTTCTTTTGGCTGGTTTGCCGCTGTTTCACGCCAAATAATTCCCCAACCGTCAAGCGCAAGCATTTCCCCCAAAGCGTAAAGCTCTGCCCTTTTTTGGAAATCCCGAATTTTGAAGCTGACGCCAACCTTGCCGTTTTGCACCAGAATGGCGTAGTTCCCAACAATTTTTAAATTTGTGGTTAAAACTGGCTGTTTTGCACCGATTCTTCGCCTTTCAACTTGAACCACCACATGCCCATCGCTTGTGCTGACCTCTGATTTTGGAATCTTGCCCACAGCATTACCAACATCAACATAAACGTAATACTCATCTGAGCCTACCACTTTTCCCTTGTATATTCCATCAACGCTAACAAGCCACTTCCGAGTTAAAACATCCACAAAAACAGAATACAAAACAAACTGAAATTTGTCCATGGCTTCAGAGGTTCCGAGAACACGTATTCCTTGCAAATCATACCTATCCTTTATTTTCAGGTCTGGCGGAGTTGGATTATCCGAAAGTCCAAAACGCTTTTTTATGGCTGGTGATGGCTTAACTATTTCGAATCCGTTATCCAAAAGCAGTTTTGTTAAGGCAGTTGTGTAGATTCCCCTAACGTTCGCCCTCAAAGCCATCGCCTTCACGCCCTCATTTCAGCCAACTTTCCTAACCATGTAAAGCCCATCTGCCCTTTCCACTTTGAATTTTACGCTTAAAATTTTCTCGGCAAGCCAAATATTTGTTTCCAAATGATCTGAAACTTTACGTGTTAAATAGGCGGATTCGCCCCCAGCCAAGGCTATATAGGGAATTAGCATGTCAGCCAAATGCTCATCAACCGTTGACCTAGCGGAAATTTCCACAAAAAGCTTTTCAGCGGCTTCCCTACCAACCGCTTCGCTTGTTTTTCTAATTTCGCCGATTGCGTCAGCCCCCAAAATGGCATTTGTGTCCGTTTCAGCCCACAAAACAATGGAGCTTCCCTTCTGCAGAGGATTCGACCTATCATTTACTATTTGGATGTCCGCCGTATACCCTTTCTCCCTCAAATAATCGTTTGCAGCTTTCACCTGCCGCTCAGCAACCCTCCTCTCGTCGAGAAAAGTGCAGACTGAAACGCCTTTCAAAGCCTTTACTTTACCAAAACTTTCTAAAAGTAATGGCTTTAGGGATTTACAAGGCTCAACGGTCATTGTTACTTCACCCATGCCCTTTGGATAATAGCCATATTTGTGGACTGTTATGGTTGAGTTTACTCCCATATGTTTTAAAGCTGGCAAAAACACGTACCGCAAATAATTAACTGTTGGAGCATGTGAAACATCTGTTCCACCCTTTACAACGTGTAAATGCACAGCGTTTTCCGCGAAAATGCAGATGGGCAAGACAGTCATCAAAAGCATGGGTATGCTTCCAGCCGTGCCAATCTCCGCCTCAACCCTTCCACCCCCAACCTTTTTAGGTTTAAACCAAAGCTCTCTAGAGTTAAGCTCCGCCCCATCTAACTCAGCGTCGCAGAGTTTCGCGGCTGTCAAAACCGCTTCTAAATGTTGTGGACGCAATCCAGGCTGGGAACGGTTCTGCCTAATATTGTAAATGTGCAAGACTTCGCCGAGTATGGCAGCTAAGGCAACCGACAACCTAAGAATTGTGCCGCTTCCACTTTTTTGGCTTCCGTCAACCTCGATCAAATAGCTCAGCCCTACTGCTTTCCTAAACCTATTAAAAGATGAAAAACACAATTAATAAATGCGTATGGGTATTAAGTGTTTAGAAAGGAAAGAGGGCATATGAGCGAAGAAAAGAAAATTGAAAAACTTGCAGAGCAAATAGACGAGCTTCTCCTAGTTTTAAACAGAGTCGCAGAAGACCTCCGAGAAGTTTCAATAACCCTAAAATCAATAGCTGTTTCACAACTCGCTCAACCACCAACCTCCCCAGCACCCATAACGCCCACAACACCAAAACCCACAGAAAAAACACAGTCAATAGAAGACATAAAAATGATGTTCCCAGAAGACCTCGAAGACCTTTTAAATTTTGAAGAAAAAGACGATTACATAATAATAAAGCCCAGACAATTTTTAGGCTCAGAAAACTTTGCAAAAATAGCCAGCGTAGTGCGTGGAATAGGCGGAGACTACATAAGCGCTGGAAAAGCCTCACACTTCAGAGTACCCAAAAAAAGAACATAAAAGATTAAAGACCGTATCCATATCTTATTTCAAAATCTTTGAATTCGCCAGTGTAATTTTCCCATTTAACTTCGACGCTTGTAACTTTTGCGCCCGGCGGTCCGCAATGGCAAAAGTTTATGAGTTGTTTAACATTTTCTTCCTCACCCTCAAAAACGGCTTCAACTCTGCCGTCTGGCAAATTGCGAACCCATCCCGTTATACCTCGTTTTTTGGCTTCACGCTTTGTTTCTGACCTGAAAAAGACGCCTTGCACCATACCGCTTACGAACACGTGGGCTCTAACTTTCATGTGAAATTTCACCGTTAAGGGGCAGTTATGGTTTAAGTAGTTTTCATTTTAACTTATCTCTCTCCACTTCTAAAACATGTCGTTTTAACGATTGCTTTAAAAATTGTTCGGGACAGTGCGAATTTTGAGGGAATGCATATGTTAAGTAACTCTAATGGAAAGTTAACGGTTTACGTTTCAAACCTTGCATCGTGTGAAAAAAGGCTGGAACATGTAAAGGCGGCAGTTGAAAAAATGGCTAAATTGTTAAAGTTAACTTTTGAAATTGTAACGTTAAATGAGAAAATCACACCGATATACGTGTATTACAAAAACGGTGAAGAAGAGGCTATTCCAGTATATTGCGATAAGGGCGGAAAAACCAATGTACAAGAAATTCATAGAGCTTTAAGGAACATGATGTTTGTATTATCGTTCCATCCCAAACATCCCGCCTTGAAAGAAATGAGAAAGAAGATTATGGCGTTTTCCTAAACTTTATAGTTTGATTCTCAAGCACTATTTCATAAGTTTGGTTTACGTCAAAGTTTATGCCTAAACTTTCATATTCCTGTTCTGTTAGGAATAATATTATTTTTGGAATTGTAAATTCCATTCTCGCTGGGAAAATTGGCAGTTGCTGTTGCACGGCTTGAATAACATCTTGAACTATTTTGGCTTCTTCCGACTGCGGTCTAACTGCAAAACGGGGAACTGGACGCTCCTCAACCAACTCTATACGTTTTCCAAGGTTGCCGTCCAAATCCCGAATAGACTCAATTTTACTCACTCTAACACGGAACATGGTTATTCTGTAAAACAAGTTAACAGTTATTTATATTTATGTTTTCTAAGGAGGACATATAAAAGTTCCATTTCACTTCGCTTTAATATACCAATTTTCACTGAAAAAAGAGAGATTGTTTGTTGTTTTGTGTTTATTTTGCTTCGAAGTGAGACCATGCGTAGTTGCCCACGTAATAAATGTACCAGTAGTTGTCTATTGGGCTTGGCAGTTGACTAAAGAACGCATACTTATTAGTAAAGTCTTGACCGTTCACCGTTAGCGTTTGTAGGTTCCAGCTGTTTATGTAATGTGAAGTTCCGCTTACCAGCTCTGAGGAGTAGGCTATTCTCCAACAGTATGTTCCAGAACCATCCTTAGTGAATGGTATGCTAATGTCTGTTGCTGGGCTGCATGTGGCGCCAGGCGTAGCCGTAGGCGTAGGCGTGGGTGTTGGCGTAGCAGTAGGAGTAGGCGTAGCTGTTCCAGTTATCGTCGTTCTTATAGTTGACGTTATCGTCGTCCTTACGGCTGTGCGTACAGTTGATGTTATGGTGGTTCTCCACCACCAACGCGTAGTAGTAACCGTAGTAGTCCTAGTACTCGTCATAGTAGACGTAATAGTAGTAGTCCTAGTAGAAGTCACAATTCCAGTAACAGTAGGCGTAGGAGTAGGCGTTGGCGTAGGTGTAGGTGTTGGAGTTGCGCCTTTGACGTATTGCATTAACCATGTTAAGGCTGGGCGTTCAGTGCCATCAGACCTTAGCAAGTAAGCATTTGACTTCCACATATGACCTTGAACATATCCCCATAGGGTTACTCCTTTAACAGATGAGTGTTCCCACATCACTGGAAATATTGTTTGATAAATTTGTAATTGTCTATTGTCGTCAGCTTCATCCACATCAAGCTCCGAAATATAAATTGGCAATCCTGTTTGCGCCATTTGATCTAGACTTGATTTTAGTGTGCTTGTGGATATGCTTTCTATGCCGTGTGCTTGTACGCCTATGCCGTCAATCAAGCCTCTGTTCTTTAATATGTTGATGAGGTTGATGTATTTGTTTAAGCTGTCGCCGCCCCATTCAATTCCCCATTCATTTACGAGTAGTTTAGCGTTTGGGAAATATTTTCTTGCTTTTTCAAAAGCCCAAACCACCCAGTCCCATCCCGTACCATACAAGCCGTTGTCACCGCCCATAGCCTCTTTATAGGCTGGTTGATCGTGTAAGGGCTCATTGACAACGTCGATAAGGTCGATGTTTGGATATCTGTTGGCGACCTCCTTAAACCACTCCTCTATTTCTTCTTGTTGCTCTTGTTTTGAAAGTGAAGTTACCCAGCCTGGTTGCTGGGTTCCCCAAATAAGCGTGTGGTGTTTATATGGGAAACCTTTGTTCTTTGCATAGTTGTAAATGCTGTCTAATGTACTCCAACTGTAGGAATCCCTGCTTGTTTCAACTTCACCCCACTTGCCCGCATTTCCAGGCGTAACTTGATTCCAATATTTGCTGAAATTCATGGGTTCTGATGCTGAATCAAAAACGTTGCCTAAGAACTTGCTTTGGGCATTCACCAAAGTTAGGCTAAGAGGAAGCGCAATTGCCATTAGCAGTAATGCCACAAAAATAAAACTGCGCACTTTCATTTTTCTCTCCCCTCTTTTCCTCACATTTAATTTTCACTTTTTAAAATATATGTTTTGTGCTATGTAAAAACACGCAACAAATGTAAAAGTGTAAGGGAGCGCTTTTACTCACACAAATGAAACCAATAACTCAAGTCCCCAACAACCTTTTTGTATTATAAGGATAGAAAAATGTGGGAGGTTGGTGTGTTTAGTGTTTTGTCGGCTATTTTGCTTCGAAGTGAGACCATGCGTAGTTGCCTACGTAGTATATGTACCAGTAGTTGTCTATTGGGCTGGGCAGGTCATGTGTAAACGCGTATTTGTTGGTGTAGTCTGCGCCGTTTACGGTTAGTGTTTGCACATTCCAGCTGTTTATGTAGTTGCTAAAGTTGTTGGGGTCACGCAGTTGCGAAGTAGCCTGTAGTCTCCAGCAGTACGTGCCAGAGCCATCCTTAGTGAATGGTACGCTGATGTCTGTTGCTGGGCTGCATGTGGTGCCAGGCGTAGCCGTAGGCGAAGCAGTAGGCGTAGGAGTAGGAGTAGCAGTTGGAGTAGGCGTGGCTGTTGGAGTAGGCGTGGGAGTTGGCGTAGGCGTCGGCGTAGCTGTTCCAGTAATCGTCGTTCTTATAGTCGACGTTATAGTCGTCCTAATAGTTGTACGTATAGTCGACGTTATAGTCGTTCTCCTTCCAAAACGCGTAGTAGTAATAGTAGTAGTCCTAGTACTAGTCCTAGTACTCGTAACCGTAGTAGTCCTGGTACTAGTCACAACACCAGTAGCCGTAGGCGTAGGAGTAGGAGTAGCAGTTGGCGTAGCCGTTGGAGTAGGCGTTGGCGTAGGAGTAGGAGTGGCTGTTGGAGTTGGTGTTACCCCAGTGCCGGATGCTGAGGCTGAAAATGAGTTGAGCTCAAGTCCTTGTCCGCCTGATGTTATTTCGAAGCCCATTTCTATGGCGTGAAGGTACCACGACGTTTGTACATAGCCTCTGGAAACAGCGTCATTAATGAAGTTTTTGACGTTGTATGTTCCTGAGGTTTTGCCAGACTGCCTATAGGCAACGTAATTCCAATCCCAATCAGCATACCAAACCTCATAAGTTTGCCCATCAATAGTTACCGTAGCAAGTTGAGAGCCGCCTGGAGCTGCACCACCTTGAGCGTGAAGCCAAATCATAATTTCGGCACCTCCGCTGAAGCCTCCCTCCCCAGTTGTGTCTGGGTCAAGCCAAATATCAGCAGCGGCGTTCCACACTCCAGAAACACCAGAATAGGTAACGCTAGTGCTGAAAGAAGCACTTTGAAGTCCGCTTACTCTTATCGATGTCCAACCAGTTGTGCGAAGACCCCAATGATCCCCTAAGAGAGCAGCGGGATAGGAAGCCACGCTGGTTTGGCTATGCTCGGACACCGATACCTTAAAACTTGCTACGTCGGTGTCTGGTATATAAATGCACTGCCGCGTTGAAGCACCCCACACGTTGTTCATAATTTGGTATTGTCCTCCAGCGATAGCCTGAGTGCCATATGGATCGCAAATTTCAACAGCAGCACCAGCCTGTACATTTGTAACGGAAAAAGCAAGCACCCACAACACGATCGATAATAGAGAAACTGTTAGAGCGTCATGTCTCTTAGTTACATTCATTTTAACTCCTCCTTTTCCCTCCACTCCAGCTCGTTTAATAAATGCATTTTATATGAGTGGAGGACTAAACATTTAAATTTTTTGTCATTAAGCGAAAAAGGGGTTAGGGTTGTCTTTGTAAAAACTATTCCATTTCGATTGTTGCTGGCGGTTTAGGAGTTACATCATAATAAACCGTTGACACGTTAGGACACGCATTAATTATTTCTTCTGCAACTTTGCTTAGAGTTAGCCAAGGTATTTCTGAAACTTCAGCCGTTAAGAAGTCTTTGGTTTGAACAGCTCTAATACCCACTACATAGGGGTTTTTCTCTGGTAAATCCTTAACTGCGTAAAAAACTCGTGTAATTGCTGGGTTTTCGGTGATTATTTTTGCTTGAAGCGAGACAAGTTTCTGAATTTCGGTTTGATGCACATGCCCATTTACAGTTTCAACTTTTACTCCTAAAATTTTGCCGTAACGCCTTTTTCCGCTTTCAACACCAGTGGCTTTGTCCCTAAAAATTTTCAAGTGAACATTTCTTGACGGAACATTAAGCAGCCTTGCAACCGTTTCCTGAACACGTTGGACTTCAAGCTTTTCTAAGGCTTCCTCATCATCAATGATTATGGCGAAGTATTGGCTTGGCTTATGCTGTTCTAATATGCGTTCAATGATGGTTGTAGCCTTCTTTAGGGTTTCAAGTTTGTCAATGCGGATTTCTCCTACAACACGAACTGACAAACCTGGACCTGGAAAGGGTTGTCTTTCAGAAATTTCCGTTGGCAAGCCAAGATAGCGTGCAATCATCCTAACTTGGGACTTATACAAAGCCACAAGAGGTTCAACAATTTTGAAGCCGTAGCGTTCCACGGGGTTTATGCCCATCTGCTCCAAAACGTTATGTTGGGTTTTCACGCCGCCCACAGTTTCCACAATGTCCGCACGTATTGTGCCTTGAACCAGCGCTTTACAGTCTTCTTTTTTTGCGGTTTCGCCGAGGACTTGGTAAAAGGTTTCACGGAAAATTTTACGTTTTTCTTCAGCGTCTCTTATGCCTTTCATGTTCTGTAAGAAGCGTTCACGGACGTTAACCACTTTTGTGGGGATGTTCAAGGGTGGTTTGGATAGGGTTTCCGCTACGTGTTCTGGTTCGCCTTCCCGCATGAAAGCGTCATCAAGTATTACGCAAACAAGGTTTTCTCCTATTGCCTTATGCGTTAAAACGGCGCATGTGGAGCTGTCAACACCGCCTGAAACAGCCACCAGCGCCTTTTCATTGCCGATGCTTTTCCTTATCTCTTTAATTTGAGCCTCGACGAAACTTTTAACGTCAAACGATTCCAAGGAGACACCGTCCCGAAACCGAGATTGCCATTTCCACTATTTATTATTTTTCGACGAATTGCTATAAAACAATAAAATAAAATGAAGTAAAGCGGTAAATTTCTAAATTATTCTTTAAAAGTTGAAGGAGAAACCGCTGAAAGAAAACCGCAAAGAAGGGTGATGTGCGAAGTTAAAGTTTTTGTGCCTCAGAGCTTCTAATGATAGAAAAGATCAAAGGCGGGATGGTTCAAGTGAAAACTGATGATGTTAAAGCTTTAAACAAAGCCCTAAAAGAATTAGGCGATAGCTCTGCAGAGTTGCTGCAAGCCATGAAAGATACAGCTAAAGAAGTGAAGACAACAAAAAATTTGTGGCGGCAAAACAACAATTCACGACTAATAAAAATTGGTTTGGCATTAATCGCATTTCCAGACCCAACAATAAGCGACATAATAGGCACAGCCTTAATCGCCGCAGGAACCGTTCAACAAGGAATACGACGCCGCACCGTATATGTGGAAGATGTTTACAAAACATTCCAAAACACACTGAAAGAGGTTTGGAACTTCAGAGAAAACCTTTAAAGTCAAACTCATAGTCAAATCTTATATTTGCAGCATATTATATACATAACATGTTTGGAGGAACATGTGTGAAACTTGTTACGGTATTGCTGCCGGAAGCTTACTTGGAAGGGTTAGACGAACTTGTAAGGGCGAATATGTATCCAAGTAGAAGCGCAGCCATAAGGTCTGCGGTTAGAGACTTGTTGAAAAAGGAGCTTTGGGAAAGACGCGAAAGATAAATTGGCTTTACATATATTTTCTGGCTAAATCCCTAATTTCTCTTGCGGTTTTCGCCGGATTTTCCGATTGCACTATTGCCCTACCAACAATAAGATAGCGGGCGCCCGCCTCCAAAGCAGCTTTAATTTCGCCGCCTTGAACGCCTACCCCTGGCGAAAAAATTGGAATGCTTTCGCCAATTATAGCATATACTTCTCTTATTTTATTTGGGTATGTTGCGCCCACAACCACGCCGTCTGCTCTCCATCTGAGAGCCTTTTTTGCAAAGAGAATGTACTGTGAAACTTCTTTTGTTTCAGCATCAACCACGATTTGACCGTAACCTTCACATGCGCTTTTGTGGCTCATGTAAACAAGGAGTAACACACCGCGCTGCAGTTTATGAGCTATTTCAAAGATTGGTTTTAAGCCTTCCTCCCATCCTACGAAGGGATTAGCGATTAAAGCATCAAACCCCGCAGCATAATAATATTCGGCGATAACTTGGTTTGTTGAGCCAATATCGTTTACTTTACAGTCCATCATCGCCATCATTCCCAAATCATGAATTTTCTCCACCAGCCCTTGAACACCATCAAACAAGCCCAACGGAAGAACCAGGTGATGATTAATTTTTACAGCACAAACATAAGGGTGAACCACCTCCAAAATGCTATTCGCCTTGGACAAAAGTTTGCTGCGGTTTATGGATTTTTCAAATGGGAAATCCAAAGCCAAAACAATATTTGATTTTTTGTTTTTGGCTGTTTGCTCCATTCTCGCCTTAAAAGACAAGCGAAACACCATTTTCTATTTAGATGCAGAGCTAAAAACCTTTACCATTTCGGTTTCTCCATCCGAAACTAGTTTAATGTATGAAAGTGTTGTTTCCACAGCCTCCTTAAGCTGTTCTTGGGCTATTCCAGAAACGCCATACCCAACAACCAATACATTTCGTGTGTTTTCAGTAATTTTTGTATGGTCTGAATCGCGGTATGGGTAAATGCTTAAAACCTGTTTTTCATCAGCCAAAACAAGCATGTTGCCGGTTAAAGCCACGGGTTTGTCCATTCCGATGCCCATGAATGTTTCGCCAGTTTTTGCGTAGCGTATTTGGAAAGGCGGGTTTAGGCAGTTCAAGTCAAAACCGCTTATGGGTATTATTATTTTCATAGAAGCCAAATTGTAAGCGTCCACAACTGTGGATATATGCGGAAGCTCTCCGCCGTGTAAAACTCTTCTCAGCAAGGCTTCGCCTGAAGGTCTCGTTTTTGTGGGGTCTATGCCAAGTCTCCAATAAAAGTCTCTGTAAGCCCTCACAGTAGGATTATCCTTTAAAGTTTCAACTGTATATTTGGCTTTAACCTCTTCGTAAACAGACTTTTTAAGGCGTTTGATTTGCTCATTTTCCCTTTCCACCTTGACATTGGTGATTACGCCGATGCAAATAGAGAGTCCTGGAAATTTAGCGGAAACTTCTGAAGCCCACGTAACGCCTATTTGCATTTTCGACACATTGTCTTGAAATGTCAAAAGTGAGATTTCAATTTTCCGTAGCAGAAGCCGTAGGAGCGGTACAGTTTTATATCCGCTGTGTTCTAAAGGGGAATTGGCGGACTGGGAACGGGGCAACTGTTTATGTCGGTATCTCCAAGCGTTCGTGAAGTGCTTGCAAGAAGGATAGCTGGCGAAATAATATTGTCAAACAAGCCAGGCGCAGCCATGCGGAAATGGCGTGAACTTTTCGGCATTTCCCAAACAACCCTTTCAGACAAAATGCTCATAGCATCATCCGTCATAAGTGATTACGAAAGCGGTAGGAGAGAAAGCCCAGGCACAAGGTTTGTTAGAAAGTTTGTTTGGACGCTTTTGAAAATTGATGAGGAACGTGGAAGCCGTTTTATCCGTGAATTCGCTAAATTGACAAGTTCGCCGAGCATGGCAATAATAGACCTGCGTGAATTTCCAATACCAGTTCGTGTGGAATACTTGTGTAAAGCAATTAAGGGCGAAATTGTGGCGTGCGAAAGCACTTATGTTAGGGAAGTTTATGGCTACACGGTTGTTGATGAAAAAAGGGCTGTTGAAACCCTTTCTGGACTTGAATATTCTCAGCTTTTCGGAGCAACAACCGAGCGGGCGTTAATTTTCACAAACATAGGATATGAAAATTCGCCTATGATGATTGTGAGGCTAAGCAGTTTAAAACCGCGTGTTGCGGTTTTCCACAACGTCAAACCCGATGGGCACTCGATGAAGTTGGCGGAGTACGACCGCATTCCGCTTATATATTCCAGTTTACCCACGGTTGAGCAGTTAGTGAAGTCTTTAAGGAAACTTTACCGCATAGCGCTTCGCAGAAAACTGGGCAAACCAGTCCGCCCACCCCCAAAAATAAGCGCTTAATGGCATAGGGAAAATGATTAAGGTTGGATGTTGTGGTTTTCCGACGTCAATGAAAAAATACTTCGAAAAATTCAGCCTAGTAGAGTTAAACAACACTTTTTACCAATATCCAAAGGAAAAGACTGTTGAAGGCTGGCGGATAAAAGCTCCCGAAAACTTTGAATTCACGGTTAAGGCGCACCAAGACATAAGTCACAAATCAAAAATAAAAATTGATGAAGCAAGCCTTCAAGCCTTCGAACGCATGAAACAAATATGCAAAACCCTAAACTCGAAAGTGCTGCTCATCCAAACACCAGGCTCATTCAAACCCGACAAACTCGGCGACGCAGAAAAATTCTTCACAGAAATAAACCGTGAAGACCTGATTTTGGTTTGGGAAACACGTGGACCAGCATGGGAAAAACCAGAAGTTTATGAGAAACTCGGGAAGGTTTTGGAGAAAGTTGACGTGACGCATGTCACTGACCCGTTTAGGATTATGCCAGCCTACACGGGCAAAGCCGCATATTTTAGGCTTCACGGCTTAGGCGAACAAATGTATTATTACCAATACAGCGACGTGGAACTGCAGAAACTGAAGGAGCTTGTAACGCCCTATGAAAAACGCGGAAAGGAAGTTTACGTGTTATTCAACAACCTCTCCATGTTCGACGACGGAATACGCTTCGTTGAATATTTGTCAAAGGGAAAATTTCCAAAAATTACGGGCTCAACAGGCTTGGATTCTATAAGGGAAGTTATAGAAAAAACACGTTATCCAACTACGAAAGCCATGCTAATGAAAAGGCTCGGCTGGAGGCTCGTAGAAGAGGAAGAGGGCAAACAAATACGGCTCAGCACGTTCTTGGCGGATTTACCAGCCAAAACCTACAAAAACCCAGAAGAACTACTAAAAGACATAAAATCTATTAAGTGAACACATGAAAATACTTGTTGTAATGCGGGACGATATGCTTAAGGACGCATTGGGCAACTATGTTGAATTTAAACCATATTATGATTTCCAGAGCACACGTATAATCTGTAATGCTGTGAAACCACGGCTTGTAGGAACTGAAATTTATCCTACAAAATATCTTTTTGGTTGGCATCAAAAAACTGGTTACACTAAAGGCATATTGCAAAGTTATTTTGATAGGGGTCATGACGTTTGTTTAATGTCCGAGGCTAAAATGGAATCATTAACCCCGCAAGATTTTTTGTCTTTTGATGCGTTGGATGTGCAATACGCTACAATGCCCACAAATAAAGTTAAGCAACTGTTAAAATTAGGCGTCAAAATCGTTGGGTGGACTCCGCCCGAGTTTGCAAGCAAAATAGTACAAGCAATTCTTGTTAGTCAGAAATGTCATAAAAGACCTTTTCTTCCTAAACAAATACTTCTACCTTCCAATGCAATGTTTAGTTCCGAGTTAGGGAGAAAATGCGTGAAACACCTTGAAGCAGAATTCGTAATTTTGAAAGGAGCCTTGAGTGCAGCGTCGCGCATAGGCGGAGTCATTGAATATCAAATAACCAAAAAAGACTTGATGATAGAAGTTTTATCTAGTTTTATTGAAAAAATTAGGTATAATACGTGGGATTTTGGGACTATTATCTCTGAACTCGTAATAACCGAAGATCCTTTTGTAGGACATGCAAACCATGTTATACACAAGGCAAACTGTATTTCCAAGTTTATTGAAAATAGTAGGGAACTAGAAATAGATTTTGTAGGGGGTATCTGCCAAAAAATTGTAAGTAATGGTGATTTGGAAACTGTCAGAAAAGAGGGAGTTCTCCCGCTAAGTAAATTCATAGTTTCATCTCACATATCAAAAGCACATCTATCATCCATCCAAAATCTCAATGAGTTTCAAAAGGTTATCAAATTTTTTGGGTTGACTGGTTGTATTTTTTCCGTAGATTTTATGATTTCTGCCGATGGTTTCTCGAGATTTTTGGAGTTGAACAAACTCGCCGCAACCTTCGCCGATATATTTGACCCAAACTGCGATTCTGCATTAGACCAATCAGCAGGTTTATTTGACATTGAGGGATTAGATCCTAAATTCCAGTTAAATTGTATTGAAAGATTTGAGGATGAGTTTGAGGCATTGAAAAAGGAAGGCTTCCTTACTAACCCAGTTATAGCATCCAAGGATGGTATCCAATTTTTAGTCTGAAAATTATTTGGACCCTCCAGCAAAGTTTTTATTTTTTGAAAAAGCGAAAATTATTATTGAAAGGAGTTGAGATATGATGGATGAAAAGAAAAAGCCAGATTACAAGCCAGAAATTAAAATATCTGAGTCACAGCCTATACCTGAACCTTACGATGTTTACATTAGTGGCGAGACCTGGAAACGCAGAGGTAAGTAATATTTGGACTTAATAACGGATTTTCAGTCGTCGCATTCGTAATAGTGTTCTTCACCTTAATTTTTATACATTTTCAAAAGTTTCAACTTTTGGAAGTCGTTGGCTATTTCCTCTTTGTATTTTACGCTGTAGAGTGCTGCGGCGGGGTGGAACGTTGGAAAAACCGTTATTGGCAAACCTAAAACTGACGCCTCATAAGTTTTTCCATGCGTTTGAGCGATGCTGTTAAAGGA
The DNA here is from genome assembly GCA_038848525.1 of Bathyarchaeia archaeon. Taxonomy (GTDB): domain Archaea; phylum Thermoproteota; class Bathyarchaeia; order Bathyarchaeales; family Bathycorpusculaceae; genus JAWCNN01. Next base: position 68,877 of record JAWCNN010000001.1, on the reverse strand, counting down.
TAAATTAGCCTTCGAGAAGATGTAGGCTGTTGAGTAATTGCCAAGAGTAACAATTACTTTTGGCTTTATTATCATGATTTGTCTATCCAAAAAAGGTGTGCAAGCCTGAATTTCGCTTGGCTGTGGTTCACGGTTTCTAGGCGGTCTACACTTCAAAACATTGCAGGTAAAAACCGTTTCTCTTGAAAATCCAATTGTAGAAAGCAAAGTGTCAAGGAATTTTCCAGCAGCGCCGACGAAAGGCTTTCCTTTAACATCTTCCCAATAGCCAGGCGCCTCTCCAACAAACATTATTTGGCTTTCTGGATTGCCCTCGCCTGGGACAGCATTTCTACGGGTTTTCCAAAGCTGACACTTGCGGCAAGCAATTACTTCATCGGCAACCACTTTCAAGAGTTCTTCGCTAGACAATAAATTCACTCCAAATTTAAAATGTTCACTAGTTGTTGTGTTTATAAGCTTAAAATAGCTAACAACAACTCAATCCTAGCATGGCAATGTTAAAGTTTCTGTTTTTTCATTTTAGCCAGCGTAGCCATTACTGTTAAAATAGCTAACGCAAACATTAACGAAGTATTAACCAAAGGAAACTCCGCGATAGCTTCTACTTGATTTTCTGAATCACCATCAGACGTATTCTGAATGGTAGCGCTTTCCCCGTTAACTACGTCAGACTCAGTTATGTTAACGGGAATAAACGTGACAGGCGCATCGCTTGGATTATCCTTAGCCCTTATTTCCCCCTCTACCGTGTCATTTGTCCATCCTTCATGCAACGTGATATTTACTGACTCTTGCCAAATCACCTCTGTAAAGTTTAAAATATGATTATTCAGAAAATCATCGAAATTGGGGATTCGCACCCAATAAGTTGCGTTGGGTATTGCAGTAGAATTATCATTACACCATATTATTAAAGCACCATCAAAATTATCGTCGGGAAGGTATATGGTGACATTTTCAATAACTGGATGCTGTATTTCGTATAAATCCGTTAGGTTGTCAGGTGTTATTATTAGACTGGTGGTTGCCATGGATGGTTGATTGCTGTAGGCAAACATTAAAGTGCCAATTAAGATTAAGATCAACATTGCACGTGAGCCTTCCCCTACTCAAAATAACCAATTATTTTCTTAAATATAAAAGTTTTGAGTTTATTAGAGTCGCCTTAAAGCGTCTACGCCTTTCATTCCAATGTTTACGCCGAAGCTTCTCGCTTTGGAGGTTACCGCCTTAATCTGCGCATTAAGCATGTCTTCGAAGTTTTTCACTCCGCTTACCATGGCTGCGGCTACGCCTAGTTTTTCGGCTGTTTCCACATTTAAAAAGCCGCACATGACGAAGCCCTTGTCAGCAACAATTAGAACTAATGGTGGCGATTCTGGAAGCTCAACTTTAATGCCTAAACATGCTTTACCATCAACTTTAACAGTCACGGCGTTAAGCATTTCCGACACCTTTTAATTGTAAAGTTAAATATCCAGCAATAAATAAGAATTGCCAAGTAAGGCGAAGACATGTGCTGACAAGGCTTAAAGAAAAAGTGCAAAAGATGCTTACTGCGGAAGCTAAAGCCGCCCACAAAATTGGTTTAACACCAAACGTTATCAGTGGATTAGGCATGCTCTTAGCTTTTGCGTCGGCGTGGGCGTATACACAATGGCAAATTGACAAAACTTATCTTGTCTTCGCCACGGTTTTATTGTTGTTTTCTGGTTTTTGCGACGCTTTGGACGGAGTTTTGGCTAGACTTTACCAAAGCGCAACAGCCTTCGGCGGTTTTTTAGATTCGCTGTTGGATAGATACGCAGACGCTATGGCATATGCGGGCGTAATTTTAGGTGGTTTATGTGATGTCTTTTGGGGTTTAGCGGCTTTGGTTGGCGCTTTGCTTGTGAGTTATAGCCGTGCAAGGGCGGAAGCTGCTGGAATCAAAATGGAAACCGTGGGATTTGCGGAACGTGCAGAACGTATGCTTATTCTGGCAATAACAAGCGTAACAGCGTTTATTTGGCAACAAGAAACAAAAACCATAATGAATACTGGCATAATTTCGCTTGCCGTACTTTCAAACATGACAGTTTTGCAGAGAAGCCTACACGTCTATGCAAAAACTAGAAATGAAGGGAAAAGTTAAAATCTTCTGGGTTTACTGCGCCTTTCGTTTCTAGCCCTAACCTTCACAATGCCATAATGCACGGCACAAGAAATACAATAATACTTTGTTTCCAAAGGAGCAGAAATATAAGCGCCTTTTTGGCGAAGTTCCTTAGCAAGGGCTGGATCAACAAAGGAAATACGCCTAGTAACCTTTTTGGCTTTGTCGCGGGGTACTAGCTGCCCACAGTTTGCGCATTGAACAGCGCCGCTAAGCCCTTTACCACCTTTTGATCTACCACGGCTCTTTCGCTTATACGGCAATGTTTTTACCTCTTTCTTCCACTTAACATGTATTGTTGTGCAGCTTTATATATCTGCCCTTAACTTTAGGATTGAGGCTATGTTTGCTTTCGCATCGATTTTTGGAATAATTTTTCCATTGGGTGATGTGAATAGTGTTGTGACGCCTGGTCCGTGTCCTGAAGTTACGCAGTTTGTGTGGACAACTATGCCTATGGATACGGCGCCTTTTCTGTATATCCGCCCATAAGAGTGGTCAGCATCAATTATAGCCACCAAATCGCCAAGCCTTAAATCGTCAAGTCCATACTCTTTTCTGGTTGCCTCATCAAAAAGTTGGATGTCGTAATCTCCAGAGTAGGTTTGGTTTGCCCCCAAGCCGGAACCCATTATCGCCGCTGGAATGGTATGCGTTACTGGAACCTCCAGTTTGTCGCCGTTTGGCTGTGGGTTCAAAGCCTCAAGAAAACTTGGGTCCATATTCATAACTTTCACTTCTGGAAAATCCAAAAGTTTTAAGCCGACGCCGAAGGCTTTTATGAGTATTTTGTCGCCTAACATGAGTTTTTCAAGGGTTTCAGGCTGAAAATCTGCGAGTACGTGGTCTATTCCGCCGTGTTTCCCAGTTACAACGCCTTTTGCACCTTTGGCTTCGCCTGAAACAACAATTGCCTCGTTTCCCACACATGCAAGCACGTTTAACGCCGTGTTTGCGCCTTGCCCATAACGTGGGTCGTTCTCCTTGTTTTCTATGCTCACGCCCGGTTCAACATGGTCTGCTTCCCAACCGCAAGCCGAATCGCCGACTCTAACGTTATATGTGATTCCGCCTACACTTGGCAAAACAACGGGATTTCCCTCAGCGGAAATTGTGTATACACCTCTCGCAAAAACTGGGCTTGCAACTTCGCCGACAACCGAAATCTTCACCAGCCTATCTGCATTTGTTCTTAACATTTAATTTTCTCCATATTTAAACCTAAATGCATTAACAAGTTAAGCTTTAATAAATTTACTTTAACGATTTTGTGGGACATGGCAAGTTTTAAATGGGCGATTTCCTTTTGACTTCAACTAGATGCATTGGTTGATGACGATGGCGGAAATTGGGTTAAGGTCTAAAATGCTAGTTAAGGACGTTATGAGCAGTCCAGTTATAACCATAGAAGAGGAAGCGCCGACAAACAGGGCTGCGGAATTAATGGAAAAACATGGTTTAGGCTGCGTGATAGTTACTAGCAGCGATGGAAAACCTATAGGAATTATAACGGAAAGGGACTTGATTGTGAGGGTTGTCGCCAAAAACCTTAAGCCAGACTCCCTCAAAGCCAAAGAAGTTATGACTTCGCCTTTAATCACTATAGAACCAGACGAAACAATAAGTGAGGCTGCTAGACGCATGAGCCGCCTAGACATTCGGCGGTTGGGTGTCATATACAAGGGAAAACTGATAGGGTTAATCTCAAGCAAAGACATTTTGGCAGTAGTGCCAGAACTAATAGAAACCATTCAGGAAAAAGCGCTCATAGAAAGCGAAAACAGAGCCCAAGAATCATCAGAGGAGTCGGCGCCTCTCGCTGGATATTGTGACCGCTGCGGAGGTTGGTCTGACAGCCTAAAAGAGGTTAACGGCGAATTCCTATGCGAAGATTGCAGAGTCGAACTAGAGGGAGAAACTGAGTGAGGCACTTAACCGCACGTTAAAGAAAGTAGATTTCTTCAAAAATAATACTTTTAGCGTTAACGCACACTTTATGTATGTTCTACATATTTTTACATATATAGAAGCTACATGTTAAGTGAGGCAAAATGGGCGAGAAGCTTTACACGGAAAAAGTTTGAATCCATACTTATCAAAACCCTTGGGGACTCGCCGAAGCTTAGGATAGTGGATTTCTTTTTGGACAATCCTTTGTTTGATTTCACTAAAAAGGAAGCTATAGAGGCATTAGGAATGAGCAAACAAACATTTTACAAGTATTTTCCAGAATTGGAAGAATACGGGGTAGTTAAGGTTTCGAGAAAAATAGGGAAAGCCAAACTTTACAGAATTAACGTTGAACACCCATTAGTGAAGATGCTTAGGGAATACGAAACAAAACTATCGCAAGAAATAGCCGAAAAAGCCGGAGTGAAAAAGCCTGTTTTAGCTTAGAAACCTATAAAAATTTAAACAGTAGCTTGTAATAGCTCATTAGCGAGAGCCTTGACTGTAGATTTGGTTCTAAACAATGCGAAAGCTTACGTGAACAATGAAATAGTAGCGTGTAACCTAGCCATAGAAAACGGCAAAATCCAGAAAATAGGTAAAGAGGCAACTATGCCCAAAGCAGAGGAAAAATTGGATTTGAAGGGACTTGTTGTTTTGCCTGGTTTAATAGATGTTCATGTGCATTTGCGGGATGAGGGAAAAGCCTACAAAGAAGATTTTTGCAGTGGAACTGCGGCGGCTGCGGCTGGTGGAATAACAACTGTTTTGGACATGCCAAATAATAACCCAGTAACCATGAGTCGAAACACGTTGGAAAATCGCATGGAAATTGCCAAGAACAAAATTTTGGTTAATGTCGGTTTTTACTCTGCATTTCCAAAAAACACGAAGGAAATAGCAAGCATAGCCGAAGACTCTGTGGCTTTTAAGCTTTACATGGCTGAACAAATCGGCGGATTAAACATTGACGATGACAACGCTTTGTCGGATGCTTTTAGGGTTGTGGGCAAGCTGGGAGTTTCGTTGGCTGTTCACGCAGAAGACAAAACGTTAATTAAAAAGGCTGAGGCTGAGTTTAGGCGTGCCAACCGCAATGACATCCAAGCCTTTTTAGAGGCTCATTCGGAAAATGCCGAAGCAAAAACCATAAAACGTATATTGGGCATAGTTAAACAAGCCGATGTGCATGTGCATTTTTGTCACGTAAGCACGGCAAACGGGTTAGAGGCAATAGTGGAAGGAAAAAAGTCTGGATTACCAATAACATGTGAAGTAACGCCACACCACTTGTTCTTGTCAGTTGACGACTTAAGCCGAATCGGAACTTTAGCCTTAACTATGCCGCCAGTTAGAGAAAGACGGCACATTAACGCTCTTTGGGATGGCGTTAAAAATGGCTGGATTGACGTTATAGCTTCAGATCATGCCCCACACGCTTTAGACGAAAAGAAAGCAGAAAGCGTCTGGAACGTTAAGGTTGGGATACCAAGTTTAGAAACGATGCTTCCGCTTTTGCTTACGGAAGTGAACCGTGGAAGGCTTACGCTGGCTGAAGTTGTTAGGCTCATGTCGGAAAAACCAGCTGAAATTTTCAAGTTAGATGGCAGGGGCTGTTTGAAGGGGGGAAACATTGCTGATTTAACCGTTATAGATTTGAAAAGAAAGTACAAAATAGATGCGGCGAAATTCCATTCAAAAGCGAAATATTCGCCCTTTGACGGTTGGGTTGTTGAGGGAAAACCAGTAAAAACCTTTGTTAAGGGCAGATTGGTTATGGATGAAGGTGAAATAGTGGCGGAAGCGGGAAGCGGCGAAATAATTCGGAGAGGAAAGCCTTGAAGTTTATCGCTGATGGCATGCTTGGAAAACTTACACGTTGGCTTCGCATGTTGGGGCACAACGTGAAATACTCAAGCAAACTTGACGATGACCAACTAATTGCAATAGCCAAAAAAGAGCGCAGAATCCTTTTAACACGAGATTTGGAACTTTATCAACAAGCAACTGCAAAAGGCGTTGAAGCCTTCTACCTTGAAGGAAAAACCGAAGCGGAAAGGCTGGCGCAAATCGCCAAAAGATTCAAAATTGAATTAAACATAGACATGGCAACATCCCGCTGTCCAAAATGTAACACAAAAGTTAAGCCCACACCTAAAGAAAAAGTAGCGGATAAAGTGGAAAAAGACACTTTCGCCTATTACAATGAATTTTGGGAATGCCCAAAATGTGGACAAATATACTGGCAAGGCGCACACTGGACAAGAATTAAGGAAACGCTCAAGACAGCAAAGAAAAACCTGGAAAAAATGTGCTAGTTCTTTTTACGCACCGAATCCAAAATATTCGAAGATTCCAAATGTCGTCGTCAGCTAAATTTCTGTCCCGACAACATTTGGTTTCAGTGGAAAATGGTTTTATAATTAAATTTCAACTTTCTTTCAGAAGCCATTTTAGCGGAATATCCTGATATGTACCGTCAGGCAAAGTTCGCCTAATCGTCATGGGCAAAATTCCAGTTTCAAGCTCTTTTAAGGCTATGTCTATCGGATTTGAGTCTTCTGAAACATCCACCAGTATGGGCGCACCCATGGAAATTTGCAAAGCCCTAGCTCCCACTATCCTTGCCTTTTCAAAGCGTGTAAGCTTTGGAGGACCTATCAAAATTTTCTTCTCTTTTTCAGACGTACTCTAATACTCCCCAGCGCCTGGATACCCAGCGCCTCCAGGTGGACCGCCGGGCGGTGTTGGAGGAGCCTTCATTTTTCCAGCTGCGATTACATCGTCTATTTTTAGTATCATGGAAGCAGCTTCTGAAGCTGACTTGATTATTTGTTTTTTAACGCTTAATGGGTCGAAGACTCCTGCTTTGCTCATGTCTTGGATTTTTCCAGAGTTAACTTCTATTCCAGTCCATGTTTCGCCTTTTTCGTGGCGTGCTCTAAGCTCGGATAATATGTCAATTGGGTCTAAACCAGCATTTTCCGTAAGCGTTGCTGGAATCACTTCAAGAGCTTCTGCAAAACTTTTAACTGCAAGCTGTTCCTTACCTGGAAGCGTCTCTGCATATTTTTTAAGCACACGTGCAACCTCAAGTTCTGGTGCTCCGCCTCCAGCTAGAACTTTTGGTTCTTCAACTACATCTCGAACAACGCATAAGGCGTCGTGTAGTGAACGTTCTGCTTCGTCTACTATGCGTTCTGTTCCACCCCTTACCAAAATTGTGACTGCTCGCGGATTTTTGCATCCTTCTACAAAAGTCATTTTGTCGTCGCCTATTTTGCGTTCTTCAACGAGGCTTGCATATCCCAAATCAGTTGGGTTCATATCATCCAAGTTGGTTATTATTTTTCCGCTTGTGGCTTTTGAAAGCTTTTCCATGTCTGACTTTTTAATTCTGCGAACTGCGAGTATTTCCTTTTTAGCGAGGAAATGCTGAGCCATATCGTCGATGCCCTTCTGACATAGGACAACATTTGCGCCTACAGCAGCTATCTTTTCAACCATTGCCCGCAGCATTTCCTCTTCTTGTTTGAGGAAAGCATCCATCTGCTCTGGACTTTCAATGTTGATTTTAGCGTCAAACTCGGTTTTCTCAATTTCCAAAGAAGCGTCTAAAAGCGCTATTTTGGCATTTTCCACGCGTTTGGGCATTCCTGAATGGACAACTTCCTTGTCTAAAACTATGCCTTGAATAAGCCTTGTGTCTCTCACGGATTCGCCTGGTTTCTTTTCAACCTTTACGTTGTCCACATCCACCTTGTACTTTCCATTTTCTTTTTCCGCAACTTCAAGGATTGCCTTAACCGCCAACTCAGCCAGATATTCTCTATGCTCAGCCACCAATTTGCTCGCCATAGAAGTCATCGCAACCTTTTTCAAATACTCCTTAAAATCTGATTCTGTTGGTATTGCCACTTTCTCTAAAACTTCCAAGGCTTTTTCGCTGGCTTTTTTGTATCCGTCAATTATTATTGTTGGGTGAACGTTTTTTCCGATAAGTTCTTCTGCCTTGTTTAGCAGTTCACCTGCCAATATCACGGCTGTTGTTGTTCCGTCGCCAGCTTCGTTATCCTGTGTTTTTGCAACTTCAACCATCATTTTGGCGGCTGGATGCTGAATATCCATCTCATCCAATATTGTGCGTCCATCACTTGTTATGGTGGTGTCGCCGAAGCTGTCCACAAGCATTTTATCCATGCCTTTAGGGCCAAGAGAACTCTTAACAGTTTCAGCCACTATTCTCGCAGCCATAATATTTGCATGTTGAGCTTCTCTTCCACGGCTTCGACTTGAACCTTCCTTTAATATTAAAACTGGAACTCCGCCAGCTTGTGATGTTGACAAACTTAACAACCTCCTATTGCGTCTCAATGAGAAACAGCATTATAATATAAATTTTTCTAAAATGAATTGGTGGATAACAACTTTGACAACATGAGTATCGCTTTTAATAAACTGAAATTTTTGCAACTCCGCTTATTTTCAGAAACTCTGAAATTAATTCTCCTGGAATTTTCTTCTCGACAATTAGGGTGAGTTTAGGCTCCGGCGAAAGTTCAGGGTCGTCGACTATTGCTTGTCTTATGCTGAGACCGTTTTTTGCTAAAATCATGGCTGAATTTGCCAAAATGCCTGGAGTTCTTGCGTCAACAGGCGTTATTTCAACAACTCCAAGGTTCAAATATTTCGCAATTTCCTTCAGCGAATGTCCAGCGGACCTTAACCCTTCAAATATTAGCCTAAGCTCACGGTTAGAGTTGATGGCATCAACTGTCTCATTAACTGTTCTTCTGTCAACCCCAGCAACACGAGCTATACGTACAGCTGGAATTTCAATTTCGTTAAGGTAAATTTTTCCGTTTTTCACGCTTAACCCATTCTCCACGAGGACACGGGCTACCCTAAGCCGTTCAGGATAGCCTTCCAAATATTTTTTGATGTTGCTCCACATTCCGATTTCCTTCATGTGCGTTTTTGTGTAATAAAGTATAAATATGTTTGTCCAATTCAATTTTAATGAGCATAAATGTACGTTGAGGTTCAAAATTGAACAATTACAACTTCGGCGTCCGCATAGTTGAGATTGCCCTCCTAAAAGGTCACGAGAAACTTGATGCTCAAAGACTTGCTAATCTTAAGGCTGAAATTGAGGCGGATGGGATTCTGAAAAAGCCAATAGTTGTGGATATTAACACAAACGTTGTCCTCGATGGACACCATAGGATAGGGGCTTTGCAAGCGCTGGGATGCTCAAAGATACCCGCAGTCTTTGTGAATTACCAGTCTCCCAAAATTGGCGTCAAAACGTCGGAAAACGGCGAAGAATATCCAAAGCATAAAGTCATCGAAACCGCCTTGAAGGGCGAACTGCTCCCGCCGAAATCCACATGGCACTACATCACATTTTCCAAGGAAATAGCCCACATCTCCAAAATACAAACGCCAGTCAACGTACCACTTAAAGAGTTAAAGTAACGAAGCGCCCACGTATAAAATTATACTAAAAAGAGTTAAATATAACGTGTAAGTTCTTTTTTAACCTACATGTAGGGGAGATAAATCTTGCCATCAACAAAAATAATTTTAGACGAGGAGGAAATACCAAAACAATGGTATTGCATACTGCCAGACCTACCCAAACCGCTTCCACCATTCATAGAACCAGAAACAAAGGCGCCCGGCGGAGGAGTAGCTCCAAAAATATTTCCCAAGGCAATCCTAGCCCAAGAATTCAGCAAAGACAGATGGATAGACATACCCGAAGAGGTAATGGAAGGTTATAGACTTTGGAGACCAACCCCGCTTTTTAGGGCTGTAAGACTTGAAAAAGCTTTGAAAACCCCAGCTAAAATTTACTATAAGTACGAGGGGGTCAGCCCACCGGGAAGCCACAAACCAAACACGGCGGTTGCTCAAGCCTACTATAACATGAAAGAGGGCATTCAACGGTTAGCAACAGAAACAGGCGCTGGACAGTGGGGTTCAGCATTGGCTTTTGGTTGCATGTTGTTTGGGGTGAAATGCACTGTTTACATGGTTAAAGTGAGTTATCAACAGAAACCCTACAGAAGGATTATGATGGAATCTTTTGGAGCCGATGTTTACGCAAGCCCAAGCGAAAACACAGAAGCTGGTAGAAAAATCCTAAAACAAGACCCAAATAATCCTGGCAGTTTAGGAATAGCCATAAGCGAAGCTGTTGATGACGCCCTCACACATGAAGACACAAATTACGGCATAGGAAGCGTTTTCAATCACGTATTATTGCACCAAACAGTCGTTGGATTAGAAACCAAAAAACAAATGGAAATTGCTGGAGACTACCCAGACGTAATATTTGGATGCATAGGAGGAGGAAGCAGTTTCTCCGGGCTTTTCTGGCCCTTCTATTACGACAAAGTTTCTGGAAAAGCGCCGAAAAACACGAGGTTTGTAGCTGTAGAACCCACCGCATGCCCATCCGTCACAAAGGGCGAGTACACTTACGACCACGGAGACACAGCGCGGATAACGCCCCTAGTTCCAATGCACACTTTAGGACACGATTATATTCCGCCGCCGATTCACGCTGGAGGCTTACGCTACCACGGAATAGCCCCCACCATAAGCCTGCTAGCTTCAACAAAACAGTTAGAAACAATAGCCTACAACCAAGTGGAAGTTTTCGACGCCGCCAAACTCTTCATCCAAACCGAAGGCATAATACCTGCTCCAGAACCAGCCCACAGCATCAAAGCAGCTGTCGACGAAGCCTTAAAATGTAAGAAAACAGGCGAGAAAAAGACCATTCTCTTCTTATTGTGTGGACACGGTTACTTTGACATGCAAGCATACTCAGACTACTTCAGCGGTAAGCTGCCACCCTATGAATATCCAACGGAAAAAGTTGAAGAGGCAATGCGGAAACTAAGGAAACTTTATCCATGGCTGGACGAAGTTAAAAAGAAATTTATCGGATGAAAACGCTCCATAACGTTGAACCCCTCTATTTTTATTTCACAAATCCTTTTGTTATATTTTACATGCTTAATGCATTTGTTATTAGTAAGAGAAGTGAAGAATGTTGCTTGAAAATGGGATTTCAGTGAAAACCGTTGGGTTTATTGTTAATCCAGTTGCTGGAATGGGCGGGGCTGTTGGACTTAAAGGCACGGATGGAAAGGAAATTTTAGAAAAGGCTTTGAAGCTTGGGGCTAAACCCGTAGCGCCAGCGAGGGCGGAATCATTTTTGTCCGAGTTGAAAACCGTCCAAGAAAGGATAAGACTTTTTGCTGGAGCTGGAAGCATGGGAGAAGACGAAGCTCGAAATTATGGTTTTTCATGCGTGGTTGTTGGTGAAAGGAAGAGGGAGACAAACGCTGAAGACACCGTTGAAATTGCAAGGAGAATTAAGGAAATGGGCGTGGATTTGCTTGTTTTTTGCGGTGGAGACGGGACGGCCCGCGATGTATTTAAGGCTGTTAATACTAGCTTGTCCGTGTTGGGCGTTCCAACAGGAGTAAAAATGCACAGCGCCGTTTTTGCCGTCGACCCGAAAGCTGCAGCAAAAATAGCAATGGTCTTTCTGTTTGAAGGCTTGCCCTTAAAAGAGGCGGAAGTTATGGATGTGGACGAAGAAGCCTTTAGGAAAGGGCGAGTTTCCGCCGAATTGTATGGATATATGCTTGTTCCATACGAGCCACTTTTGATTCAAAGCGCAAAAATGGCAAGTCCAATTACAGAAGGTGAAATGCGCAACCAAGCAGCAATAGCCATATACATCATCGAAAACATGCAGCCCAACGTAATATACATTGTTGGTCCAGGAACGACAACCCGCACCATTGGAGACCTTTTAAACGCTAAAAAAACGCTTTTGGGAGTTGACCTATTCTGCAACAAGAAACTTATAGCTAAAGACGTGAACGAAAAACAGATATTAACGGAAATAAATGGGAAAAAAGCGCGGATTATAGTTACTCCCATAGGCGGGCAAGGTTTCATTTTTGGGAGGGGAAACCAGCAGATAAGCCCAAAAGTTATTCATCAAGTAGGCATCGAAAACATAATTGTAGTAGCCACTAAAAGCAAGGTGGAAAACCTAAAAAGCCTAAGGGTTGACACAGGCGACCCAAACCTCGACATGGAATTTCGAAAACACCAATTAAAAGTTATAGTGGATTACAAAACAGAAATAACTATGCATGTGAAATGACGGCAGCCGACATTATAAGCTGGAAATTTGGTGTTTTCCTCTCTTTTTCCGCCATGTCTTTCGGCAAATGATTAATAGACTTTCGTTTTATAGCTTAACCATGTTGTTGGAAGTGTAAATATGATTCAAGTTAATGTTTCACAAATTGGGAAGGAAGAAATTGAAGCTGTTGTGAAAGTTTTGGAAAGCGGTGTTTTGACGCATGGTCTTGGCGCTGGACCCATGGTTACAAAATTTGAAAAGGAATTTGCAAAGTTTGTTGGGGCGAAACATGCCATAGCGGTAAACAGCGGAACCGCTGCCCTACACGCTGCGCTTTTAGCGGTTGGAATAAAACATGGCGACGAAGTGATTTTGCCAAGCTTCACTTTTGTGGCAACAGCCGAAGCCGTCGTGTTGGCTGGAGCCAAACCAGTCTTTGTGGACATAAACCCAGAAACATATACACTTTCGCCAGAAAAAGTTGAAAAAGCCATAACGAAAAAGACTAAAGTCATAATCCCCGTTGACCTTTACGGGTTGTCAGCTGACATACAACCAATAAAGGAAATAGCTGACAAACATGGATTAGCCGTTATAGAGGATGCAGCCCAAGCTCATGGCGCAACGTACAAGGGCAAACCCGCTGGGGCGTTTTCGGATGTTGCTTGCTGGAGCTTTTATGCAAGTAAAAACATGACTACTGGCGAAGGTGGCATGATAACAACAGACAATAGCGAATTAGCGGAGAAAATATGGTTTATCAGAAGCCATGGGGAAAAGGAGAAGTACAAATCGCTTATGCTTGGACACAACTATCGCATGACGGAAATCCAAGCGGCGCTGGGCATTGTGCAACTGGAAAAACTGCCCAAATTTTTGGTTAAACGCCGAGAAAACGCAGAAAAACTAACCAGAATACTTGAAAAAACAGAAAAACTGGAACTGCCGAAAACACCTTTGGGATACACGCATAGTTGGTACCTCTACACTGTTAGGCTGAAATATGCCAAAGGCGAAGAGAGAGACAGGCTTGTTGAAGAATTAAGGCGGAAGGGCATAGGCGCAGCAGTATATTATCCAACCCCAGTTCATTTAATGCCATATTACGCCAAATTTGGAAGATATAGGCTTCCAAAAACGGAAAAAGCGGCGAAACAAGTGTTTTCGTTGCCGGTTCATCCGGGCGTTACTATAGAACAAATTGGTTTCATAGGCGAGGAACTGTTGCATATTTTAGGATTGTGAAACCATTAGATTTAAGAGGAATAACGCCAATAGTGGAATGAACCGCAGTGTTTATGTCAACTACGTTTAGATGGTGAAAGTTATGAGTAGCGAGAAAATGGAGATTTCACGTATAAAAATAAAATTCATTGTCGAGGGGTTAGGGGAGGCTGAAGGCGAGCTTGTGCGTTTTTTGGCTCCTAGAACTGTGGATATGCTTGTGAAAAAACTTCCGTTGGAGGGAAGAGCAGCCTTGTGGAAAGAAGAAGTTTATTTTGAAACGCCTATTAAGATGGGGGAGGAAAAGGCGAAAAGCACTGTGGAAAAGGGAACAATAGCCTTTTGGCCTATGGGAAGTGCGCTTTGCATTTTTTATGGTGAATCCCAGCCTTATAGTCCAGTGAATGTTTTGGGTAAAGTAACTAGTAACCTTGAATTGTTTAGGAACGTGAAAAGTGGAACAACAATAAAGGTTGTGCTTGCTCAATAAACCAGAGCGCTTTCGCTCCAAATTTCTAGAAGCCTTTCACACTCCGTCTTTATTTCTTCTTTTCGGCTTTTTCGCTTTAAGGTTTTGAGGAAAGTTATTCGTTTTTGGACAGAGCGTTTTTCAGCTGTACCGCCATAGTAAAGTTTGCCTTCAAGATATTCCTTCATTTGATTGGCTTTTTGGATGAATAGGCTGGCGGCGTCAACTGGATTTTCAACAGCATATTTATTTGCCCAAATGGATGCTTCTGACTCACGGAGCTGTGTTAAACCGTCTATTTCTTTTATACAGCGAATGTATGTTCTTAAAAAATCATGGTAACCAGCTGTTTTGACAAGTTTAATGGCTTGGTTTACCTTTTGTTTGAAAAGTGGGCTTCCTTTGATTCTTAAACGGTGTTTGTATCCTTTGTTTATAAGGTTCTTTGCTTTTTTAACTTCCTCGTTTGTGTATATTCTTTCTGGAAATTCGCTCACAGAAACTCCCAAATTTAGTCTGAAGCCTTGTATATCTTGATGTTGTGACTTCCAGAAACAAGTTGGACCACGCCTTCGTCTTCTAGTTGTTCTAGAAAGTCTTTGGCGGCGCTTATGCGAATGTTAAAGCGTGAAGCAACCGCATAAGGCGTTAAAACATTTATTTTTTTCAGTTCGGCAATAATCTTTTTGTCTTTTGGGTTCGGCGGAGTTATTCCAGAAGCCTTCTTTTCTTTAGGCGGTGCAGCTGTCTTCTCCTTTTTCTTTTTCTCTTCTTCAGCTTTTCTGGCTTGCATGCGTTCCATTTGTTTTAGGCTAAGCTTCTTTTTACCACCCATTTCGCATTCACCTTTCCTTCGAATGCAAAAAGATTTTGTGGCTCTTTAGGTTTTCCGTTTCTGGCTTTGTCTATTTTAGGGTTGTATAATAATTGAAGTCAGCGTCTCAATGTATTGATGTGATAATTATTCTGAATTCATATTCGTTGTTAACAATTATTATATTCACAATTTATCACATCGCAAGACATCAGAAGCGAGAGAAATCTCGATGCAGATGCGGGCAAATGCCATTTACTGTGGAGACTGTACACAGACTCTAGCATACTTCCCAGAATGTTCAGTTGACTTAATTTACGTTGACCCCCCATTCTTTTCTAACAAGCAGTATGAGATAATATGGGGTAACGGTTATGAGCTTAAAGCTTTTGAAGATCGTTGGAAAGGAGACATTAACAACTACATAGCTTGGATGGAACCAAAGATACGAGAATGTCACAGAGTGCTAAAGCCAACTGGAAGCATGTATCTTCATTGTGATTGGCATGCCTCCCATCATTTGAGGTTGATGATGGACAAGATATTCGGCGAAAATAATTTTCGGAATGAAATAATATGGCACTATAGAAGATGGACAGCTATAGCAGATAAATTTCAAAAACTTCACGATAATATTTACTTTTATACAAAAAGTGAAAAATATACTTTCACCCCACAATACGAGCCTTACGGAGAATGGATAGAAAAAGATTATAGATATGTCGATAAAAATGGTCGGCGATGGCGATGGCACACAGTGAAAGGAAGACGATATAAAGTTTATTTAGAAGATAAGGAAAGGGGGGTTAAAATGGGAGATGTTTGGCTAATACCTTTCATTGGTTCGACTGCAAAGGAAAGACTTGGTTATCCTACCCAAAAACCAGAAAAACTTTTAGAAAGGATAATATTAGCATCATCGAATCCAATGGATATTGTGTTAGACCCTATGTGTGGTTGCGGCACAGCAATTGCGGTAGCTCATAGACTAGGGCGGAGATGGATTGGAATCGATGTTTCTCCTAAAGCATGCAAGATTATGGTAAAGCGAATGCGAAAACTAGGAGTAAAAATTACAGAAAACGATATTATTGGTCTTCCAAAAACAGTTGAAGAGTTAAAGGCTATGGTACCTTTTGAATTCCAAGATTGGGTCATTGAAAAATTGTACGCTAGACCAAGCAAAAGTAAAGTTGGAGATTTTGGTGTTGATGGCTGGCTTCCTGATGGAAGACCCTTACAAATAAAACAGTTAGAAAACGTTGGAAGAAATGTAGTTGATAATTTTGAAACCGCTATTAGGCGGCAAGGTAAGAAAACTGGAATGATTGTTGCCTTTAGCTTTGGAAAAGGAGCCCATGAGGAGGTTGCTAGAGCAAAACTAAAAGAAGGTTTAGAAATTGAACTTAAAGAAGTTAAAGAAATCATTAGAGAGGCTTGACCTCTGATGGTGGTGAGTTTTATCCGTGAATATAAATAACTGTGAAGGATTTGTTAATTGCGTCTTCCTTTGCACTCTCAATTTCTCTCTTTGATGGTTTATACAAATGTATTCCATTCTTACAGTAGTCATTTTGTTCGTTGGTTCTTATAATTCTCAATTGAAGACGCCCCATCTCCTTTCAACCTATTTCGCTATTTTTATGTGAGCTTCCTTATAATATCATCGCAGGTTTAATCAAGCTATTATCTCTTAATTAATAGACAGCGGCATTTCTATGCGTATTGTGTTACTTCAACTTTAAATTTTCTTTGCCATTGCTCAAGCGGTATTCCAAGTTTGCTTTCAACCGCCGAGCGGTGAATGGAATTCATTGTGCAGAACGGGATTATTCGACCGTCTGGCACGGCATAGTGAATTACACATTTTTGAACTCTTTCTAAATCGAAGTTGTATGGGTCCATGAAATGCATGGCAGAAACCAATATAGCCTTTCTTTGCAAGTCACCCAATGCTTCGTAGCTTCCCTCTTTCAAAACACGCCAAACATACTTCCTCAAGAAACTGAATTTTATATGCCTCAAACCCCCGATTAAACGTATTTTCGCCTTGCTTTTGCTTCCCTTCGACGCATTTTCATACACTTTTCGCATTGTTTGGATGAAGTTGTCAACGTTTCCGTAACGGGTTATTGGGACAATTTCGCCTTTTTCAACGAATATATATGTTGCCATGCCACAGTGCGGATGCGCCGTAAACTCCACATAACGCTTTTCTTTTAAGGCGCCAACAGCCTTCGAAACTGGCACGACGGTTGGCACTGGATAAAAGTCTGAAACCTTTATTTTGCCGTTTGTCTGCTCCTCCACCAAACGCATGAAATCGGGAATAGTAATCCGCATTTTCTCTCTTTCCCGCTGTGGAATTCTTCCACACAACGAAACGGGCTGAACGTTGACGCATCTCACCACATCAAAGTTTTTGACGGCGAACCGTATAATGTCGCCGAGCTGCCCGTGGTTTACGCCTTTAATCAAAGTGACAACCAAAACAATGCTTTTCACTCCAGCCTCACGCAAGTTTTCAATAGCCCTCATCTTAATGTCTAAGAGGTCTACTCCACGAATAAACTTGTAAACGTCAGATGTTAAACCGTCAAACTGCAAATAAACAGTGCTCATGCCCGCCTCCTTCAAGCCCCTACAATATTCAACGCTCTGCGCAAGTCGAAGCCCATTCGTATTAACCTCAACATGGCGAAAACCCAACTCTTTCGCCATTCGAATAAGTTCGAAAAGGTCATTACGAATTGTAGGCTCGCCACCAGAAAACTGAAGCGCCGTGGCTGGAACAGGATCGTTTTTGCGTAGGTTTTCCAGCATAAACCTAATTTCCTCTTTTGTCGGTTCGTAAACGTATCCGGCAGCGGCAGCATTTGCAAAACAAACTGGACATTTGAGGTTGCATCTGTTTGTCACGTCTATTATGGCTAGGGCTGTGTGAGATTTGTGTTGTGGACATATTCCACAGTCGTATGGACAGCCATTAACAGTTTTTGTTCTCGGATTGTTTAAGCCTTCACCGTCATGCCTAAACTTTTCAACTCGCAAATATTGCGCATAATCAGACCAGTAAACATCTTGGAAAAACCCGTGTTGTGGGCATTCTTTTTTAATGTAGACTTTGCCGTTGTCTTCAAAAATTGTGGCATCCAACACTTTTAGGCATTCAGGACATAAACTCTTCGTTTCCTTAATGATTTGCATTGCGCACACCTACGGGTTAATGTATTCTGAGTTTTAGGTAAGTATATAATAAGGTTTCTTTGATTTTCAGAAAAATTAAATGGGGAACAGATGGTTTGCGTTTTGAAAAAGAAAAGGGATTTTAAAAGGCAGTTATCTGCCCATAACCTTTTTGGCGGCAATTTCAATGTCTTCTGCTTTTATAGTTTTTCTTCCAGCATGCATCGCAAAGTCCAGGGCTTCTTTGGCAATTTTTACGCCTATCTCTTCTAATGCTTTTGCAAGCTCTTTGGCTGCTGCTTCGCTTACCCTGTCTGCTCCAGCCTTCTTGCATATTCTATGCATGGGAGCTACAGCCAACTCTAAATCAGTCATAAAGACTCCTCCGTAGCCTCTTTTTTGTTTAGAAGCAATATTTAACGTTTATTGTTCCATAACATAGGAAAATTTTAAAAACAAAATTGGATTAGTCCAAGGGAAAATAGGCGCTGTGGATTCCAAATGAAGTTTGTTGATTCGCACATTCATCTTTCAGATGAGGAATACGCTGAATGCGTTGATGAAATCATAACAGAAGCCAAAAACGCAAACGTTGTTGCTTTAGTTTCGAACTCCATGGATTTGGAAACAAGCATAAAAAGCCTAAAACTAGCCGAAAAATATTCTGGGATGGTTTATGCCGCTTTGGGGGTTCACCCATGGAATGTAGAAGCCCTAACGGAGAATGAACTTCAACAAACATTGGATTTAATTTCCCAACAGCGAAGCAACGGGGCGCTGGTTGCCATAGGCGAGGTGGGATTGGACGGCAAATATCCGAAAACATGGGATAGGCAGTTGGCAGTTTTTGATGAGATGTTGCATCTAGCCGAAAAACTTGATTTACCAGTTATAATTCACTCCAGAGCCTCAACCACTCAAGTCATCGAACTTCTTCCATCATACAACGTCAAAAAGGTTTTGTTGCATTGGTTCAGCAACCCAATAAGCGCATTGGCAAAAGTTGTGGAAAACGGCTATTACATTACTGAAGGACCGCCAGCGGTTTTCTCCAATGGCATACGTGAAGTTGTTAGAAGGATTCCACTAACAAACCTTTTAACAGAAACAGATGGACCAGTGCGTTTCACGAATCCGCCTTTCAACGGCAAAAGAACAACGCCAGCTTTCATACCGACAGTTGTTAAGGCTATAGCAGAAATAAAAAACATAGACATCGAAAGTGTAGCCACACAAATACTGAGAAATTTCGAAGAATTTTTCGAAGTAAAGTTAGGGAACTAAAATTTTATTAGTGCATTCTTGATATTAGGTATAGGGAATGAAGGAATTATCTGAAATTGTTGATACGATAATCCACGGCGATTGCCTAGAAGTATTGAAGACTTTCCCAAGCGACAGCATAAACCTCATTGTAACCTCACCACCTTATGCATATAATAGAAAGAAAACTTACGGCGGTGTTCCCATCAAAAAATATGTAGAATGGTTTCTGCCGATTTCACAAGAATTGAAGCGTGTTCTCCACCCAAGGGGCTCCTTTGTTTTAAACATCAAAGAACGGACTGTGAATGGAGAAAGAGGCACATATGTCTATGAACTTATTTTGGCTATGAGGAAGCAAGGTTGGCTATGGGTAGAGGATTACATTTGGCACAAAAAGAACACCTATCCAGGAAAGTGGCCTAATCGCTTCCGTGATCTTTGGGAACACTGCTATCACTTAACGAAATCAAAGAAATTTGACATGTATCAGGAAGCAGTCATGGTTCCTATGGGAAAATGGGCGGAGAAACGACTTGCAAAGTTAAGTGAAAACGATAGGAGAAGGCACGAATCTAAAACCCTTAGCGGATTCGGAAAAAACATTGCCAACTGGCTTAATCGTAAACTCGTCTACCCTGGCAATGTTCTTTACCTTGCAACAGAATGTTCCAATCGCCAGCACAGTGCCGCTTTCCCAATAGACTTGCCCAAGTGGTTCATTAAACTCTTCACTAAACCAGGAGATGTCGTCCTCGATCCTTTCATAGGTTCGGGCACAACGGCTTTGGCTGCTATCGAGTTGGAAAGGCATTACATCGGAATAGAGCTAATGGAACAATATTATCAACTAGCTTTAAATGCAACTCGAAAATGGCGACAGAAGTATTGCCCTACGCTCGAATTTTTTGAGCGAAAGGTGGAAAAATTTGGCAACATTTGACCCCGACAAGCTCGAAGAACTGATAAAGAAATGCCTAAACGAATTCTACCAAAGACGATTCGAGAAACTTAAGAGCTTAAGGCTTAGGCATGTGTTAAAGCGTAAGAACCCTTACCTTTTTAAAGCGTTGGGAACAGAGCAAGCCTCCGAAATCGTGAAGAAGGTTCTTGAAGCTTATATTAGTGCATCTGATGAAACAATTTTCGGAAATGTATATTTTGAGCAGATAGCACGCAACCTTCCAAATATTAAAGTATCTGATGCGAAAGGTGTTGATTTAATAGTAGAAGAAAAAAGGGTCATCCATGCCTATGCTCTTAAGTCAGGTCCAAACCCTTATAATGCAAGCCAAAAAGAACGCCAAAACACCGAATTTTTGGAGTTAAAACACCGCCTAATGAAACTTCAGAAGCAATTCGACCCCGTGCTTGCTCATGCCTATGGCAGAAAGAACAAACTTTCAAGTGGAAAGTGGATTTATCGTGAAAGTTCAGGACAAGAATTTTGGAAGGAGATTACAGGTGATGATGATTTCTATCTTAAACTCATTAGATTAATGGGCGAAGAACCCCTCAAAAGAATAGAGGAATACAAATCTGATTGGGATGCTGTTATCAACAAATTTACGAGGGAGTTCACAGAAGATTTCTGCTTCCCAGATGGACACATTAACTGGGAGAAATTAACTCAATTTGTTAGTGCCAAGAACCCGCCAAAACTGAAAAGAAGGAAAGAGAACCTCATATCACTTTCCTAATTTAGCAACCACATCAAATATCATGAGCTCATTAATTTGGTTGGGAAAGGTTAAATTATCCTTGTTTGTTATTGAAGGTTTACCTTAGGCGTGTGCCTTTGCTGGGGAATAGAACGGAGTTGGGCTTGGAGGAAATTGGTTGGGAAGCGTACGCACAGAACAAATTAAACGGTTAGCCAAAGAACTCATGAGGCGTTTCCCCAACAAATTCTCAAATGATTTTGAAAACAACAAGCGCGTGGTTGACATGCTATTGCAAGGGGCGACAACAAAGGTTAGAAACCAAATTGCAGGCTATATAACACATGCGCTTGCTGGAATGCAAACCGCCTCCGCATCAAACGAAGAGTCAAAAAGCGTAACCTTATAAAACACGTTTAAATTTCTTCTAAAAGCGTTGGAAGGCAACTGCGATGATGGACGCTTATAGAAGGGGATGGGCGCAAAGGTATTTGCGAGAGGCAAAAGCGGAGCTTGAAGCTGCAAGGAAAATACCGTATATGGCTCCAAGCCTAGTTTTTGAAGCTGTTAGAAAAGCCAGAAATGCCATACATTATAGCCTCGGCGAACCAGTATTCATAGAAGCAGTCATAAGAGAAGCCGCAGAAAAACCCCAAGCCATAAATGACCCATTTCTCAAATTCCTACTGAAAATAGAGGAGCTGATACAGCAACTCGCACAGCTGGAGGAAGTTGACGGAGAAAAAGCCGTGGAAAAGGCGAACAACCTAATTCAGTTAGCCTCAGACATAGTTGAAACATTAACCGAAGAAAAAATAGAGGATTAAAATTACAGCTTTTCAATAGCTTTAGACATGCGGTTTAAAGCTTCTTTGATGTTTTCGACCGAATTGGCGAAGGACAGACGCAAATAGCCCTCTCCATACTCGCCGAAGGATGTGCCTGGCAAAACAGCAACGCCAGCCTCATTAAGCATAAAATCGCTAAGTTTTTGACTGTTCATTCCAGTTCCTTTTATGTTTGGAAACACGTAGAAAGCTCCATGCGGTTTCTTGCATGTTATGCCCTTAATCTTGTTAAGTCCTGAAACAATCACTTCTCTCCTTCTCCTAAACTCAGCAACCATCTTCTCCGTTTCGTCCTGCGGTCCCCTCAAAGCTTCAATGCCAGCAATTTGAATGAAAGCGGCAGTGCAAGAGTTCGAATTTGTCATTAGCCTAGCAACTTTTTGAGCCAAGTCTTTGCGCATTACTCCGTAACCAAGCCTCCAACCAGTCATGGCGTAAGTTTTTGAAAATCCGTCAAGTATAATCGTCTTTTCTTTCATCCCCGGAAGAGAGGCTATGCTTTCATGTTCGCCTTCATATATTATTCTGCTGTAAACTTCATCAGAAAGCACAATGATGTCGTCTCTATTGGCGATGCAGTCGGCTATGGTTTCAAGGTCTTCTTTGGTTAAAACACCGCCCGTGGGATTTTCCGGCGAGTTTAAAATAATCATCTTCGTTTTCTTGGTTATTTTTTCCTTAATATATTCTGTATCCATGCTGAAATCTTTTTCCTCTCGAAGCGGTATGGGAACGGGTTTAGCTCCAACAAAGTTTACAACGGACTCATAAATTGGAAAGCCAGGGTTTGGATATAAAACTTCTTCGCCCGGATTTACGCAGGCGAAGATTGAAAAGAATATTATTGGTTTTGCGCCTGGTGTTACAACAACTTCGTCTGGGTCAACATCTATGTTTCGGGTTTTTGAAATGTATTCGGCGATGGCTTCTCTTGCTTCAAGGAGACCAGCAGACGGTGTATAATGCGTGTAACCATCGTACAACGCTTTTACGGCAGCTTCCTTAATATTTTTGGGAGTGTCAAAATCAGGCTCGCCGATTTCCAGATGCACAATGTTTTTCCCTTGTCTTTCCAAGGCTTTCGCTTTTGCAAGCACTTCAAAGGCTGTTTCCGTCCCTAACACTTTCATCCTATCCGCAAAGATGTTACCCATTTCAGCCACACATCTCATCAGTTTAGGCAATAGCCTCAAAGTAAAAAACCAAAGAAATATTTAAACATTAAGACAGGCGGGGTAAAGGTCTAATTTTCATCACTTCTGGATTAACTAGGTTCGGCGGTTTTTTACCCTCAAAGAAAGCAACTAGGTTTTCCGCTACCATTTCAGCCATTCGCGAACGGGTTTCATAGCTTGCGCTTGCTATGTGCGGAGCCACCACCACATTTTCAAGTTTGAGCAGAGGATTATCCAAAGGCATGGGTTCCTGCTCGAAAACGTCAAGTCCGGCACCAGCGATTTTACCTTCTTTTAAGGCTTGATAAAGGGCTTTTTCATCCACTACTGGTCCACGAGAAGTGTTAATCAAATAAGCGGTTTTCTTCATCAACGCAAGTTTCTCAGCGTTTATTAGGTGGTAGGTTTCTTTTGTTAACGGCGTGTGGACGCTGACAAAATCTGATTCTCTTAAAAGCGTGTCCAAGTCAACCCTTTTTGCGTTTAGTTCTCTTTCCATTTCGGGTCTTGGAATAATGTCGTAGTATAGAATTTTCATGTTAAACCCTTTGGCTCTTCTTGCAACTGCTTGTCCAATTCTTCCAGCGCCTACAATGCCCAAAGTTGCGTCGTGAACGTCTCTGCCTTGCATCATCATAGGATGCCAACTGACCTTCCACCGTCCACTGCGAACATACTTATCTGCTTCAACAATTCGCCTAGCAACAGCCATTAGCAAAGTCCAAGCAAAATCCGCTGTTGTTTCGGTTAAAACTTCAGGTGTGTTGGTTACGTATATGCCCCGCTTTGTAGCTTCTGCAACGTCGATATTGTCAAAGCCCACAGCTATCTGCGCAATAATTTTCAGCTTAGGTGCAACGTCGAAAACCTCAGCGTCCAGCTTGTCAGACAAAAGCGAAGCCAAAGCGTCAACATCCCTAACCTTTTCCATAATCACCTTTTTCGGCGGAGGAGCATATTCCAGCCAAACCTCAGCGTCAAAATGCTCCTTTATTATTTTTAAGCCTCTCTCGGGAATTTCACGGGTAACATACACTTTAGGTTTTGACATGTTCGCTTCACCTTCCAGCAGAAAATTGCATAATCCTTTATTAATGTTAACCCACAAATTTTACCAAACAAACGTAATATGAGGCTGTTTTAATGATAACCATAAAGAACAAAGAAATGCTCATAAAAAACGGCGAAACATCGCTGGATAGAAAGGCTAGAATGCTTGCTTTAAAAAGTCTTGAAGCCGCTTTAAACGCTGTTGAACCTCAACAAATAATAAAATCGAAAGTTTTATTGAAAGGTTCAACGCTTTATGTGGGTGGTTACTCATTTGATTTGAAAAGGTTCAATAATGTTTATGTTGTTGGCGGTGGAAAGGCAAGCGGTTCAATGGCTGAAGCCCTAGAGCAAATTCTCTGCGATTACATAAAAGCTGGATGGGTGAATGTTCCCTATGGCGACAAACACAAAACCCGTGTTATAAGGCTTCACGAGGCAAGCCATCCCATTCCAGACGAGACAGGCGCGTATGGAACACAATGCATGTTGGAAATAGCGGAAAAAGCCAGCGAAAACGATTTAATTATCTGTTTAATTTCGGGCGGAGGCTCAAGTCTCATGCCACTGCCACGAGGCGAAATTTCAATGACCGACAAAAAGACGATAACAGATGCCTTGCTCAAATGCGGCGCAACAATAAACGAAATTAACACTGTAAGAAAGCACATATCAAATTTCAAGGGTGGATGGCTTGCAAAAAAGGCTTATCCAGCAACCGTCTTAAACCTTATACTTTCGGATGTTGTAGGTGACCCGCTGGATTTCATTGCCTCTGGACCAACAGTTCCGGACTCGACAACGTTTAGCGATGCCGCAAAGGTTTTGAAGAAGTATAGTTTGTGGAGTAAAACTCCAGCCTCCATAAAGAAGGTTTTATCAGATGGAATGAAAGGTGTCATTCCAGAAACTCCTAAGGCTAATGATGAAGCTTTCAAAAAGGTTTTTAATGTCATTGTCGGAAATAATAGGTTGGCAAGCAAAACAGCAAAGGAAAGCCTCGCGTCTGAAGGTTTAAACACGCTTTTGCTAACCACCACGTTAGAAGGTGAAGCCAGACATGTCGGAAAAGTTTTAGCCTCGATAATTCACGAAATTTCTGTTTCGGGAACTCCAACTCCAAAACCAGCGGGCATAATCGCTGGCGGAGAAACAACGGTAACCGTTATGGGAGAGGGCAAAGGTGGAAGAAACCAAGAAATAGCCCTTTCAGCTGCGTTAAAAATGGGCGGGTTGGACGGAGCGGTCTTGGCTTCGATAAGCACGGATGGCGTGGACGGTCCAACAGATGCTGCTGGAGCGATAGTGGATGGAAAAACCTTGGCAAGAGCGGCGAAAGAAGGGCTAAATCCAGAAGAATACTTAGCCAAAAATGACTCTTACAATTTTTTTGCGAAAATTGGAGACCTCATATTTACGGGGCAAACTGGCACGAATGTAAATGATATTTCCATAATAATAGTTTTGTAACGAAAAGGGTGGAGAAATGTCTGTGACCGTGAATTTCATTGGAGTTTTCCGCACAGTTTCTGGCAGAAGCAAACTCACCCTAAAAGTTGAAGAGCCTATTTCATTGATGGAAGCCATAAAGAAAATAGTTGAGGAAAAACCAAGTTTAAAACGGGTTTTAATCGACCCTGAACTTGAAGACCCGAGACCAAACGCCTTAATTCTTGTGAATGGGAAGGAAATCAACGTTTTGGATGGTTTGGAAACCTTGCTGAAGGATGGGGATGAGGTTGTTTTTGTTCCCGTTATCCATGGAGGCTAAACAAGGGCTTATGCGCCATCCAATAATTACTTTGACGACGGATTTCGGTTTAAAAGACCCATACGTGGCGGAAATAAAAGCTGTTATTTTAGGGATAAGCCCAAACACGACTATTGTTGACATAACCCATAACGTGGAAAAGTTTAACGTGCGAATGGGCGCATACATTTTGGCTTGCGCTTCGCAGTATTTTCCAAAAGGCACAATTCACGTGGCAGTTGTTGACCCAAACGTCGGAACGGAAAGGCGCGCTGTTCTGGTGCAGACAGAACATGCCTTTTACATTGGACCAGACAACGGCGTCTTAGCTCTAACCCTAAAAAACCAAAAAATAAAACATGTTTATGAAATAAAGAATAAGCAGTTTATGATGCCAAAAATTTCCAACACGTTTCATGGAAGAGATGTTTTTGCGCCTGTAGCCGCCCACTTGGCAAATGGAACACCGTCCGAAAAGTTTGGACCGGAAATCGGGGAAATTGTAACTCCGAGGTTTGCAAGGGTTGTTAGGCGCAGAGATGTTTTGGTGGGTGAAGTGTTGCATGTGGATGACTTTGGAAACGTCATTACAAATTTTGGAGAGAAAGAGCTTAAGCGTGTAGACGTTAAAGATGCTGTTGAAGTAGAGCTTCGAAATGCTAGGTTAAGGTTAAGGTTTTGCCGTTTTTATGCGGAAGTTGAACCGCAAAAGCCATTAGCCCTCATTGGAAGCCACAATTTTTTGGAAATAGCCGTGAACCAAGGCGATGCTGCCGAAAACTTCAAAATAAAAGCTGGAGACAAAGTTAAGCTTTATCGCTCTTAACCAAATCGCGCAGTCTGTTAACGCCATCTATCTCTTTAAGGAAGGCGGCAACGCTTTTAGGGACAAGCGTCTCCCAACTTTCGCCTTTAAGCATTCTCGCCCTAACTTCAGTTGATGAGTAAAGCTTTCTTTCATGAAAGCGTATAGCCTTCACTTCATATCCAGCTTCTTTGAAGAGTCGACTGGTTAAAGACTCATTAGAATAAACAACATCAAAAGGCGGAGTGTAGCCTTTCACAGCGGCAACCCACATCATGTGCAAATGCACGTCTGGCACGGGTACAACCCAAACTTTTGAATGGTCTATTCCAGCCTCTTCCAAAGCTTTGCGAATCATAATCAATCTTTCGCCAGCCGTAAACGGATTGTCAACGCGGTGACTGTATTGGGCGCTGCCAACAACAATGACTAACTCGTCAACTTCTCTCAAAATGTCTTTTATTGCGCCCAAATGCCCCAAATGGAAAGGTTGAAAACGCCCAACGTACAATCCACGCTTAACCATTCACTGCATCCTCGCATTCTGGTGTAACCCACTCACATTTATCATTTACGATAAAACTACAATTTGAGGAATAGCCGAGAAAAATATTGCTCTTTTAAGGATTGCCTATTAATTCATTGGGTTTAGGCTAAAAATTTATTTCCTTTTTGCAGAGATAAATATCGATGAAGTTAGAATTTGAAGCTTCTAACTCACACAGCTTTTGGTATGTTTGCCGGCACTATTTTCTTTTATTTTTTGGACTTGGATATTGGCTTTGTTTTATTATGTGGTTTTGCAGCTTTTCTCCCCGATATTGATTGGAGAATGCAGTATTCTTGGCATTTTGGCAATGTTCATAGAAAGCTTTTGCATAATGTTTGGGTTATGTGCATTCTTGCGGTTGCAACTTGTCTGTTGTTTTGGAGCTTGATATTAGTTTTTGGCATAATAGTTGGATTTATGAGTCATCTTATAGCTGATTCCTTTACTGTTCGAGGTGTTTATTGGCTTTATCCCATAGGCAAAGATAGCGAAAAGTATCATTTGAAGGGTTCTTTTAGCATGAGTGAAACGAAAGCCAATAAAGTTGAAGAATATTTGCAAGCGCTCTTTTTTGCATTAGCTGGATTTTTATTCCTAATTAAGTATGTGGCATTGGAAAATATTTTTTCGTTCGAAGGCATAATCACAATAGCCATATTATTTGGTGTTGGATTTTATCTATACCAAACTCTAGGAAAAACCATAAAACGCATAATTAGAAGGTTAGGATTATGAATTTGGCTCTCTCAAATTTCCAATTTTTTAAGCACAAATTCAACTGGAAAAACAAGAAGCTTTCGCCCATCCACGGGAATTTCACGCTTAGAAACGAAGCCCCTTTTTTCTCTCTCCAAAATTTGGAGTTTCAGGTTTAAGCCGCCCGCATATCCGCCTAAGGTGAAATCGGAGCGGACAACCCTGTGGCATGGAACCAACGGTGCAAAGGGGTTCACAGCCATAACGTTGCCAACACTCCGTGGGCTTCCACCAACCACATTGGCAATTGCTCCATAAGAGCTAACGTATCCCGTTGGAATTAGGCGTGTAACTTCAATCACCCTTCTAGTGGAGTTTGGCAAGTGTCTTGTAGCCAAAGAAAAATTGGTTTGGGTGTCTTTCCCATCGTAAATGTCCTTTAAAACAGCGATTACACGTTCAGCGAAGGCTGATGGTTTATCTAATTGGTGGAAGGCAATGTTGAAGGGTATTGCCACTAAAAGGTTTCGCAAAACTTCTTTTTCGTTAAAGGCGAATGTGGTGGCGAAAATCTCTTCTCCTTTAAAAGCCAACCCAAACCAGACGCCTTCAATATCTTTAGCATAAATGACTATCATTCAGCACTGACCCCAAGCCCTAGTTAATTGTTAAAGGATTTATGGGTAATTAACTCTGTGGTTGGAGAATAACTCAACTATATTCTTGATCTGACGTATTCTTCTACTTCAGTAAGGTCATATTTTACCGCTGAAATCGCTTCATCACAAGTAGGAGCATCATTTACTGACTTATATCTGGCACTAAACCCTAGGTCGTACAAACGATAGTAAGCCGGAAATATCTCTGGGAGATTATGGCTCATAAATCTATGTCTCTCTTCGTGATGTTCAAAATCTAGACCGTGATTCTTTTTCAAGAGGGCTTCTACAAAATGCAATGCTGTGTAGAAAGCTACGACCGATACCCAGTCAGGACATTCTTTAATAATATTCATTAGAAAGTTTAAGAGAAAACTTTTGTTTCTTTCAGCTTTCAGGAGATGCAACCGGAAGTCCATTCATATCGCCAAAACCCTTCAGGAATGACTTCTTCTGGTTTACGTCCTTTCAGTTTAATTATGTGAAGGTCAAACAGAAGGGGAGACGAAGTTCTTAGTAGTTCTCTAAAGGCTGTATATACGGAGTATTCGATTTCTCGATTGCCGTCTGGAATTATAACTCGCATATCGATAATGTACCCACTAGGTGTGCGTCCATATGCCTCTCTTATGTTCAAATATAAATCCACTACTTTCTCAATTTTGTCTATTTCCTGTTTAAATTTTCGTATGGCTTTCTCAGTTTTAACCAGCCACGGCATCTTTTTTGAAAAAATATAAGCCCAGAACCTAGTTTTATCTTTAAATATGACGAAAGGTCGATTGATAATCGTTCCCAGCAGTCTAACTTCACTGGCTAGTAATCTATGCGATAGCTCCCGAAACGGCTTGTCTATCTCCGAGATTTCTAACATTATTCATCCTCTACCTTCTCAATCCAATCGAGTAATTGCTCAAAGTCTTTAGCTAATGATTTAAGATTTTGACCTAATTTAATTTTTTCGTTAGCCGACAAATTCATCAAGTTACTCAATCTAGGAAGAAGCGTTGCCATTTTAACAAAAATTTCTGTAAGCAACTTACTCAATTCTGGTTTTCTATTAGACATTTCACTTAACAATTCTGGTAATCTTGCAGATGCATCGAGAGAGAACATTGATGCATACGCCTCTTTATGGGTTTGCTGAATTTTTCCCAATGTCTCAGCAAATTGACCGTATGCCTCTAGCAGATACTTATATATTTCAACTAGCCCTTTAGCTTCATCCTTAGTAAGTTTTCCTCGTTCATTGTTTTTCTCTATTGCAGACATTATCCTCACACTACTATTAGGCAAGGAATTTAATAATCTTTAAGTTTCTGAATCCTCAATCTACATTGAGACAACAGCTATAAAAATTCTATGTTACTCAGGTCAAAAGACTTAACAGTATCATTTTATGATTAAGTTTAATAGGTTGCTTGTGTATATGACGAGAAAAGGTGAATGGTAATGGAAGAGGGACAAGCACAACGAGGCGAGTATTTATGGGTTCCTGGCGCAACAACCGTTGGCGTTGTATGTGCAGACGGTGTTATTTTGGCTTCTGAAAAACGTGTTTCTTATGGATATTTGGTTGTCAGCAAAGGCGGAAAAAAGGTTTTCAAAATAACAGACCGCATAGGCGCAGCATGCGCTGGACTTGTTTCTGACATGCAAATTCTCGTTAGGGAAGTGGAAGCCTATGCAAACCTTTTCGGTTTAGATTTTAACAGACCAATATCTGTGAGGGCGGCAGCCAAACTTATGTCAAACATACTCTTTGCCCGACGGCTTGCCCCACTCATAACACAAACAATTGTTGGCGGAATAGATGAAGAAGGCGCTTCGCTTTATGTTTTGGATATTTTAGGCTCGGTTATACCGGACAAGTATGCGGTTGTGGGTTCGGGCACTGAAATCGCCATGGGAGTGCTTGAGGAAGGATATAAGGAAAACATGGGCGTTGAAGAGGCAAAGGATTTGGTTGTTAGGGCGATAAAGTCGGCTATAAGCAGGGACATAATGAGCGGCGATGGCATAGACTTCCTGTTCATAACAAAAGACGGGACACGAGAAGAGTCAATAAAATTCTAGTTCGCCTTCATGTAAAGCTTAAAAACTAAACGGTTTACAACACACTATTGCAAAACGGTGGGAAAGCTAAATTGTCGTGTGAGCTTAATTTAGAAGAAGGAAAGTTTCTAGTTGAGCTGGCACGTAAAGCCGTTTGGGAATATTTGAAAAGCAGAAAGCGCATCGAAGCTCCAGAAAACACTCCAGAAAAAATTCTGCAACAATGCGGAGTTTTCGTCACAATAAACAGCATACGAAACGGAGAAAAAGAACTGAGAGGATGCATTGGATACCCGTACCCCACAAACCCGCTTGTTGAAGCAGTTATTGACTCAGCCATAAGCTCAGCAACCCAAGACCCAAGGTTTTATCCACTCTCTCTAACGGAGCTTGACAAAGTTGTTTTTGAAGTAAGCGTGCTTACGCCTCCTGAACTGGTGAAAGCTGAAAAGCCCATGGATTATCCCCAAAAAATTAAGGTTGGAAAAGATGGGTTAATTGTTGAAAGAGGACCTTTTAAAGGGTTGCTTCTGCCACAAGTGCCCATTGAATGGGGATGGGATGAAGAGGAGTTTCTGTGTCAATGTTGCATGAAGGCTGGTTTGCCGCCGGACAACTGGCTTCTAGAAGACACTAAAATCTACAAGTTTCAAGCGGTAATTTTTGAGGAGGAAACGCCAAAGGGTGAAGTGAGGCTTAAAGCCCTCGGCGGGAAATAGCTTAATGAAAGTTTATTTCGCTCCATGCGGCATCGGTTTGGGTCACGTTGGAAGATGCGTTCCAATAGCTAAAAAACTCCTTGAAAAAAAAGCTGAAGTGTTGTTTTCCACTTACCACGAAGGCATACAATACATTGAAAGCGAAAAAATGCCGCTTGTGAAAGCTCCTTCAATAGGTTTCCAAGTTAAACCCGACGGAACAGTGGATTTTAGACAGACAGCAGCTAATCCCGGACCTTTTCTGGCGTCTTTCACCCTTCTAAAACAGGTTAACGCCGAATTAGAGGCTATTGAGCGTTTTAAGCCTGATGTTGTTGTGTCGGATTCCCGTGTTTCGCCTTTGATTACGGCGAGAATTTTGGGCATACCGAGAATCTGCATTTTAAACCAGTTTCAGCTGATAATTCCGAGAAAAAAACGGTTTCTGCGTTTGGCGAAGTTTGCTGATTTTATAGCGCTTACCCTTATCGGAAAAATTTGGACAAGCGGAAATTTCGTTTTAATACCTGATTTTCCACCACCATACACCATATGTATTGGAAACCTAAATATCCCAAAATTTTATAGAAAAAACGTGAAGCTTATAGGACCAATACTGCCAATACGCCCGGATGAACTGTCAACGAAAGGGGAACTGCGCAGAAAGTTGGATTTACCATTGGATAAAATTGTCATTTTTGCGCCCATAAGTGGGCCAATCAGAGAAAGAGCTTTCTTAACAGCGGCTTTAACGAAAATTTTGTTGGATTTTCCAGATGAGTATGCTGTTGTTATGTCGTTGGGTTATCCAAACGCTGAAAGTAAGCCCATAAAATATGGCAACGTAACAATTTATAAGTGGATTCCAAACCGCTTTGAATTTTTAAAGGCTTCAGACCTTGTTATTGGAAGGGCTGGACATGGAACCCTAACGCAGTGCATGTGTTACGGCAAGCCAATGATACTCGTACCCACGCCAAGCCACACCGAACAGCTAAGCAATGCAAAACAAGCTGAAGTTTTAGGCATTGCCAAAACTATCCATCAAGAAAAATTGAGTAAGGAAAAACTCTTAGAAAGCATTAAACAAATCTTAAAGGATGAAACTTCTCAACAAATTGAAGAGGTTCAAAGGGAAATCCTAAAGTATGACGGGTTGAAAGCGGCTGTGGAAGCAATAATTGAAATAGCAGAACAAAATAAATAATTTAGGGTAAAACAACAAAAGTGTTTAAGCATGTTTGTACCGCGAAAAATTTTGGAGGAGAAGCTTCGAAGTTTGCTTGCGGAAGATGTTGGGCAAGGAGACATAACCACAGCGCTGACTGTTCCACCTGAAACTAATGTGGAAGCGGAGATAATAGCAAAAGAATCTGGAATTGCAGCGGGAATTGAAGAAGCTAAAATCCTCTTGGAAAGTTTGGGAGTTAAAGTCAAAAGGGCGGTTTCAGACGGAGAAAAAATAAAGCAACAGGTTTTGATGGAAATTTTTGGAGACGCTCAAACCATTCTTTCGGTTGAACGCACGGTTTTAAATTTGATTTCACGGATGAGTGGAATCGCCACAGCCACGAGAAATATTGTGGAAAAACTTGAAGGTGAAGGGTTAAAAATAAGGGTTGCTTGTACACGGAAAACGGCGCTTGGGCTTCTCTACTTTGATAAGAAGGCTGTTTTGGTGGGAGGCGGCGACACGCATAGGCTCCATTTAGACGACATGGTTTTGATTAAGGATAATCACATCAAAATTGTGGGAAACGTTGAAAAAGCTGTTAAAAAAGCCAAAGAAAAGGTTTCGTTAAGCAAAAAAATTGAGGTGGAGGTTACAAGCGTGGAAGATGCGTTGGCGGCTGCGAAGTCCGGAGCAGACATTGTTATGCTGGATAATTTCTCTCCAAAACAGATAGTGGAAGTGGTTAAACTGTTGAAAAAGGCGGGGTTGTTTGGAAAGGTTTTGTTGGAAGCCAGCGGTGGAATAACAACGGGGAATATCATGGAGTACGCATTGACGGGTGTTGACATTGTAAGTTTGGGCGAAATAACCGACAGCCCAAAAACATTGGACATAAGCCTAAAAATAAGAGCCGTTAGAAGCTCCGTTTTGTGATGATGAAAGGTATATTAATGCTGTCTCTATAATTGCCGCCACCAAGAGAATTACGGCGCAAACTGCAATAAACTTGGCGACATTCACAAGTTCACGTTTGCCTTTGCCCTGAAAGATGCGGTAGGTAAGCCATAAGCTTTCAGCCATGGCTGCGGAATAAGCTGCAAATTCCAGCCATGCAAAAGGCATTAAAATTAAAAGAAGGAGAAACCCCAATGTCGGATTGTACCCTTCAATTGCGGCGTTGGCGGCTATTACATAACCAGTATTGTAAAGCACGTAGCCGCCGAAAACTGGACCAATAAATGGCGTAAACATTATGAGGGCAAGCATAAAATTGTTACCGAAAATAAATTGCAAAAGCGAATCGTGTTCTTTTAAAAAAGTGATTGTTTCCTCAAGTTCTTTGTTAAGTTCTTCTGCCTCTTGTTTTTCTACGGGTGTTAATGTCCCCGCTGTTGTCATAGCCACAGCAAAAACGAAGATTATAAATATCGTTATTATTCTCTTAATTAACGGTGGA
Organism: Bathyarchaeia archaeon; assembly: GCA_038848525.1. Lineage (GTDB taxonomy): Archaea > Thermoproteota > Bathyarchaeia > Bathyarchaeales > Bathycorpusculaceae > JAWCNN01. The sequence continues at coordinate 35,057 of JAWCNN010000001.1, read as the reverse complement.
AGGCTTCTCCAAAATTCTGAATTCATTTTTAATTTTCTCCATTAAAGTTTAGGCGTTATTTTTATGGTTCTGAACCCTCTTGCAATTGGGTTTAACATTTCCGTCATATTAACTTTTTTCAAAACTTCGTTTGTGTCTTCTGCATAGCCCTTAACGTCATGTTCAGCCATCACAAGCGAACGCAAAAAAATCTTTCCCTCTGCAATTTCATGTTGGCATTTAGACGGCAACCCTAAAAGAACAGTTTGATTTTCCTTTATTGTTTTTTCGCATGTGTACAGGATTGCGTGTGCGCCTGCTGTTAATTCTGCAATTCTTACTGGAATGCTGTCTTTTCCTATAGCTAAAACTTCAATTCCATATTTTTGTGTAATTTCGTTTGCGATTCGCCTAAGCTTTGGCAAGATTTTTATGAGGTTACGTTTGGCTTTATTTGAAATTTTCATGTTTGAAAATTGAATTGGCGATAACTGTTCAAGCGGAACAGCGCCTAGAGACATGTCCAAATGCACAGCGTCAGCGCCCACTTTTTCCAGAAGTTTTTTGCAAAGCTCCGCCTCATGCACCACAACTTCCTGTCCGCCTTCAGCCTTTACAAAGATGGGTTCAAATATTCCAGTGGTCAGCTCTTTATAGGGCGGTTCAACCAGCACGGCTGCGGCTGCAACAATGAATGCGGGTTCAAATTTGCTGTTTAATATTGCTGAGGAAGAATCCGCTGCGATGATTTTCAAATGATTTTCACCTTTACAGCCTAATATTAAGAAGCTGGTAGATTTATTTTTGTTGTTATGCTGTTCCGCCTTTTAGGTGCATTCCTAAGATGAATATTTCTGAGCTTTTGGCTCGGCTTGCTTTTGGCTTTACAACCCTAACAATTTCGAAATGCATTCGCATTTTCTCGATGAAATCGTTTAGCATGTCACCTTGAAAAACCTTTACGAAAAAGTTTCCAGAGGGCTTAAGCGTTTCCAAAGCTATTTTTAGGGCTTGTTGGGCTAAGTCTATTTGGCGGGCGTGGTCTATTTCCCATATTCCAGAAATGTTCGGCGAAGCATCCGAAATTATAACGTCGGCTTTTCGTGGAAGCAAAACCATAATTTGCGTTGTTGTTTCTTGTTCTGTTATGTCGCCTATTATTGTTCTAACATTTTCTTGTGGAAAAGGCGCTATTGGTTTTAAGTCTACTCCTAAAACAAAACCTTCACTTCCAACAACTTCTCTTGCAGCTTGAACCCAACCGCCAGGCGCAGCTCCTAAATCAACAACAACATCGCCTTTTTTTATGAAATGGTATTTTTTTACAGCTTCGAATAGTTTGTAGGCTGCTCTTGAACGGTATTTTTCCTCTTTTGCTTTTTTGTAATAATAATCCCTTTTTCTGTCTTGCATCCAAGCTTTTGGCAAAACTAGCTGTCACCCAAAGCTTCAGACTCATTTTTGGTTGTGGAGAGAAGCCACTCCGTGAGTTTTTCGCAGTTCTGCGGCGAAATCGTGCCAGAAGGGTCGCATCTGGAATTGTCTTGGCACATTAAACATGGAACATCCATTATTGAATCTATTGATGCTGGAAGCCTTCTTGGATAAAGCCTATAAGTCCAACGTCCATCTCGCAGTTCCCGTTCTCGCCTGATAAGCTTTTTCTCTTCAAGTTTCATGGCTATGCGAGAGCCTTCCCTACTGCTTGCTCCAAGCTTACGCCAAAGCTCAGATTGGAGTATACCCTCAAAACCCGTGTTCAATATGTACTGCAAAGCTTTTTGTTCTAGGTCGTTGCGTTTAGGCATTTTCGATTCTTCTCTCTTTTCCATATTGATATATACACGGTTTTAAAATAAAAATGTGTAGCTGAAGTTTATAAAAAACATTATGGAAGAATTACGGTTATGCGAATAAGAAAAGAGAATAACGTCCACTGTTTAGGAATCGAATCCACAGCGGATGATTTCAGTGTTGGAATAGCCACTTTTAACGGCGAAATTTTGGCAAACATAATAAGTGCTTATATTCCTGAAAAAGGCGGAATCCACCCAAGAGAAGCAGCAAGACATCATGCGGAAGTGGCAAACAAAGTTTTAGAAGAAGCCTTTCGAAAGGCTGGAATAAAACCGCAAGATTTGTCTGTTATTGCCTTTTCGCAAGGTCCAGGACTTGGTCCGTGTCTCCGCACAGGAGCAACCATAGCCCGTGCATTAGCCGCTTACCTGCGCATTCCATTAGTAGGCGTCAACCACTGCGTGGCGCACATTGAAATTGGAAGGTTGATAAAGAACGCCAAAGACCCTGTTACGCTTTATGTTTCAGGCGGAAACACCATTGTTTCAGCTTTTGATTCTGGACGTTATAGGGTTTTTGGCGAAACATTGGACATAGCCCTTGGAAATTGCTTAGACGCCTTCGCAATAGAGGCTGGGCTTCGCCAAAAACCTGGCATGCCACTTGGAGCGGTCGTCGAAGAACTTGCCGCAAAAAGTGAAAGGCTGATTCCTTTGCCATACACTGTTAAGGGTATGGACACATCATTCAGCGGTTTATTAACAGCGGCAATCAATTACCTAAAAAAGGGCGATTGTAGGCTTGAGGATTTATGTTACAGCCTTCAAGAAACAGCCTTTTCAATGGTTACAGAAATTACTGAAAGGGCTTTAGCCCACACAGAGAAAAAAGAAGTTTTATTAACTGGTGGAGTAGCCGCAAACAAAAGATTGCAAACCATGATTGAAGCTATAGCCGAAGAACACAACGCAAAATTCTGCGTCGTGCCAAAAGAGTTTGCAGTTGACAACGGCGCAATGATTGCTTGGACTGGCGTTTTAGCCTACAAACACGGTTTAGTCATGCCGATTGAAGAAAGCTTTGTCAAGTTGAGGTGGCGCCTCGACGAGGTTGAGGTTTTGTGGATAAAGTAAAAGCAGTCTTACTTAAGAAGGGAGCGGAAGCAAACCTTTATCTTGCGGATTGGCACGACAGAAAAGTGGTTATTAAAAGGCGGTTGCCCAAAAAATATCGTCCAGCTTTGTTGGATGAGCAGATTCGCATTTACAGAACAATCCACGAGCCTCAGCTAATACATGAAGCAAAAAAGGCTGGAGTGCCAACACCAACAATTTTCTTGGTTGACGCCGAAAACTCCACAATAATAATGGAGTTCATCGAAGGAAAACAAGTGAAACAGCTTTTAAACGAAGTTTCAGAAAAAGAAAGGAGAAACTTATGCCTAAAAATTGGCGAGTTAATTGGAAAACTGCACAAAAACGGGATAATCCACGGCGACTTAACAACATCAAACATGATTCTGGATTCGGAAGGAAAAATTTTCTTTGTGGATTTCGGGTTAGGCGAAAAAACATCGGAGTTGGAAGCCAAAGGCGTTGATTTACACTTGATGAAAAGAGCTTTACAAAGCACACATTTCCGATTAGCAGAAGAATGCTTCAAAGCAGTGATTGAAGGCTACTCAAAAATTTTCGATGCTGAAACCGTGAAAAACATTTTAGACAGGATAAGGGAAATAGAAAGACGTGGCAGATATGTCGCCGAAAGAAAAAGCGAATAGCTTCCAATTGAAAGGCAAGATAATATTTTTTGCAACAAACAACTACAACAAATTCAACGAAGCACGCAGGGTACTAGCGGAATACAAAATAGCCGTGGGCATGCTCAGAGTTAAATCATTGGAAATTCAAAGCGAAAACCTAGAGGAAATCGCAAAGGCAAGCGTTTTAGACGCCTTCAAAAAGTGCAATCTACCCATTATAGTGGAGGATGCAGGCTTATTCATAGAAGCTCTAAAAGGTTTTCCAGGACCATACGCCTCTTACGTTTACAAGTCTATAGGAAACGAAGGAGTTTTGAAGCTCATGGAAAACGTGGAAAACAGAAACGCCAAGTTCCAGTCAGTAATAGCCTATTACTCACAAGAACTGAAGGAACCGCTAATTTTTAAAGGAGAAGTTTCTGGCAGAATAACAAGGGAAAAACGTCGTGGAAACGAGGGTTTTGGTTTCGACCCAATCTTTGAACCTTTAGGCGGAGAGGGAAAAACTTTTGCTGAAATGACTGTTAAAGAGAAAAACAGATTTTCCCATAGAGCTAAAGCCCTAAAAAAATTTGCTGAATGGTACAGTGGAAAGGTTGAAAAGTCACAAGCCTAACAGTTTGATAAACGGGTGGTTAATAGTTGAATAAACAAAATCAATTGTCCGTGCCAAAAGAAGTGTCAATAGCACTAAACGAAAAAATACTTATGGTTTTGGGAAGAAGCTACATATCCTACGTCACAATTGCAACAATCGGGCTTATCGTGCTTGGAATAATCACAGCCATTACAAGCCTCTCCATTCCGCAAGAATATGAATGGATTAAGCCTCCATTATTCATATTTTACCTTTTGGTTCTTCCACCGCTTGTTTATGGGTTGGGCTATGTTTACGTTAAGGGACACCGCTATATAATCACAAACGAAAGAATAATCATGTTCAGAAAATTTATAGGCATACTCATGCGAACAGTCACACACGACAAAATAACAGACCTAATCGTAAATCAAGGACCAATTGGCAGACTTTGCAATTATGGAAGGGTTTCCCCAATAACAGCGGGAATGATAATGCCAATGGGGGCAGCCATATTCTCCATTTCAGGTGTACGCAACCCATACCAAGTCAGAGACAGCATAGCAAAACTAGTGAAGAAAATGCAACCAGAGGAGCAATAAAGGCTGATGGACGCCAAGGCGCGCCTACCACCACAGGTGTCGCTGCTCCAAAACGAAAAAATTATAATGACACTGCGGAGACGTTACCCATCAATTTTCACGTCAATTTTATCCTTTATCGCAACAGCGCTTTTACTAAGTTTTGGGTCAACAATCAGATACATCACACAAAGCCCTATAGGGACGCTTTCAACAATTCTCATCTACATCATCATAATTGGTTTCGCATGCACTTTCGGATTTATGGCTTTAGTTGGATACTTCTATGTTCAAGGACACCTATACATCCTAACAAACCATCGCATAATTCTATACAGAAAATTCATAACAATCTCAGTAAGGGAAATCGCCTACCCAGAAATAACAGACCTCATAATGAACCAAGGTCCAATCGCCAGAACCCTAAACTACGGCTCCATAGCCCCATTAAGCCCAGGAGTCAGAGGATTTTACGCAATGCCATACCCCTACACAAGAAGATTCGCCTATGCCAGAATAGAGCTAAAGGACGTGGATAAACCATCAAAAGTTATGGATGAGCTGTTTAGGCTTGTTCGCAGTTGTAAGTCAAAATCCGAATAGAATTCTAATCTAGAAAAAAGTGTCATAAAATTCATAAAACTTATAAATAATTAACAACAATCTGTACAATTGCATACTCGGGTGTGCGGAAATGAGGAAAAAAGTTTGGGTGTCATTAATAGCGTCAGCGATCGCATTCTTTAACTCTAAACTGCCGCCACGACCGCCAGAATGCAACTAAAAAGGTGAAAACATGAAAACAAAAAAGTTGGCTATTTTGTTGGTGGTTGTTGCCGTCTTAAGCGTTTCAGGCATAGTCTACGCCTTAACAAGAGCTTCTGCTTCTGACGAGTGGGAATGGCACATAATTGACGAGTACGACTCGCCCGCTGGATTCCACGTTATCGAATATAAAAACGGCAGAGGAGACTATCTTTTTTATGACATTGTTAATAGTACAACAGAGCGTTATCCACTCATTTTCAACTGGGTTAGACCTAACAAAACAGAATTATACGTCTGGTATCATCCACATGAAGGCGGTGTCATTTGCCTTAACATGACGTGGACTGAGAATTTGTTGAATGCACTAACTACGAGTTATCATGGTGTTGGCTGGAGTGGTAGCATAGTTCGTATGCCCAGTTTACCGCCAAACTTTAAACTGCCGCCACGCCCACCAGAATGCAACTAAAAAGGTGAAAACATGAACGCCAAAAAGCTTGTAATTTCCGTTTTGACAGCCTTAGCCTTAACCCTAACGTTTAGTTCGATGGCGAAGTGCACTATTCCAATTGTTAAAGTGGCTGTTTACTTTGAATCTGCCAACATAGACGCAAACGAAAAACAAAAGATTCTTGGCGCTTTAGGCGTGGTGGAAAACCGTTTTGAAACGCAGATAGGCGTGGCAGAACCAGACTTCGACGAAAAAGGCACATGGACATCAGACAAAACTACAGAAGATCCGGACTTGATATTCATAGATGCTATACGTAAAACTGGTGGGCCCTCTGAGGGTTATACTGCCGCTGTATTTTTTGTTGACCAACCTCTGACTGAATATTATTGGCCGCCTGGCTACGTAAAGGATATTTGGGCTGTTGCCAGTCCAGTTTGTCATGCCTGTCTGGTGCGTTACGACGGCAACGACGACAAACTTAGAGCGCTTATTCAATGGGCTTTATCTTGGACTTTCGGAACGAAAGAATGCGATGAATCATGGTGTGTTATGAATCCAGAATACATGCCCCATGAAATATGGTGGGGTCCAATCAAAATTGGTGAGGACTGGGCTGAAGAATGGGGACCAGATTGCAAGCAAAAACTGATTGACACCTACAACGGTGGAACTTTCACATATACAAAAGCATGGAGTTACTGGGTCAGCGGCGGATTTGTTTATGGAATAGCCACATGGACTGAAGAATACCACCAATGGAGTTTAACAAAACTAGAAACCAAACATGTTGTTGGATGGCTCTCTCTAAGTCCTCCCTCAAAAGTGGCAGCACATCCCACATTCACCGACAGCGCCCGCATTTACTTTTCACAGTCATAACAACACAACAAACCGTAACTTCCCCATTTTTATAAGTTCCCGCCTCTTAAGGTGTTTTTAAACTAAAAGGATCAACGTGAAGTTGATGTGGAAGGTTTAAATATTTGTTATGTTCGCTCATACAATGTTTAAGTGGTTGGAAAATGCCGAAGCAGGAAAAGGGGAAATCTCATCAAACAAGACCGGTTACTAAGCGTCCTCCAAGCTGGTGTAAATATCAGCCAGAAGAAGTAGAAGCCCTAGTGGTTAAACTTGCGAAGGAGGGTGTTCCGCCGAGCCGTATAGGAACAATTTTAAGGGATCAGTATGCGATTCCTTTGGTGAAATCAATAACTGGGAAAACGATAACGAAGATGCTTAGGGATGCGGGGCTTGCGCCAGCCATCCCAGAAGATTTGGCGAATATGTTGAAAAGGGCTGAAAGTCTCGCTGTTCATCTTGAAAGAAACAAGAAGGACTTGCACAATAAAAGGGCGCTTCAAATTTTGGAAGCGAAAATTCACAAACTTTCAAGGTATTATAAGCGTGAGGGGATTTTACCGCAAAACTGGAAGTATGAACCGAAAACAGCTTCTCTAACCTAACAGCTTTGCTATTTTTAAATCTTTAAATAATAATTAGTTTTTAGCTTAAAGTGGTTGTTATGGCTTTGGAAAGGGGTAACATTGAAGCCTTTTTGGGTTCGGCGGCGCAAGCAGCTGAATCTATTTTGGAAGTTGTGAAGGGGGATGGCTACATCCATGTTTTTTCGCATTTGGATGCTGATGGTGTGGCTGCGGCTGGAATTGTTGGAAAAGCGTTGTTTAGGCTTGATGCTAGATTCAAGATTAGAATAACGCAGTGGATTGACGAGGAAATTCTAGGCAATATTTGTTCGGAAAAGCCTCAGCTTGTAATATTCACGGATTTCGGAAGTGGCTACATCAGTTTATTAAACGGAAAACTTTCACAGTTTAAAGTTGTAATTTTGGATCATCATCAAGTTATGGGAGAAAAAACCGCTGCTTTTGCGCATGTAAACCCGCATTTACATGCAATTGATGGTGCGCGGTACATAAGCGGCGCAGGCGTCGCCTATTTTGTGGCTAAGGCAATTGACAAAAACAATGTGGATTTGGCGCCCATAGCCGTTGTTGGAGCTCTTGGAGACCTTCAAGATAAATATGACCAGCGAAAGCTAGGCGGAATAAACGAGTTGATAGTTGAAGACGCCGTTAAAGCTGGGCTTTTAACGGTTGAAAAGGACTTGATATTTTTTGGTAGGGAAACACGTCCCATCCACAAGGCATTAACCGCCACAACAAATCCTTTTATCTCTGGCATAAGTGGTGAAGAAGATAAGAGTTTGGCTTTTTTGTCAAGTTTGAATATTGAACTGAAGCATGATGATAAGTGGCGGGCTTTAAGAGACCTTTCAGAGGATGAAAAGCGAAGGCTATGCTCAGCTTTGGCGGATTACTTGTTGTCGAAGGGCTTGCACTATGAAGTTACAAATCTTGTTGGGCATGTTTACACTTTAAAAAATGAGGAGCCTTGGACTCCGCTTAGAGACGCCAGAGAATTCGCCGTTTTGTTGAATGCCACTGGACGCATGGAAAAGCCAAGCTTAGGCGTAGCCATCTGCATGGGCGACAGAGGTTCAGCCTTGGAAGAGGCAAACAAGGTTTTAGAAGAGTATAGAAGAACCATAAACAAGTATCTTGGATGGGTTATGGAAAAACCCGAAAGAATGCGGGAGTTGGAAAACATTTACGTTGTTTATGGCGAAAACTTCATAAACGACAAAATTGTTGGGGCAATATCTTCCATACTTGCCACAAGCCTTCCAAACCCAGAAAAACCCTTAATTGCATACGCCTACACTGAAAAGGAGGGTTTGGCGAAATTTTCCGCAAGAACAATAGACACAATGACAAATAAAGGCGTTAACCTAGGCGAGGTTATGCAAGTAGCCGCAGAAAAATGTTTAGGAAACGGCGGCGGACACAACATAGCGGCTGGAGCGCAAATCCCAATAGAAAACGTTGATGTCTTCATTAAGGTTGTTAATGAACTTGTTGGAAAACAGTTAAAAGGTGAGAACATTAGAAGCTGAAATAGTATTGGAGTACGACGACGAAAAGGTTGCTGAAGCCGCAGCCAAAGCAGTTTCGCCAGACAATTTTAAAGCGCCGAAGGGATTAACAGTCAAAACAACATGGGAAAAAACCAAAGTAGTTACAGTAATAAAGTGCCAGAGGAAATTTTCAACATTCATAGCCACAATAGACGATTTGCTTTTCGCTGTTTCCACAGCGGAAAAAACCATCAAAATAATGAGGAAACCGCATTAAAGGCTTTTGTAAAGGTGCAGAAAAGGATTGTCGCTTTTGTAAAAATTTTGTTACAGTTGATTATAAGATTAAGTAGAAAATTTTTCCATAACATATAAATAATGCTCGCAAAATCTTTTAAAGCAGAGAGAAAGGAGAAAGGGCTTAACTAAATGTATGATTACTTAAGAAACTTTATACCGAAGAAAATTTATATATAAAACAAAAAATAATGAGGTTTCGAGGTGAAATGAACAAAAAACGTGAGGAAACTAAACTCTTGATACCTGAATTAAGGAAAATTTTCCCAGATGAAACAGCGGTTTTTGAAAAGGATTTTCGGGATGATGTCAAAATAAGTAGGGAATTAACCAGAAAGTTTGCTCATAAAATCCGTGGGAGTGTTAGAGTAGTTCTAGGGTTTTATAAAACTAAAGATGAATATGAGGAATGGCGAAAACAGGTTTTAACATCTAAACTTCCATAACCTCTACAGTGGTAATATCTTGTTTGAAGATAACTATAAAAAGAAACTGGAAAGGTTATTAAAGCTTTATTACAATGTCAAATCTTTGATTATATATACTGAAGAAATTTCAAGAGAAACTTACCCTCAAATTTTACTTGAACAAAGAGATACGCTTGACCATATCATGAGGGCGCTTAACCGTCTTATGGAAGCAAAACTGTCAGATGAGGATGCTGAATATATCTTAACAAATCTTGATAAAGCGTATGCCCATTTATACCGCGCGGGTTATGATGCGCTGGATTGGGCTGGTGTAACTCTAAGGGATTTGATAGGGGAACAATTAATTGATATTACACCACCGACCATAACGCAAGTTTTTCCCGAATATTACCGAGAAATTAAGCCAAAAATTCTGGAAATAAGCGAAAAAATAGCTAAATTGAGAGAAACAAAAGACATAGGAGCACCTAATTTGGATAGTTTTAACGAGTATCTGAAATTAATTGAAGAATTAAAAGGATATTATGAAAAGATTATTAAAATTAGGTCATCATTAATCGAAGTTGAAAAGCACTCTAGAAAAAATGTTATAAAAAAATGTTATAAAATATTGGGTGCTAACTGCTATCTTAACTTTTGTAGGCGCTATTATAGGCGCAATAATTGCATGGTATCTCACAAAATCCACTTCAACTTCCGCTCCAACTCCCACCCCTACACTCACTCTCACAAAACTCAATCTTTCTGGCACTGTCATCTCCTTTCTAAAGTGCTTCATACATAAAAGATGAACTAAGTTAATTCCTTAAATGATTAAATCCTTGAATAAGATTTTCACAATGCTATCACAATAACTTAACAGTGCATCCGTTAAGTAAGGTTAAATAGTTGTTTTGAGGCTAAAGTTAGAAGGTTAGGTGGCTGATTGGCATGTTGGATATTAAGCTTATCCGTGAAAATCCAGAAGTGGTTAGAAGCAACCTGCTGAAGAGGGGAGACCCCGAAATTTTGGAGATGTTGGATGAGCTGATTAGGTGTGATGGTGAGTGGCGGCAAGCCCTAACGAGGTTGAATGAACTGCGTCATGAAAGGAGGAAAATAACGCTTGAGGTTGCGGCTTTGAAAAAGCGGGGTGAAGATGCAAGTGGGGAAATTGCAAAAGCCAAAAACATTGACGTGGAAATTACCGTTTTGGAAAGGCGTGTGGGCGAATGTGAAGAGAAAGTGCGTTATTATTTGATGCGGTTGCCAAACCTCCTACACGAGTCGGTTCCGTTTGGCAAAGATGAAAATGATAATGTTCCAGTGCGTTTTTGGGGTGAACCGCCAAAATTCAATTTTCCAGCTAAAGACCACATAGACTTAGCCTTAAACTTAGATATTATGGATGTGGAAAGGGCTGGAAAGGTTGCTGGAGCCAGATTTTTCTATTTGAAGGGCAACGGCGTGCTGCTTGACATGGCTATAATGAACTTCGCCATGGAAGAGATGGTGAAGAGGGGCTATATGCCAATAGAACCGCCGTTTCTTATGAGACGTAAGCCTTACGAGGGGGTTGTAGCCCTAAGCGATTTTGAAGATGTACTGTACAAGATTGATGGCGAAGATTTGTATTTGATTGCAACTTCTGAGCATCCCATTGCGGCGATGTTTATGGATGAAGTTTTGAAGGCTGAGGACTTGCCGATTAAATGTGTTGGAATAAGCACAAACTTTAGGAAGGAAGCTGGAGCGCATGGCAAGGACACACGTGGAATCTTTCGGACACACCAGTTTAACAAGATTGAACAGTTCATTTTCTGCAAGCCAGAAGACTCGTGGAAAATGCATGAAGAACTCATAAGAAACGCTGAGGAACTTGTCCAAAAACTCAGTTTGCCCTACCGTGTCGTGAATGTGTGTACTGGCGATATTGGAACGGTGGCCGCTAAAAAGTATGATTTGGAAGCGTGGATGCCAGCGCAAAACGCCTATAGAGAACTGATTTCGTGCAGCAACTGCACGGATTATCAGGCTAGAAGGTTAAACATAAAATATAGGAAAAAGGAAGGTGAACCGCCGAAGGGGTTTGTGCACACTTTGAATTCAACAGCCCTAGCAACTGGCAGAACAATGGTTGCCATTCTTGAGAATTACCAGCAAGAGGATGGTTCGGTGGTTATTCCAGAGGTTTTGAGGAAGTATATGGGTGGTATCGAGAAGTTGGAGCCGAAACAGTAAAACTTTTAATATTTCAATGTGAATTTTCAAGCTGCTTTGGAGGATGAATGTGTCTTCAAAAACGAAGCGTGTGAGGGATAAGTGGCGAAGCAAGGCGTGGTACACGGTTGTTGCTCCACCGTATTTTGGCAATGTTGAACTTGGAAGTGTGCCAGCAGACGAACCGCAAAAACTTGTTGGGAGAGTTGTGGATTCAACGCTTTATGATGTTACAGGCGACTTTGCACATCAGTATCTAAAAATGCTTTTCCAAATAACAGAGGTGGATGGCAAAACCGCCAAAACAATTTTTAAGGGACACGAATATTCACGGGATTATCTGCGAAGCCTTGTTAGGAGAAGAACAACAAAAGTTGACGGCATATTCAATTTAACAATAAAAGACGGATATAAACTTCGAGTGGCTGTTTCTGCCTTCACGCTGTCGAGGATAAGAACAGCCCAAGAGAAAAGCATACGTGCAATCATGGAAAAAATAGTTAAGGAAAAGGCTTCAGCCCTCACGTTTGACCAGTTCACACAGGAAATGGTTTTGGGAAAAATAGCTTCAGACATATACAACGAAGCTAAAAAAATAGCGCCGCTACGCCACGTGGGCATCCGAAAATCTAAAGTTGTCACTGCACCGCAAATGCCACTTCAAAAGGTTGAGGCAAACCATAGAGAAACTATCTGTCGTATTTGAAGTCCGAATAGAATCCTAATCTAGAAAAAAGTATCGTAAAATTCATAAAGCTTTTAAACAATAAATATAGTAACGAGTTATGGTATACACCCGGGTAAAAATGATGAATAAAAAAGTTTGGCTGTTAATGGCGTTGGCAATCGCCTTCTTAAGCGTTTCTGCTGTGCCAGCTTATACCTTAACAAACCCATGGCCAAACGTGGAAATTAAAGTTACTAAAGAAGAAGCTTTAGCCATCGCACAGCCCATTGTGGAAAAATTCGCTGAAAAATACGGTCTTACTATAGAATCCGTAGAAGTCGAAAAAGCAATATTCGTTGTTGAGCCTAACGTGGAAGAATATCCAGTGTGGGATGTTGAATACCGTTTTGTTGAGAGAGACATGTGGTTGGGCTATTATGTTGCTGTTCACGTGGAAACTGGAGAAGTAGTAAACGCTGAGCCATATCCAGCTTATCCAGGCTATTCTGTGGAAGCGAATTCTAAACCTAAAGTTTCACCTTTAACGGCGGCTTTGATGGCAACTTCAATCGGCGTTGGCGGTGTTCTTTCAGGCGTAGGCATATACAAGTACAGCCGAAAAAAGCGGTGAAGCTCTATGAAAGTTAAGGCTTACTTCACAATTTGCTTAGCTGGGCTTATGATTTCATTGTTGGCAACACCCGCTGTCTATTCAGCTACATTCACAGTTACCGCTGGAAACGGACCTGGACTGCTCAACGAATTTACGGCGGAAGAAGTTGAATTACATAAAGCCTTGATTAAGTTTATTTTCCACTACGCTGAACTCTACAACTATAAAACCTATAATCTCTATTGCAGCAACAACTTAACTGCTTTCGAATGTGCCGTAAACGGTCGTAGACGCAATATACCATACAACATGGAAAAAACAACGTATACATTCGCTCAACTCATAAACACACTCCGCCAACAAACCTGAAAACCCCCTTTTCCATCTCAAAACGTTTACTAGAAAGTTGAGGCAAACTAATTTAAGACGGCAATAATACGGTTTCTCTAGGTGGCATTATGAGTGTTTCTGCTGGGGTTCATAAAAAAGACAGTTTATCCCTTCCAGACTTGATAAATAACGTGAAAAACCATCCAAATTTTGATAAAGCAGGCGCAATTGCCATTTTTGTTGGCGTTGTTCGAGGAAACCTAAATGGCGAAAAAGTTCAAAAGTTGGAGTTAGAAGCTTATGAAGAGAAGGCAAACGAGGTTTTAGCTGAAATCTGCAGAGATTTAAAGAAAAGGGAGGGCATAGTAGACGTTCAAATCCACCATTTACTCGGCGAATTCAATATTGGAGAAGACCTCGTATACGTTTTAGTTGCTGGTTTCCACCGCAAAAACGTTTTTCCAGTTTTGGAAGAAGCTGTTGAAAGATACAAGCGAGAAGCGCCAATTTTCAAGAAGGAATACCGCATAAACAAGCAGGGCAAATTAACTGCTCATTGGGTAACCGAAAGCAAAGCATAAAATTGTTAGCTTTAATCAGGTTTATATATGGAAAATGTCTAAATAAAGCAAAGCTAAACTAAAAGGAGTAAAAGGTGAAAGCCAGAATGCCTTCAGAAATTTTCGACATAGGTAAGTTCGTCGAAATTAGCGGACGTGCAGACTATTGCCTCGTGAAAAGGTTAAGGGATGTTGTAAAGCTGAAGCTTCGCACTTCGAAAAGGCTTTACACTTTGAAAGTTGAACCTGCAAAGGCTGAAGAAATCATTAAAAAACTTCAATGCGAAATCCGTGAAATATAGTTGGGTTTATGCCACGTCCATAACGATTTTGGCTAGTCGAACAGAATCCTCAAAACTTTTCATTAACGTGTCAGCAACAGTAACAGTCAAACTCAACTTTTCTATTCGTGCTTTATGTTGCTCATCAACCTTATCGATTATGAAGTGGTCGAGGAAATCCGAGTAAAATTTGGCTACGCCGTAGGCTGAAGGATCAAATCCCATGCTTGCCATAACCTTGTCGGCTGGTCCCTTAACAGCTTTTCCGCTTATAATCGGGCTTACGCCTACAATACGCGCCTTTGTCTTTTTCAGTTCATCTTTGATTGGCGATATTGAAAGGATTGGCGCTATACTCAAGATTGGGTTGCTTGGGCATATTATTACCCGCTCAGCCTGCCTTATAGCTTCGATAATGCCTGGCGCTGGCTTAGCCTTTTCCGCCCCTTCAAACAAGACATTTGTAACTTTGTCTTTTGTTCCTCTTTTGACAAAGTATTCTTGAAAGCCGAGGCGTAATTTGCCAGAAAAAATTTTGGTTTGTACTGGTTCGTCGCTCATTGGTACAAGTTTGGCTTTTACGCCTAACATTTTGCACAGTTGGGCTGTTGTCTGCGAAAGTGTCATGCCTTCTCTCAGCATTTTGGTTCTGACAATGTGTGTTGCAAGGTCGCGGTCTCCAAGTTTAAACCATGTTTCAAACCCGAATTTGCCGAGCATTTCGAGGCAGTGGAAAGTGTCGCTGGCAACTCCCCAACCCTTAGATTCATCCACGATTCCAGCCAGCGTGTACATAATTATGTCTAAGTCTGGGCTTATATGCAATCCATAAAGCTCCAAATCATCGCCAGTGTTACCCACAATCACCAAGTTCTCTGGAGGGATAAGCTGCACAAGACCTCTTAGGAGTTTGGCTGCGCCAACTCCGCCAGCAAGAGCCACAACAACGCCCATGAAACATCACAAAGGTAAAGCACCATTTTCTCCTCATAAAGCTACTTATTAAACATGTAATTTATATAGGCAGTTGGAAGGCGTAAAGTTTTGGATATAGTGCAGTTGGTTAAGTCTAGAAGAAGCGTCAGACGGTTCAAACCCGCAAAAGTTTCACGCAAAATTGTTAATGCCATTTTAGATTTGGCTAGGTGGTCGCCCTCAGCCCATAACGCCCAACCTTGGCGGCTCGTGGTTATTGACAATGATGAAGTGAAGGAGCAGCTTGCTTCAGAAATGGGTAAAGCGTGGCTTTCCGACATGCGCAAGGACGGCATTTCAAAAGAGAAAGCCGAAAAAATTGTGAAAGTTGAAAGTTGGGAAAGAATCGCGAAAAGTCCAGTGGTTATAATTGCATGCTTAACCATGGAGAACATGCACATGTATCCAGATAAGCGAAGACAAAGAGTCGAATACATAATGGCTGTTCAAAGCGTTGCTGCATACATTCAAACCATGCTGCTTCTAGCCCATAATATGGGAGTAGACACATGCTGGATTTGCGCTCCGCTTTTCTGCCAAAACGCTGTAAGGAAAGTTTTGGGCTTACCAAAAAACATTGAACCACAAGCAATGGTTATTATGGGATATGCAGACGAAAAACCTAAACCTCCGCCGAGAAAAGCATTGAAAGAGATATACGCATTCAATTGTTGGAAATAACCTATTTGCTTGCTAAACTGCGTTTTTTCGTTGAAAGCTTAATGAGCAAGTTTAGGGCTGGTTCACCCTCTTCAACTGGTTGCGTTTCCAAAACTCCAGCCTTTTCAGCCATTTCAAAAAACGCTTCGCCATTTTCGGTGCGTACCACAACAAAACTCCACCCTTCCAATCCAAGTCCTCCAACGGATATGTCTGCCAGTTCAGAACTGAAGTCTTCGCAGAATCTGCAGTTTTCTCTGGCGTACTGTTTTGCCTCTGCAAGCGATACGCCCTTAACATCCGATTTTGTTGTTATGAGTACTTTGCCCTTAATGTTGACCTTCTTTATGTCCTTTGGGTTTATGCCCAATTTTTGGTGTATAAGCTTTTCCGCAAGTCCTTCGTAGGTGAAGCACTCTGAACACATTAAACCAACCAAAAGTTTTAGAGATGTCGCATATTTTTTCAGTCCAGCCATCTGAATCTTTCTGATTGCACGGATTTGGCATGGAGTTCCAACAAAGGCTATTTTTGCCCTTTTCTGTTTTGTTGCTTCTGCCAAAGCAAGGATGTTCGGCGAATAGAAATATCGAGTTCCAGCACTTTCCAATATTTCTTTTGATGTTGTAGCCAACATTGGAACTGGATATAAGGGTTTGTCTTTGCTTATTCCAGAAACAACTGCACAGTCAACGACGCCATTTTCTAAGGCGAAAAGCAAAAGAGCCGTGACAACGCCACCGTCTTGGCAAACTTTTAACACGCTGTCGTCTTTTGCCTTAGCCACCGTAAGTCTGCGGTAAACTCCAAACGCTTCGTCTGGTTTTCGCTGTCTACCAAACATGAAAGTTTCAGCTTTAGACTGTAACCATTCATTTTGGGGACAAACTTGAGGGCAAATGCCGCAAACTTTGCACTCCCTCATCAACTTGGGCTTTGCATTTACGTATCCTAGGCAATTGAACGGACAGACAACCACGCATGCACCACAGCCAACGCACCTTCCAGCGTCAACAACATTCTTTCCCAGAGATCCTTCAAAGCTTACTTTGTTGAAGCTCATATTTTATCGCATAAAGAAAAGGCGCCTATAAGTTTAAGATTTTTGATTCGGCAATCCGCATTGTTAACAAAATTTATTTATTTTGACACATAGCTATTTAAGGTGCTTAAACATGAGAGAAATTGCATGTAACATTCCATCTTCCCTGCGAAGCGCTGTGTCTGAAAAGCTCGTAGATATAATTTTAAAATCTTCAAATGCAAGTAAAATGCCAAGCCGCCTCGCAAAAGCAATTCTTATGCATTGGCAAAGAAATGAGCTTGTAACTGAAGCGGGATTGCAATATCTTCTTGAGGCTTCTGTTGTTCTTGAGCCAGAAAAAACGGTCAGCTCGATGGAGGAGTTGGGGTTGTCAGAAATAGCGATAAAGCTGAATGAAAGGTTAAAGTGAGGGTTCTGTATGGTTGAGTTTGGAATAGAGTTTGTTCCCATGGACGCTTATTGGAAAACCACTTTTTATGCAATTCAAGCGGAAAAAGTAGGATTCGATTACCTATGGGTTACAGACCACTTCAACAACAGAAACGTCTACGTTTCATTAGCCACGGTGGCCGCCTACACTGAAAAGATAAAGTTTGGTCCAGGGGTCACAAACCCATATTTGGTCCATCCGGTGGTTACAGCCCAAGCCGTAGCCACGCTTAATGAAATAGCGCCTGGCAGAGTTATCTGCGGGCTTGGAGTTGGAGATAAAACCACTTTGCAAATGCTTGGCATAGAACAGGCAAAGCCATTAACCACGATAAGAGAAACCGTGCGAATCATCCGAGAAATTACATCTGGAAAAACCGTGGAAATGCATGGAGAAATTTTCAAGGTTTCAAGGGCGAAACTGAACTTTAAAGTGGCTAATCCCATTTCCATATTCATAGGCGCTCAAGGTCCAAAAATGTTGGCGCTGGCGGCAGAAATCGGCGATGGAGTTTTAATTAACGCTTCTCATCCAAAGGATATTGAAAACGCCGTGAAATTTGTTCACGAAGGCATGGAGAAAGTTGGCAAAAAGTTGGAGGAGCTAAACATCAGCGCTTACACGTCTTTTTCAATAGCGTCCGATTATGAAAAGGCATTAAAGGCTGTTGTTCCAGTTGTAGCTTTCATAGTTGCAGGCGCTCCAGAAACCATACTGGAACGTCATGGGATTTCAGCGGAGCTTGCGGGAAAAGTCCGAGACGCTATAGTACATGCTCAATGGAAAGAAGCCTTCTCTTATGTGGACAATAACATGGTGGAAGCTTTTTCAATTTGCGGCACCCCAGAAACCTGCATAGAAAAAGCGGATAAGCTCTTGAAGGCTGGAGTGAACCAGATAGTTGCTGGTTCGCCAATAGGCCCAAACGTACGAAAGGCAATTGATATGATAGCCGCTGAAGTGTTCCCACATTTCAAGAATTAATTATGCAAAGACAATAGGAGAACTGCTCATTAAATAAAATGGAGACTACTTTTCATGAAGGTTATCCAAGTAATAGGCATTGAAAATTTGCCCATCATAAAGGTGGGAGACAACATAGCCTCGCTCATTTGCGACGCAGCGAAAAGACAAGGCTCTCCCATCCAAAACGGAGACATAATCGTGGTCACGCACGTCGTTGTTTCTCGTGCTGAAGGCAGAACAGTAAACCTTGACGAAGTTGTTCCTTCAGAGTTTGCAAAGACCATAGCTAAACAATGCGAAAAAGATCCGGCGTTAGTTGAAGTTGTTCTGCGCGAGGCAAAAAGTATAGTGCGCATGGGTGACGGAAAAATCATTACGGAAACAAAACATGGTTTTGTCTGCGCAAACTCTGGAGTTGACAAATCAAACGTTCCAGGAGAAAACATCGTGGCATTGCTTCCAGAAAATCCAGACGCTTCAGCCGAAAAAATTAGGAGGGAAATAAAACGGTTGACGAACTGCGAGGTTGCGGTTATCATTTCCGACACGCATGGACGCCCACTTCGGGAAGGTGAAATAAATGTGGCTATTGGGGTGGCGGGAATCAAACCCATAAGAGATAGAAGAGGCGAAAAGGACCTGTTTGGATATATTTTAAAAGTGAAGCAAACGGCAATCGCCGACGAGCTTTGTTCTGCGGCTGAACTGGTTATTGGACAGGCAAACGAGGGAATACCAGCAGCAATAATTCGAGGATACAAATATCAAAAATCCGAAGATGCAAAGGCTACAGAGCTTATAAGACCAAAAGAGAGGGACTTATTCCTCTAGGCATGAATAGGTGTTTCGCATCGGCAAGTTGACAGCTGTATATGTAGATACTACGTACTTTAGTAATGCTTATTATGAAGTAAAGCATTTAATTTGTAAGGGAGAATTGATGTCTTACTCGAAAATAACTAAAAAGGGTCAGACAACGATTCCAGTTCAATACAGAAGAAAATATAACATGCGAGAGGGAACCCTCGTGATTTTCGAAGAGGCTGAGGATGGATTAATTATAAAGCCAGTGCCAGACATAGTTGACTCAGCTGGGAAATTGGCAAAATACGCAAACCCAAAAGAATTAATAGCCGAACTCATAAAAGCCAGAGAGGAAAACTTCCGCTGAAGGAATTATATGATTGTTGCATTTGACACAGCCTTCTTTGTGCTCCATTACTTTTCAAGTGAAGAAAGCGTTCTAAACAAAACCCAGAAAATTTTAACGCAGTGCAGAAAACTTGGAAATGAAGGCATACTACCAACAATGGCGCTTGGGGAATTTTACGCATTAACACGTAAAAAAGCAGGCAGAGACATTGGTGAAAAATATTTTAAAGAATTAATAAATTCGGGGTTAAATGTCGTCGATTTAACAATTGACATAGCAAAACAGGCGGGAATGTTCCGACACAAGTACAAAGGGAAAATCCCGTGGGGAGACTGCATAATAGCAGCCACAGCACTTCTCGAAAAAGCTGAAATCCTATTAACGGAAGACCCCCATTTTAAACAGATTAAAGAGATAAAAGCACAAACACTCGCCGAAGCAAAAATCTAGTGACTGTTTCAGGCAAGGGCGACGTGGGAAAATGACTTGTTTGGACAGGCAATACCGCATACTTTATAGATTCGCTTAAGTTGGTTCCTAAACGCTTCTTTTTGGGCTTCATGCTTGAAACCTCTTTAAAGGCTTTGTAATTGTAGAAAAAATGTGGAATGGGCGTGTTTATTGTTTTTGTTTTTTGTGTTTGTGGCGTTTGATGTAGGTAGTTGTGGCTGTTAGTGCGATTATTGTTATTGAGGCTAAACCAATGTAAGGAGCAAACAAGGCAAACTTATCAACAGAAACAAAAATACCACCAACACTTCCGGGATGCTCTCATTTAAGCTCCATGTATAGCAGTCGGAAATAAGATTCCCTTCTAAATCAATCTCGCATACACCCCATTGTCCCTTTGGTTGCTCAAATACACATGAACCCTCTAAATGTTGTTGTTAATTTTCCATTGAAACTAACAACACTTACACAGTGTCGTCGTCAAAAACCCCACAAAAACGACGACATTTAAACCACAAAACAGCCAAACGCAACAGAAATACGCTACCTAAAAGAATTAATAGCCGAACTCATAAAAGCCAAGGGGCATATTTCATGAAAGTGGCTGTTTCAGGCAAGGGCGGCGTTGGAAAAACCTTAATCACTGCTGGTCTTGCATATGCCTTTGCTCGCAAAGGATTTGAAACCATCGCTGTTGACGCCGACCCATCACCGAATCTTGCCTTAACTTTAGGCTTACCGCTTGAGGAAACACGTAAAATACTGCCAATTTCAGAAAACAAAGAGTTAATCGAATCTAAAACTGGAACTGGCTATGCAGGCGTTTACCGCCTTTCCTTCACGGTTGACGATGTTATCCGCAATTTTTCTGTAAAAACACCTTTCGGCGTAAACCTTATCGTTATGGGAACTGTTAGGGCTATGGGTTCTGGATGCACCTGCCCAGCAAACGCTGTCATCCGCAATTTATTGCGCCATTTAATTGTGGAACAGGATGAGGCGGTTATCCTCGACATGGAAGCAGGCGTTGAACACATGGGCAGAGCAACAGCAAAACATGTGGATGCCATGCTAATCGTTGCGGACGCCAACATGAAGGCTTTGGAAACAGCCAAACGCATAAGCGAGTTGGCTTCAACATCAAACATAAAACACGTTTGGCTTGTAGGAAACAAAGTTGTAGATGAAAACCAAAAGGAAACAATAAAAGGTTTTGCTGAAACAAACAGCTTAGAAATTCTGGATTTTGTGCCATTCGACCCCAAAGTTTTAGAGGCTGAAATGAAAGGGGAAACACCACTAAAATATAATGAGTCAAAGGCTATAACTGCTATAGAAACACTGCGTGAAAAAATCATAGAAAGGAGCAGGCGAAAATGAAAATCCTTGTGACGATGGGTCGCGGAGGAACGGGAAAAACAAGTTTTGTAGCTTTGATGACTAAATACTTCATTGAAATTGGAGAAAAACCACTGCTTTTGGTGGATGCAGACCCAGACCAAAATTTGGGCGAAATGGTCGGAGCAGACCTAAAAGAAGCTGGTAAAAAAACAATTTCAGAATTGCTTGTGGAAACTTTCCTCGAGGAAGGCGGCACAACGATTGGCATTTCACCAACCGAGCGCATTGAAAACAAAATTTGGACTTATGGCATGTACGAGGGCAACTTTTTCGATTTTATTGCTCTTGGCACGAAATGGGTTGAAGGATGCTATTGCCTTCCAAACGCAGCCCTAAAGGGAGCCTTAGAAACACTAACAAAAAATTATAGGTATGTGCTTATAGACTCGCCAGCCGGCCTAGAACACTTAAACCGAAGAATAACATCAAAAGTAGACGACATATTCGACATTGTAGACCCATCCAAAAAATCTTTTGACCATGTTAAACGCGCTTATGGCATAGCAAAAGAAGTTAAAATAGAATTTAAAAATTTTTATGTTGTCGGCGGTTTCAGATTCCCAGAAAAACTTGAAGACCAAGCCAGAAAAACTTTAAACCTCCAGTTCCTCGGCAAAATAGCCCACGATGAAAAAGTTGAGGAGTACGTCCTAGCTGGCAGTTCACTGTTGGATTTGCCTTCAAACTCTCCAGCATACATATCAGTTAAAAAAATAATGAATGAAGCTGGCTACACCAAACACAAATAATCAAATTTATGTATAATTTTCATACATAAATGTTTTTATATTAAAATTTGCTTAACATAATTTTGGAAATTAAAGTTTAAAAGAGGAGAGAGGGAAAATGCGCAAGAAATATATTGGCATTGTAGCTGTTTGCCTAATACTTGTAGTAACATTTGCTAGCATCTTCAAAATTGTAAATGCTCCAAGCACTTACAATTATGGAGAAGCCTTACAGAAAGCCATTTACTTTTACATGCAGCAACGTTCTGGCGATTTGCCAAATAACAATCCTGTTATTTGGCGTGCTGATTCATGCTTGAAAGATGCTGTGACTGGCGGCTATTACGATGCTGGTGACCATGTGAAATTTGGTCTGCCAATGGCTTCTTCGATTGCAACTTTGGGCTGGGCTGTGTATAAATATGAAAGTGCCTTTAGTAACGCTGGCTTACTTGATGAAGTTAAGGATGCCATCAAATGGGGAACTGACTACTTCATTAAATGTCATACTGCCACTAACGAGTTTGTTTATCAAGTTGGCGATGGGGGTCAAGACCATGGATTCTGGGGTCCAGCAGAAGTATTAGACGTGAAAATGAGCCGCCCATCCTATAAGGTTACTTCTTCCTCGCCGGGCTCAACAGTTGTTGCTGCAACAGCTGCAGCTCTTGCTATGGCTTCGCTTATAGGCGTTGACTCAACCAATACGTTGAATCACGCCAAAACACTATTTGATTTTGCCTATTCCACTAAGAGCGACAGTGGCTATACAGCTGCAAGCGGATATTACAATTCCTACAGCGGGTTCTATGACGAATTGTCGGCTGCTGCCGTCTTATTGTATAAGGCGACTGGTGACTCGTCCTATTTGACTAAGGCGGAGGAATGCGCAAACAACTGGGGTCAAGAAGGACAAGAAGGCGTTTGGAGCTACAAGTGGACTCACTCTTGGGATGATATGCACTACATGGCGCAAATCTTTTTAGCGGAAATAACAGGCAAGCAAGTTTACATTGACTCGATTGAACGTAACCTAGACTGGTGGACTACTGGCTACAATGGCGCAAAGATAACATATACGCCTGGAGGTTTAGCTTGGCTGGATTCATGGGGATCACTGCGATATGCCGCCAACGCAGCGCTTTTAGCCTTCATTTGGTCTGATAGTTCCCTGTGTACCTCAAGTAAAGCTTCAACCTACAAGAGTTTTGCAGAAAAACAAATAAACTATGCTTTGGGTTCTAATCCGCGTAGTGGCAGTTATGTATGCGGTTTCGGTTCGAATCCGCCGTATAATCCGCATCACAGAACAGCGCACGGTTCATGGGCGAATGACATAAACACGCCATCAATTACCCGACACATTTTGCATGGAGCTTTGGTTGGCGGGCCTGACAGTGGCGACAGCTGGTCTGACTCTAGGAGCGATTATACGAAGAATGAGGTTGCTTGTGACTATAATGCTGGTTTTGTTGGTGCTTTAGCCAAAATGTATGCGCTTTATGGCGGTTCACCCATTTCTGGTTTTCCACGCCAAGAAGATTTTCAGAGAAGCCGAGACACATACACCGAATACTTTGCCAACGCCAAAATTAACGCTGAAGGCACCACGTTTACGGAAATAGCCGTTGATTTGACAAATCATGCAGCTTGGCCAGCCACAGTTAAGGATAAGTTATCTTATCGTTACTTCTTTGATGTTAGCGAAGTGCTTAATAATGGTTATAAGGTTAGCGACATTCAAATAGTGAAGAATTATGCTGAAGTTTCCGTGACAATAACTGGTCCAACACAGTTGAGTGGCAACATATACTACATAACAGTCGATTATAGCGGGTCGCCTATCTACCCAGGTGGGCAATCTGAGTGCGCAAGAGAGACGCAGGTGCGTTTGAAGTTGCCTGATACTGCTCCGGACGCAGCTTGGGACCCAACAAATGACTGGTCATACCAAGGATTGTCAACAAGTCAGTGGAAAGAAACTAAGTACATTCCAGTATATGACAACGGCAAACTCCTATACGGACAAGAGCCCGGAGCAGCTCCTACGCCTACCCCCACTCCTACTCCTACGCCAACGCCTACTCCAACGGCTACGCCAACTGCTACTCCTACGCCGACGCCTACTCCTACGCCTACGGCTACTGGTGTTGTGACTAGTACCAGGACTACTACGGTTACGAGTACTAGGACTAGTACTAGGACTACTACTATTACTACTACGCGTTTTGGAAGGAGAACGACTATAACGTCGACTATACGTACAACTATTAGGACGACTATAACGTCGACTATAAGAACGACGATTACTGGAACAGCTACGCCGACGCCTACGCCAACTCCCACGCCTACTCCAACAGCCACGCCTACTCCAACTGCTACTCCTACTCCTACGCCTACTGCTTCGCCTACGGCTACGCCTGGCACCACATGTAGCCCAGCAACAGACATCAGCGTACCATTCACTAAGGATGGCTCTGGCACGTACTGCTGGAGAATAGCCTACTCTGCAGATCTCGTATCTGGAACTTCGCATTACATAAACAGTTGGAACCTACAAACGCTGACAGTAAACGGCGCAGACTTCACCAACAAATACGCATTCTTTAATCAACTGCCAAGCCCAATAAACAACTACTGGTACATCTATTACGTAGGCAACTACGCATGGAGCCACTTCGAAGCAAAATAAACACAAACAATAAAAACCCAACTCCCTCCTTTTTATTGTAAAGGTTAACTTGAGAAGGCAGTGGTGGTTGTATAGAAATGATGGCGTGGTTGGAAGCGTTGCCTAAGCATCTTGCGATAATTCTTGATGGTAACAGGCGTTGGGCAGATAAAAATGGTATTCCTCGGAAATATGCTATTTATTATGGTGTTCGTAAAGTTGAAGAAATTATTATGGATTGGACTTTGAAGTTTAAAGGGGAGTATGGCGTAATTCCATGTGAGCAGCTTACCATTTATGCTTTAACGTTAAATAATGTTTGCAATCGCCCTTTGGAGGAGCTTGAAGAGATATACCGTGCTTTTGAGGAGGAAATTTACAAGGTTTTAAGTGATGAAAGTTTTCATCGCTGCAGAATACGCGTTAAAGTTGGCGGAAGTTTGAATTTGCTTCCGGATTACTTGCAAAAAGCAATTTCAGAACTGGAAAGGGCAACTGAAGGCTATGATGCTTACACGTTTTATATTCCGCTTGCCTATGATGGTAACGAAGAAATTTTGGATGCTTGTAGAAAAGTGTGCCTTGACGAGTCTGTTGATTCGCCTAAAATGGTTGATAAAAAGTTTGTGGAAAACCTTTACTTTCCAGATGCAAAACCAATTGACATGCTTATCCGTACAGGCGGAGAACTTCGGTTAAGCGGTTTCATGCTATGGTATTTGGGTTATGCCGAGCTTTTTTTTACAAAAACTCTTGCTGAAGACTTTACCTATGAAGAATTTGTTGACATGCTTAAGGAGTTTTCCCAAAGAGAACGGCGGTTTGGAAAATGACAAAAATAGGTTTTGTCTTGCCTGTTTACAGGGAGAAGCCGCAGAATATTGAAAGGGCTATTTTGCTTATTAAGAAACATTTTGAAGATGCATTAATTATTGTTGTTGCTGATGATGTGGAAAGCGGAGAAACAGCAAAAAAGTTGGATGCTGTTGTTCCGTATCATCCTAAAAAATTGGGTTTTGGAAAAAGCCTTTGCGAAGGCTTATGCCTAGCATGGTTCACTTACGACTGCGATGTTGTTGTGACAGTTGATGTGGACCACCCATTTGAGGCAGCTGCCAGATTCATTGAAAAACTTGATAAGTGCGATGTTATTGTTGGAAGGGAGTTGGGCGGGTGGAAACGCTCCCGCGTATGGTCAAATCAGCTTGTGAGGAAATTTCTGTTTAATGATGTTTCCAATCCAACTTGTGGGTTTACGGCTTGGAAAAGCAGTGTTTTACGAAGGCTTCCTTGGGGGAAAATAAAGAGTACATGGGATGCTGTTCACATTGAATTGTTGTTTTGGGCGAAGGATTTGGGCGCTAAAATTTGCGAGGAACCCTTTGAAGAAGTCAAGAAAGAGAGGCGTTACGTCTTCAGTAGGTATGTTAACTGGCTTTTCTCTTTTTTAAGGCTTTTAAGGCTTAAATACATTTATGGTTATGGAAAAGGCAAGGGCGGTTGAAGATGAGCATAAAAATAGAAATAAACATTATGGAGTGGATTCGCCGCCTTTACACGTTTTTAAAATATAAAGTTAACATTTGGCATATTTTACTTCTTTCACTTGCAATTCACTTTCTCGTTATCGCCACACCGTCAATTCGGCTAAAGCCGGAGGAAGAACTAATAAAATTAGTTAATGAAGGAAAAATTCCATTAGGTTCACCTTATTATTATTTTGGTGAGGCTTTCGATGGGTTAGTTTTCGATGAAGCTCATTATGTTCCAGCAGCTTTCAAAACATTGGACTTGCAAGCGGCGAACATTGAGCATCCGCCTTTAACCAAAATTTTTATTGCATTAAGCATAGCGGTTTTCGGCGGGGTTAACTCAGGTGAGTACATATTAAGCTTTGCTGTGCGTTTGCCAATAGTAATTGCAAGTGTAGTAAGCATATACTTTGTGTATTTAATTGCTAAACGTTACTTGCCTGAAAGATATGCTTTGCTTTCAGCGGTTTTCCTAACTTTCGACATTTTCTTTTTCGTTCATGGAAGCCTAGCCATACTTGACATGCCAGAAATCCTATTCGCTCTCATGGCAATTTACCTTTTCCTAAACAAAAAATATGAGTGGTCTGCCTTCTTTTTCGGCGTTTCTTTTCTCTGTCTTGAACGTGTTCTATTCTTTATGTTTGGCATTTTCATATTTGCACTTTTAAACGCTTTACCAAGACTTGTCAAGAGCCAGCAAAAGCTGTTAGAGGCTAAGTCATTGGGCAAAGTTGCCACTGTCTTCGTGCTTATTTTCCTTGCCGTGACTCTCGGAGGATTATACATTTACGAAATTATTTACAAACCTGCCACGGAAAGCATGTCTGACGTGGTTGTGTACGTCGATGAGTATGGCGTGCCGTGGACAACCATAACGGAAACAGTTCCAGCGGGATTTATATCCAACCCCCTTCATCATCTAATGTTCATGTGGGATTACTATTCTGTTTTGGCGCCAAGCATTGAACCTAAACCCGAAGATTACCGTCCACCGTGGGGTTGGACATTGCCAGCAGTCAACATGTGGAATCCGCCTGGCTATATCATGATTGGATATGTAACAGAAACCGGCGAATTCGAATCTATAAGTAAACAGTGGGTTTCAATGATTAGTTATCCCATTGCCTACATGTTCTGGCCCATGTACAGTTTATGCATTTATAATCTCTTTAAAAAGAGGGAAACTGCCTTCAGCAAGTTCTTTATTGCTTTGACTTCTGGAACGTATATTCCATGGTTGTTTTTCGGAGCGTTTGTGCAGCGTATGACTTTTAACTATTATTTCTTGGTGACAACACCGTTTCTTGCTATGGGAGTGCCGTACTTCTGGAGTCAAATACCTCTGAACAGAAGATATAGGAATGTTTGCATACTAGTGCATCTTGCCTTAACTGTTGTATTCTTCATCTACTATTTTCCGTGGGTGACTCATCCAGCCTAAAATGTAAAATTATTTAATTGCCACGTCCTCAAACATTTTTTCCAGTTTGTTCAAAACTAAGGTTTTATCGTATTTCATGGCTGATTCTCGGCATGATAGGCAAAGTTGCTTGTATTCTTCGGGGTTTGTTTCCCACATTGCCTTTAACTTCATGATTTGGTTTAGGAATTCTTCTGGCGAGTCGGCGTAGATTAGGGGCAGATCCAAACTTTTGTGTGTCTTAAGCGATGTTGTGATTACTGGTGTTCCGCACAAAAGTGATTCGATGATTGATAAGCCGAACGTGTCCACTCTGGCGGGAACAACCGTAACATGCGCCTCAGAAAGAAATGCGGGCATCATTTTTTCTGGGATTACACCGCCCGAAATTTTAACTTGGATGTCTTTGCTTAGGTGTTGCGTTACCTCTTGGAAAATGTCCCAACCTTTCTGCCAAACCTTGCGGCTTGTGTAGGCAACCGTGAACTTGACATTTTTCTTTTTGCATGGATAATACATTTGCGAATCAACGAAGTTTGGAATGAAGTAAACCCGCTGGTGTTCAATGGGGTAGGCATTTGTCACCAAATGAACAGCGTCAAACTTTTTCAAATCTGAAAATCTGTAAAACTTGTTAAAGTCGTAGATTATGTTTGCCATAAGCCCATAACCTGCGCCGACCTCTTTCTTCCAGAAAAGTTCAGAGTGGATACCCGCAATTTTCGGCGCGTTGGTTTTGAAATGCAGTAGCACCAGCGGTCTATAAATAACGTAACAGACGTCGCCTGAAACACGCCTTGTCAATCCCTCTTCGTATGGTATTCCATCCAACATTTCTTTTGGGTTAATCTTGCTTTTTCCTTTCTTAAAGAAGGGTAAACCATAAACTTCAACTTGATGCCCTCTTTTGCTTAGTTCCTTTGCTAAAGTTACAAGGTATTTTTCTCCTCCGCCCCAGTAAGAAAGCGATAAATGATGGCACAAGCTTATGTGAAGCGAACCCACTTGTTGAACCTCTATGTAAACTAGACAATGCCAATTCTTAAATAATTTGTGTGTTGTTGCCGTTTTGGAGTTTACGCCCGTGAAATGCCAAAGGTTTTTAGGTTTCTGTTGAGAAAATGTTAGGATGAGCATACATGGTTAAGAAAAGAACATTTGTCTTGCAGTTTATTTTTGGAATAGCAATTCTCGCCCTAATCGTTTGGTATTTTGGAGCTGAAAACTATTTTAAAGTTTTATCCAGCACGAACATTTTTTGGCTTTTAATTGCTTGTATTCCATTCGCTTTGGTTCAGCTTAACATTTCCTACCAGTTTTATAGGCTTTACAGAAAAAGCGGTTTCAAACTAACCTTCATAGACTCTTTAATGATAACGTGTTGGGGCTCCTTCATCGGCATGATAAACCAAGCCGCCCTTATCCTATTCAAAATTGAAGCGTTGCATAAAGCTTCAGGCGAGGATAGGCTTACATGTGTTAACCGTTTCGGGTTTTTACATTCCGTTGGAAGCCTACTAACGGTTATAGGCGCATTTTTGGGTTTGTGGACTATTGGAAGCTTTATTGACCCTTCAGTGGCGGTTTATCTACAAGCCTTCGCCTTAATTCTTCTCACATGTGCTGTAGGCTTTATTTTGCTGATTGTTCCGTCCACGCCGCTTCTAGGCTTTAAAAATGCTGTTCTTAAGAGGCTTCCATCCTTTTTGAGGAATGCCTTAGGCAAGGTTGTTTCCAGCGACATTCCAACGTCAAAGTTTGAGGCGGCAGTGATTTTCGGCTTGTCAATTGTGACTTGGATTCTCAAAAGCTTCGAGTGGACGCTTATTTTTCACGCCATCAACCCAGAGGACTTTGCGTTTTCGCCTCAGCTTTTCTTTTTCTGTTTTAGCATTTTTTTCCTTTTGGATATAGCTAGGCAAATGCCTTTTATCCCAACTAACATTGGAATTTACGATTTAGTAATCGCAGCTGGCTTTTCGGCGACTGGAGTGGCTGGTGGTCCGATAGGTTTGGTTTTTGCAATGCTTACACGTTTCACTTGTGTTGTTGGAAGCGGATGGGCGTTTATCCAACCCCACTACATCCTCAAAGTCCTAAGCGGAACAACACCAAAATCACCATCCTAAGTTAAGCTTTTAATAAATGAATGAATGGAATAATCCTAGCGAAGTGATGTTGTGTGAGGCTTAAACTAAACAAAAAACAAGCAGTGGCATTAGCGCTTGTTTTCATAGCGGTTTTTTCAGCGTTATTAATAATGTTCGCTTTGAAAAGTGACATTGAGGGATGGGATAAAATCGAAATTGAGAGCGGAAAAGTAACAGTGAAAGACAGCAGGTTCGAGTTCAATTTTCCAATGGAAGATTCTTTTGCTGGTGTGGTTTCAAAGGAAAGCTACAACCTTAACCAAAGCCGAATAACCGTTTATTTGTCGTGTGCCTGCAGAGGTGGACTCTGTCTGTTAATTTCTAACAACAAAAACACAACGGCAAATCCACTTAACTTTCAACTTCCAGACACTTACGCTATACAGATGGCTGGTCCATTCGAAAAGGTGTTTATTTATAGGAGTATTGGAAAAAACTGGAGAGCCGTTCATGAAAGGACGTGGGCAGCTGAAAGCAACACTTTTATGATGGAAATCGTGAATGGCACTGTAAAGTTTTATGAAGGTGAAACATGCATTTACGAGGAAGGTTATCAGCTGCCAAGTTATGACTGTTACATTTACATTTTCTCTTTCAACATGGGCTGTGTGGGTGTTGACTGGGCGGAAAACTTCAACATAAGCAAAATAGAATAGCAAGTGAAAACTTATAAAATCCAAAAACGGCTAATAAACATGGAAATGCCATGAAAACCACATATCTGTTTATCGCCGCAGTCGCCGTTACTTTTGTGTTTTTTCCAGCTGTTGCGTTTGCCCAACCCCGAAAGGCAAATGTAACCTCTAAAGTCGTTTGTTTAGCGTTTTTCGGCACCAACGGATGCAGCGACTGCGAAGAAAAATGGAGAGTCATCACCGCTTTGGAAAGGGAATACCCAAACCTCGTAGCCATGAGATTCGACTATTACAAAGAAGAAGACATAGAACTCGAAGAATATTTGCTATTTAGCGTACATAACTTGCCCCATAATAGTCCACGCACGGCTGTTTTCATTGGCGACGATTACCTATTGGCATACAACATAACAGAAGCCAACCTTCGAAGTTTGATTGAAAAGTATTTGGAAACTGGAGCAAAACCCTTGTGGAAATACATTTACCTAGCCTATTTCGGAACCCCAGGATGCGGAAACTGCGAAGACAACTGGGAAATGGTTATGCAGTTAAAAAATGAATATTCAAGACTTGTTCCCGAACAGTTTGATTATATGAACAAGAGTATTATGGAAATGGAGAATAGACTTTTTGAGTTATATGGCGTGTATAACATAGAGTATCCTCAAGGTTATTATGTTAAGGCTCCCTACAGAGCGCTTTTCATAGGCAACTACGTACTTTTAGGCGACGACATAACAGAGGAGAACCTCCGACAAATAATTGAGGAATACGGAGATGCGGGCACTGTGCCACCTTGGAAACTTGTTAAGCCTGGAAGTGGATTCTTAGATTTGCCTCAGCTTTTGGCTGTTATCGTCGGCGGGCTTGCCGATGGAGTGAACCCATGCGCATTCGCTGTTATTGTCTTCTTTGTTTCCTATCTAGAGTACATGGGACGTGAAAAAAGAGAAATTGCTTTGGTCGGTGTCTCCTTTATAGCCGCAGTTTTCGTCACTTACTTTCTAATCGGCGTTGGAATACTGCTGTTTATAAGGCAACTTCAAATTTACTCCACAATCAGCTTTGCAATAAAAGTTGGTGTGGCAAGCTTCGCAATATCTTTAGGTTTAATAAACATCCACGACTATTGCCTTTTCAAAAAGAAAGGCGCGGAAGCCGTAAAACTGCAACTTCCACACTCTTTAAAAACGAAAATTCACGGAACAATCAGAAAAACCAGAGAAGCAAAGTTTATTGTTCCCTTTGCTTTTGCATGTGGTTTCACCATCAGCCTCTTCGAGCTTGCATGCACCGGACAAGTTTACTTTCCAATAATAGCTTTACTTTCAAATCCAAACATGCGCTTCCAAGCCTTCATATACCTAATCATCTACAACATCATGTTCATACTGCCACTGCTCATAGTATTCGAACTGGCAAGCTTCGGAGTGCGCTCACAAAAACTAGGCGAATTTTTACGCACACACGTCGGAAAAGTGAAATTAATCACCGCCCTAGTGCTGTTCCTTTTAGCTATGGCATTGCTTGCAGAAGCCTTCCACATCCTTTAAAGAAAAACCATGCAGAATTGTCGTCGTCGGAAAACCCGCAAAAACAACGACATTTAAACACCGTGAAAAGCCACTTCAAAAATGCCAAGAACAACCAACACAAACTATTTAAGTAAAATTCACAAAAAATAAAACTGGAAAGGGGTAAGATTTGTTGAGAAAGTTTGTTATTATAGCACTTTCAATGGCGATTCTAGTCTCCGCCATTGCCGTTGCGTTTTCCGCATCCCAAGAGGAGGAATGGCTTCCATACATTCCCTCACCAAATCAAGTGGAACTACGCTACTGGCGAGTAGGCGACATCGCCTACATCAACGTAACGGTAACCTTAGGCACGCCATGTTACAAGTTTGAATGGGGACAAGTTCAACGCAACAACTCCGTGTTTTGGGCAGACGCCAAAGTCTGGCAGTACACAGACCCATGCATTCAAGTAGTTACAAAATTCACAAATACATATAAGCTTGGAGCTTTAAAACCTGGACAATACAAATTCATTTTCATGGCTTGGGGACGCCAAATCAAAT
Source organism: Bathyarchaeia archaeon (assembly GCA_038848525.1). Taxonomy (GTDB): domain Archaea; phylum Thermoproteota; class Bathyarchaeia; order Bathyarchaeales; family Bathycorpusculaceae; genus JAWCNN01. Next base: position 2,527 of record JAWCNN010000001.1, on the reverse strand, counting down.
CAATAACCTTCTGGCATCTGCCACCAATAACAATTCCCACAACCAGTTAAACTTCAAAAATAACCACCCACCTTTTTCTGGTTTTCCATTTCAAATCTGCCCTAAAAATTCCACGTTTCAAACCATCTTAAGCTTTCCTCCCATGTGTACGGGCATGGCTGTCCAGATATAACGGGATAAAACGTCAAGAAAAAGATGACAACCACAAACATGTAAGCCGACACCACCAGTTTTCCATGCCGGAAGCTTTTGCTTTCCCAAAGTTCGTTTAGGATGAGCGTTACTGCCAAAATCAAAAATGGCACGTTAGAATAAAAGTTGTACAAAAATAGAGGTCTTGATATCAGCGCATAAAGTAGCCACTGGAAAAGGAATATCGTAACAACATATGCATATACGAAATTCTTTTTCTCCAAAAACGCCTTTGCAATTATAAGAATTATGCATAAAGCGCCGAACCACCAAATGGCAGGGTTTCCCATGCAAACTATGGTTGAAACCATGGGGTCTAAAAGAGGTGAAGCGTAAAGCAACACTGGCGTTTGAATGATAGGCCAACTCCACCACGGCGATGAAGATGAATGTTCAAACCTTAACGTTGCATGGTAGTTGTACATGTTCCATTGAAGGTTGTAGACATCGCCTAAAGTGTAGCCAACCATAATGAACGGTAGAAAAGTTAAAAAGTAAATTGCCACAGCAATGGCTAAAAATCCCGCCAACGGCAAAAGCGTATGTATAAGAAACGTTTTAGCCTTCAAACTCCATCCAGCCTCAACCGTTGAAAGTTCCTTTAACCTTAAAACTAAAAGTAAAAAGACGTCGCCGAGAAAACCGAAAAGGGCAATCCATTTTGTTGAAAATCCCAAAGCGAAAAACAGCACAGCCAAAAACAGTAGGCGATTATCGGCTTTTTTCTGCAAAACCCCCTGCAAATAAGCGAAAAAGAAAAGATGTGAAGTAAGCGAGAAGAAAACAACGTACACCTCAACGGTTGCTATTCTCGCCATTGTGAAATGCATAAACTCAAAAACCAAAAGAAAAGCCGCTATAGAAGCGGCAATCCACGTTCTAAACATTCTTTTGCTTAACACATAAATAACAGGTATTGTAAGCGTTGCGAATACCACATTCATAATTCGCCATCCAAACGGGTTGCAACCAAAAATCAAAATGCCAGCCGCAATTATGAGTTTGCCAAGGGGCGGATGAACAACACCGTAAGGCTTTTCGAGTTTAGCGTATTCTTCAGCTGCCCTTACAAAGTAACCCGTCTCGTCAAAATATGCCTCATACATGTAAGTTGGAGGATACACGATTTTACCTTGCTCATCAACCAAATTTCTCAGTACGTCATTGTTTATGCCTACGCCTTCAATGGATTTTATCGGAACTATTTTTGCTTCTTCGTCTATCACAGCAATTTCGGCCATTTCGCCTGAAGAGGCGTAAAAAACAAACCCTATATAACGGGTCTCAGCGTTCACTTCCACTTCTTTCCAGCAGTAATATCCATCCATGAAGACCAGTCGGGCATACCAAAACGTCACCATAGCCCCTATCGGGTTGCCATCACGTGTAACATTAAAGCTTGTGGCTCCAGCGGGAACTGGTATGAAACCGTAAATGTCCGGTGCTTTTTCCTCGCCAGTGTCAAATTTAACTTTAACTTCCGTCAAGTCTGTAATGTATGTTCCATTTTTGCCGAGATTGGCGTTTGCTGAACGCAAATCCGTTTCATTTATTGTCTTGTCTGGAACAATGTCAGCCATGTAATCCCATAACTCTCCAACTTCATTTCCGCCGTTGTAACGCTCAATGAACTGTATGTCTATTGAATCCACTTTTCCATCGGGATAAGCGGTCATCGTCGAAAAAGGCAAATTGCCTCCAGCCTGATCCCCAACAAGATTTTCATCGTTAAACAACAATTCAATCTTAAGAATTATGCCGAGAACATTATTTGTAACGTTTGGCATGTAAAAAAATCCATCAACCCCTGTTTTCATTGCACACAAAAAATCTTCTGGAGAATGCGTGTACAACCTAAAACTGATGAAGTCCGTTGTTTTCTTAAGCAAAATACAAAAGGAGTAAATTCTTTTAACATATCCTAAGTCCATGTAAAAACCTTCGCCTCCGGAAGTTTGACATTCAACAAGCGTTAAAGGAATACTTGTTGCACCTAAGTTCCAAACAACCGTCAAGAAAAAGATAGAAGAAATAACAATTATTGCCGTTAAATCACGCCATGCAACCCTCTTCAAAGATAACCACATCACTTCAACCTCTTCAAATTCCAATGCTCATCTATTAGACAATTCCAATAAATAATTTGCGTAAATACCCTCTCAAAATCATCTACACGTTAAATTTGGCTGAAAAAATGTGGGGTGTTGGTGTGTTTAGCGCTTTGCTTCTATTTTGCTTCGAAGTGGCTCCATGCGTAGTTGCCTACGTAATAGATGTACCAGTAGTTGTTTATTGGGCTTGGCAGTTGATTAAAGAATGCGTATTTGTTGGTGAA